>JAURZV010000064.1 GCA_030653175.1 Methylobacter sp.
ATATATCGTGGGCGCGAATTTATTCGCGCCCACGATATATTAGTAACCGGGACTATAAAGATTCATCTGTTCTTTTCAATTCTTGGTTATATGAGGCTTATGTACGCTAACGCACGGTTGGCAACTGAGGAAAAGTATACACTTATAACTAGTAGTTCTTAGAACCGGTTGTTCTGCAAGAGGCTTATCCTGATTTCGAGATAGAAAGTGGCAATTGTTGCAATGATTATTTATCGCAACGATTGTGTCAGACGTTTAACTCAAATGAATTTGAAGGGCTTATTCAACCTACCGGGATAGGCATTTACAGCAATTTCAATTTAAATTGGTTACTAACCATTAAAAAGGCTATGTCGTCATCATTGTCGCTGGAGTGCAGGCTTCGCCTGCATTGGCAAGCAAAGCTTGCACTCCCGTCACGCCATAGTTCAATAAGCATCGTAGCTATTTTAGTAATTAACTGAATTTGAAAACGCTGTAATTGGAGATTTAGTCATGAAATATCTTATTAGATTTTTTCGCATTTTTTCCGGCCCTGATATTAATGACTGCCGCAGGTTTTGCACATCAACGCAAAAGCGGGAAAGTACCGGGGAATATATTGATGACAGTGTCGTCACCACCAAGATTAAGGCGACCACATTGGAAGAAGCTTCACCGAGATCAAAGTTGAAACATTCAAGGGCGTGAATTCGGTCAAGAATGACATACGCCCGAATAAATAAGGAAACCATCATGAAAACAACAAACAACATACATAAGGCTTTCGATAGAATCCCCGGTGCGACCTGTCAGACTGCGGAAGCGCCTGACAAAAAAGGAGGGCGGCATTTGATGAATAATTACCGCAGTTATATCCTCGACAATCCCATAACGTCTCTGGGTATAGCTGTAGTGTTCGGTTTTCTGCTAAGCGGCTCGCTTCTGGAACTGGTATCCGTCACTATGCTGATGCTGGTCGAAAATGGCGTCAGGCTGAGTAGCGCCATACTGCTTGCCGTTGCGTTTAATTTCCTGATCGCGCTGATTCTATGGGGCGTAATACGCCGCCAGAGTCGTTATCTTCAATTTCATGATATCCTTTGCAGTCTTCCGCCCATGCCCACAAAGTGCCGGGATGCGAAGCATTTATGATTGCGGTCTACCTTCTGAATCGAATCCAAGTCGCTGACAGCTCAAATCAGGGTATCTTGTCTATCCTCAGAAAAAGGGAACACCGATAATTATGATGTGAAAGATTTTAATTGAATTATCCGTGTTCATCATATTCATCTGCGTCACCAGCGCCCCATGTATTTAATGGGTGAGTAGTTACAACAATCTGAGGAATAACCCATGAAAATGACAAATGCGTAACAGGCAAAATAGACTTCTTATGATTACCTGTTTATCCGCTATCTTCGGACTGGCTGGTTGCCGGCAAGAAGGAAGCGCTGAAAACGCCGAGCAAAAGCATGATCCAGCGACATCAAGGGCCGATCAAAAAATTAAAGAGACAAAGGAGCCATTGGATCAAAAAGCCGACAAAACCGAAGAACAAATTGATGACCTGGTTATTACTATGAATGTCAAAACCGCAATTTTAAATGACTCTTTGCTTAACGCATCCCATATCGACGCGACCACAGTCAAAGGCGTAGTGAAGTTAACCGGTATAGTAGATTCCGAGCAAAGCATCGGCAGAGCCATGGAAATGGCCGGCAACCAGAAACATGTGAAATCGGTTAAAACCGACCTGACTGTAAATGCAAATACACCGAGCAAATAATATGATTTATTTACGACTTATAGCTATTCTGGGCATTATGCCGCTATCGGCATCTTTTACGTATGCCTCAACTTCGGATGACGCGTACATTGCCGGTTATGCCACCGGCGTATTAAAACAAAACTTAAAACTTGATATGCCGTCATTAATGGTACGGGATGGCGTAATTACTTTGCCGGTTGCCAACCTGGAAGCCGCCGACCGCGCCAAAGCGGTACAGTTATTATGGGAAATCCCTGGAGTTAACGCTGTAAAGACATCGGAAACCTCAAACAGGCAGCCCATGGACTCCACTTCAAATCCTGTCCGGATTTCCGGTGATGAAGCTGCGTCAGCAACTGAATCAACCCTATTATCAACAGGACTTCTGCCTAAGGGGCATCTATTCAAGCCATTATTGGCAGATACGCGCTGGGCTCATTTCTCGGCGGCTTATCGCAATTATCAGAGCAACAATTTTGATGGCAGAGATATAGGCTCTGTCAGCTTTGGTGAAACGATACCGTTTTACCGCAGTAACTTCGGACAATCCACTGTGCAATGGGAAACGGGACTGCAAGCCGGGGTCTTTAGTGACTTCAACCTGGGTGCCTCATCGTCTGATCTTCTCAACACCGATTTTATTGCAGCAATCTATTCAAGCATGCGTGCCGATCGGTTTTCAGCGTTTGGCCGCATTTATCACCAAAGCTCGCATCTTGGCGATGAATTTCTGCTGCGCAAGGTAAACACTAAATTCGAACGGGTGAACCTCAGTTACGAAGGCGCGGATTTAAAACTCTCTTATGAGCTTCCTTATGGAGTGCGCTTATATGGCGGCGGAGGCGGTCTGTTCCACAAAGAACCTTCGACACTTAAGGTGTGGTCTGCGCAATACGGTATTGAGTTTCGAAGCCCTTGGCGCATAGACTTTGCATCAATGCGGCCTATCGTTGCGGCTGATATTAAGAATTACGATGAAAATAACTGGAGTACCGATATATCGGCCAGAGCGGGCGTCGAGTTTGAAAATTTACAGGTATTAGGCCGAAAGCTTCAGATTCTTGCGGAATACTATAACGGCTTCTCTCCTAGCGGGCAGTTTTATAAAGAGAAAGTGGAATATATCGGCTTGGGCGCGCATTATCACTTCTAAACCAAGACAAATTGCCTATCCGCCATCGCATGAGAATTCCCGACACATGCTAAGGCTGCCGGTATTATCCTAAAAAATCAGTTGGATTTGATATTCCCGA
>JAURZV010000068.1 GCA_030653175.1 Methylobacter sp.
ACCATCATGCCATAAGTCTCGAAGCGTCCGGTGTATCTGTTGTTTGTTTGGGATGCTCTTTAATTCTTCGTAGCCCTGCCACTTGTAATTTAAAGCGTTGTCCAATGTATAGGCGATTGATGAAGCGGAATAAGGCGGCTCGTCACCATTGCCCTCTGATATTGCCAGCAAGGTTAATCTTCTATTCGTTGTCATTTTCATAGGTTTCTAATCGTATACTAACGCCGGTATACATTTAGATAACGGCGTTTAAAGTTAGCGTGCTTTTCACTTTTAGGGCGGATAGGGCGGATAAACCGTGTTTTTATATTAGCTCCTATAAAATTTTTCCGTGGGGCAATATGAAAACGGGTTTTATCCGCCCTATCCGCCCTAATTCATCGACCGCTTGCCGTTCTGTAGTCGTCTGAATAACTTAAATTTCCGACAGATAAACCAGACCAAAGCCTTGTACTGCTTGACTTACGACATGAAAAACCGCGCTCTGATAACCGCCGACCTAGTGCAATATTGCTGTTTGGCCTTAAACCGTTTTCTACACACCAGTTTTTATAATTGGCATAAATATCTGTAGTCGATGCTTCATTCATTGGTGACAGGTCGCAACATTCAGACAGCCAGTTACCGATTAAATCCTGCTCAACTTGATAAGTTCCGGTAGCCTGCTCGATGGTCTTGGGCGTGTCTTTCAATCCGCGTTTCTGCCAATCAAGACAGCCCTCGACCATCCACGCCAGAATGTGTGGAGCTTCTGCCTTAAGTTTATCCGCAAGCCCCGCGTCCCGTTCTTCCGGCTTGAATGTGCGCTTGAACGGTATCAACCGAACACGCCGCCAGATTCCGTGGTCATTGCCTTTAATAATCGGCTTATGGTTACCCAGCATCATCAATTTAAACTGTGGGGTGAACTGGAACGGGTCGCAATGCAACTTCCTTGCTGTCATGGTGTCGCCTGATACCAGACTCTTTACCAGTGATTCAGCCAATGCCGCGCCGTCCTCCGTTTCCGCGCACACTGCCATTCTTGCGCCTACCAGTTCGGCAAGGTCGGGCGTGGCGCTACCTGCTGCCCTCTTAGATTCCGTCAAAGTTTCCGAAGCAATAGCTCGTGCATAGTCACATAGGATGTAACGCAAAATATCCCCTAATACGCTTTTGCCATTAGCACCCAGACCGAAACAAAAAATAAATATCTGTTCAGCCGTGGAGCCGGTCAGCATATAGCCGCACCAGCGTTTAAGCCAATCTATCAGTTCCGCATCATCCCCGAAGATTTGCGTTAAAAACGCTTGCCAGCGTACCGCCTTGGATGACTCGCCCAGCCGGTCAACACTCAATGACTTGGTGATTAAGTCGGACTGTAGCGCCAGTCTTGCCTTGCCGGTGCGTAGGTCAAGAACCTGTTTGGCATTATCAAATCCAACTTTGAACAAATCGGCATCCACTAACGCAAGCGGTAAGCGTACCCGCTCGAAGTCTTGCAGTAATGACACGGTAGCCAAGACGGTTCTTTCTTTTTGGCTCGTCCTCGACCACTTAGCAAAATATTCTGCATCAGCTAAATGCAAGCCGCCCTCGTTGTAAATCTGTTGGGGTAATCTTGCCGCTAATCCTCGAATAGTTGCGCCGTCAATGTCCCAATTCCAAGCACCACCGCGCCATTGAAGCCACGCCTTAGCATCATGCACATAATGAATGTCGCCGCCGTGTGCGTCCTCCAATCGCGCCGCATTGCCTAATTCTGACAATGGGCGGGTGCTGTCCGTTCCATCCCTTGAGTCAGTACCCGATAAAGCCGGTGTATCAAAGGCAACATGCACAACTGGCAACTGCATCAACTTGAAGTGACCGCGTACCGCATCCAATCCGCTCGACTGTTCAAGGTCGTTAAAGTCGCCACCACCAGCCGGAAAAACCGCTGTACCCGCTATGGCCTGCGCTGCCTCCTCTGCCTTGGTGCGTCCGGGATTGCCAGCGGTTTGTGTGTCATCATCGCCAGCAATAATAAAAGTCGCTTTGGGGTAACGCTTTCGCATCGCCTCCGCAACATTCTTTAGATTACCAGCCGAAAAGCACACACAAACCGCGTGGCCGGTTGCTCTGTGTAGCGTATCAGCCGTGGCGAACCCCTCACACAATAGCAAGGTGTTGCCGTTCTCAGGCGTACCAAGCCACACATGACCACCTCGCATTTTCCCGCCCTTGGCAAATCGTTTGCCGCCATCAGGTGCTATGCGCTGGAGTGATTGCAGGTCGTCGTCGGTCAGGCCGTAGGCAGGGATTAACAAATTTCCGTGGGCATCAACACGCGCCATGTTTGGGCCAACACCCTTCTTCACCAAATAAGGATGATTTGCAGGGGCAGGCTGTGACGCTTCCCACTCCGTCAACGACTTGGCGGCCGCTTGCTGATAGTCGGCTTCTTTTTCCAGCTTCCGCGCATTATTCGCCGCGATACAATCCCGCTTGAATTTCGCCTGTTCCGCTTCATTGAACGGCTTATCCCGCGCCTCCTGCCATGTGTGCTGTTCACCGGTACGATTACAGCCAAAAGTCGCACCTTTGCCATCAGCGAATTTAAAAACCCATCCGGCCTTGTCTCCGTTCTTCCCATTGCTGGAAAATCTAACGATTTGACCGGTGGGAATAGTGTCGGGCGGTTCAAGTCCTGCCGCCCTCATTGCATCGTTTAAAGTAGGCATCAATTACGCACCCCTTGCGATTGATACCCAGACAGCCAGCCGGATAAATTCAGCCTTTACGAGGCCAGCAATTTTGGTAAAATCATTTTGTGGTTTTTGGTATTGGGTCGCTGGTCTGGTCGTACAGTCAGCGGCCTTTTTAATTTCGGTCTGCATCATGCCCCCAATTCACGGGCTAAAACTCTATCTTCCTGCGTAAAACTGTAACGCCCCGGCCAGCAAGAATTGCCGTCTTTGTCGAACCGTTCTACTCGTTCGCATGGGACTGATAGACCTTTGCGCCTAAGCCCTGCCACAAGCTCTGGACTGTTTGAGCATCCAGCAATGAAGTCTAAGTTTTCCCGCATGACCGCACCGTTTAATAGGGCGTTAATGGCGCGTTGTTCGCGTTTGGTTAATGGGCGGCTCATACTGCACCCCCATTTAACAGGGCTTTGATTCCGGCAATAGACCACGCAAGACGACCATTAATTCTTATAGGTCGAAGTGCGCCGTTTTCCAAACAAGCCCATGACCTTAATGTTTGTGGCTTGCGGTTCAGATAATGCGCTGCGGCATCGGTTGGAACTGTGGGGTTGGTAACTTGTTCTAGCGGGGTAAATTGATTTGTAACTGTTTTCATTTTGTAAAGCCCATTTCTGTTGAAGTAGGCTATAGAATGAACGGGCGTTAAACGCTTACAAGTGAGCGCGAAAGTTTAGCGAAAGCCCCGCCGTTACTGGTATGTAAGAGCATTAATGTAAAAACTTTCGCTGAAAGTTTGAAAGATTTACCCTAGAGATATGTTTGAAAGTGCTTTTTTTACCGTTCCTGAGCCAAAAGGTAATTTCCCACCCCGTTTTTTAAAACCGGCGGCAGTTAGCCGCTGGACAACCTTGCCAGCCAATAGGGTTTGTTTCGTTAATAAGGATGAGTCGTTTATGACAACCTGCCGGGCAAAATAACGCGCTGGTGTGTACCACGGTTGAATGGGCGGCGGGTCTTTTGGGTCATGGATTAACCACGGTTCCTTGTCGCGGTCATCATTAGTGTGTGTCGGTATCATTACCTCAGCGTCCATCATTGCGAATTTTAAGGCTAACTCAGCACATGCGTTTTTTATCGCTGTCGGTATCATTGCCTCAGCTTCCACCATTGCGGCGGGGGTGTCGGCTTGCTCGTAATCTATGGGCTTTAGGAATGGCCTTAGCATTTCATCTATACGGGCAAAAAATACGGCATCATCATCAGACATTATTTTGCTCATGTATCTTGTCAAGTGATCTGTTACATAGCCTTTTGACTCAGCCCATTCCAGCCACCGGGCAGGTTTATCGTTTTCCTTAAGTAAGCCTGCTTCAATAGCAATATTCGCCAAATTAACGAAAAATGAATAGGCATGTAAGCGTCCTTTTGCTTCGTCGCTTCGCTTAATTCCGGCGGGCAGTTCCTTAGCTTCTCGCTTGCAATCTTCAATATCCACATCAGGCCAGCCAATTGCTATTAGTTTTCCAGCAAGGTCTTTGCTCCATCCATCAACCAAGTGCCAGTTTTTACCATGAGGAGGAAGCCGCCCTACGACTTTATTCAGGTATTGATTCCGCGCGCCAGGCGCTGTTCTTTTTCTGCCGATTTCATCAAAGTATTCAATCACAATCGCATCCTTCTATAATGCGCCCTCAAAATAAAATCCCCGTCAGGCCGGTGAAGGTGTCCGGCTTTTCCCTCTTGGTAATTACTCGCTGGGTAGACGGGGTTTAACTCGTTATGCTGCTTGCCTATCAAGCGGCCTGATAGTCGGACGTGGTAGCTGCTCGGCTTGCCATAAATCCCATTGCGTTTGTATACCCAGCCAAACATCGGGGGACGTGCTAAGCCATATCGAAAGGCGCAAGGCCATTCCCGCCGTTATTCCGGCCTTACCGTTCAGCACCTTAGAAAGCGTGACACGGGAAACCTGCAATTCCTTTGCTGCTTCTGTTACGGTCATTCCTTCCGGTAGCCATTCTCGTAATACTTCGCCGGGGTGTGCCGGATTGTGCATTCTGCTCATATTAATTACTCCTAGTGGTAGTCCAAATAATCAACCAGTTCGGCATTTTCGCCTTCAAAGGTGAAAGTTAATCGCCAGTTTCCGTTTACTGTTATGGAATAATGCCCGGCAAGGTCGGCTGTCAAGGGATGCAGTTTCCAACCCGGTGCGTTCATATCATCCGCACGCTTTGCGCTGTCCAATGTGGTCAACAATACGCGCAGTTTTCCAGCATGGTGCGGCTGTATGCCTGCCTTGCTGCCTGTCTCAAAAAAGGCTTGCAAGCCCTTATGCCGGAAAGTTTTTATCATGATACAAATTGTATGCTGTTAATTAACACTTATCAACACAAGTGAATATAATCCCGTGCTATTTTTTATAGACGCTTTCATTGATTCACGACTACACGTAAACCCAGCGGCACCGGCACAAATTCAATTCCGGCTTGCTCCAATATCCAGGCTTCTATTTTTACATGCCACAAGTGCAGCAAGTCGAGTTCACGCTGTATGTAGTGCTTCTCAGCAATTGCGCTTGGTTTATGCCCCATTATTTGTGCAACGATTCCGGCGGGGACTTCCACCCACTCAGACAGTGAACTAAAGGAACGGCGCAAACCATGCAGGGACAGCGCGGGAAGTGCTGCGGCGGCTAGTGCCTTGTTGTGAGGGTTGCGCGGCTCCTCAAGCCTTCCAGAAGCGGCGGCAGGACTGCTAAAAACAAATTCATTGCGCCGTGGTAGCGTGGATATTAAATATTCAACATAGGGCGTTAAAGGAATAGTGCGTTCTCCTTCCACCTTGTCTCGTATGGTCAAACTTTTCCACTGAAAACCCACGTCCTGCCAGCGTAGCGCGGCCAATTCGTTACGGCGTGCTCCGGTCAATAACAAGCATTGCAAATAGGCTGCGGTTACTGGGTTTCCAATCTTTTTCACTGATTCAAACCATGGGCGAATTTGCGCGCGTCTCAAGCTGTCGTTCTTTTTGGTTTGTGGTGTAGGGACTTTCTTTTTCACATCATCGGACTGGCACGCATTGGCATGTATTGCAGATTTGTATTTGTCATTCTTGGCGCACCATGTAAGAAAGGCTCTCAAGTGGCGAAAGGCTAACGCGGCGGCGGCAGGTGCTTGGGCGGCTTCCTTTTCCAGCCATGTTGCAATCGCTTTTGCATCAAGGTCGATAAGACGCATATTCATAAGCGGCACCAAAACGCCGGGTCTAGTTGTTTCCGGTTCGTTCGGGCGACGGCCACGGGTGCGCTTTACTCCGCCAGCTTGCACAAAATAATCATGTTGGGCTTTATGTTTCTCGCCCCATTCTGGTTTTCCGTCAACGATTGACGCGCTACGGTCAGCAACATAGGCTTTCCATGCTTCGCCTGCTGTCACCGATTCGCGGGCCTCCTGCATTATTTGCGCTGCGGCTTCTGCTGCTTTGGCTGTTTTAGCCGCAACCTTGGCGGCGGCTTTGTCGGCTTTCACTTCGCGCGGGTCGTTGCCGGTGTCTATAATTATTTGTAGGCGGCGGGCTTCGGCTTGAGCTTCTGGAATACTCCACATGCTAACCTTGCCAATCGTAACCCGCATTGACTGGCCTTTCACTTTTGACTGGAAAATGTAACCAGCGGCGCTTGAATTTGGCGTTGCTCGGACACCTAAGCCCGGCACTTCGGCGCACCATAGAAAAGCTTGAGCCTTTGATTCATCGCACTTGAAGCCTGCAATTCGTCCGGCGGTCAGTTTTACTTTTGCCATAAAATAACCCTCTAAATTTGTAACCAGTTTGTAACCAGATGTAACCAATTTGTAACTTTTTTTACAGTATAACGATGAATACTTATCAACACAACAAATAGGGGTAAGTTATACAACTTACTGATTTATTTAAAAAATAGGTGTATTATTGAATGGTAATCAACGGTAATAAATGCTTATATCTTAAGATTCGTAATCAGTAGGTCGCGAGTTCGATTCTCGCCATTGGCTCCATTTAATCAATTAGGTTACGAGTTATGCATATTGGTTTTTTATTGTTGTGTCCATTAAAGTGTCCATATTCAGACAGACTCCTAGATAATGACTTGTTATAACCGTATTGAGCCAGGGCAATCGCGCTATGCCAAAAACACTTTATAAATCAATCTACTATGCTGCGCCACATAGTGATCTAAAACGAATACCCGATAAGGCTGAGTTGAGTAAATTACCCTAAAACTTGTGCCCAAAGGCGAATTCGTTCTCAAATACTCAAGTCATTTCGTGTTCATTCCTTAATGAATCAATGCCAAGATTAGCCAGTTCATCCGCCCGGTCGTTATCTTTATGGCCTGAATGGCCTTTTACCCAAAACCATTCGATATTGTGCCGTTGAATGGCGGCATCCAACCTGCGCCACAGGTCTTCATTTTTAACCGGCGTTCTGGAGGCGGTTTTCCAGCCGCGTTTTTTCCAGTTGCTAATCCATTCGGTAATGCCCTGCATGACATATTTCGAATCGGTATTGAGCTGCACGGAACAGGGCTTGGTCAGGATTTCCAGCGCCTGGATCGCCGCCATCAGCTCCATGCGGTTGTTGGTGGTGTCCGGGTCGCCGCCGTAGATTTCCTTAACGGTTCCCTTGTAACAGAGTATTACGCCCCAGCCGCCCGGTCCAGGGTTGCCACGGCAGGCGCCATCGGTATAAATAATGACGGAATCAGTCATGTCTGTTTAGTTGTGTAGTTGGTGAGTTAAGCGGGTTTGTCAGAATTAAGCGGGGGTTTAACGCTCGTACCGGTGTTAATGGAATCAGGTTGTAACGGCGTTTGATAGCCTTAATCGCATAGGCGGTCGATGTGAGCGAGTGCCCTCGGGTTATAAACTTCCCATGAGTCGACTTTACCGTATCCAGATTAAACTCCGACGATACGGTTACTTCAAAATTTAATAACTTTAGCCAGTCCAAAATTCTTGAGCGGGAAATAAAGTGTCCTCCCCATGAATCGGCCATTTTTTTATCCCACAAATATTGGTATCTAACCCATAGGCTCCAAGGATTAAAATTCAGTACGACTAATATTCCCTCCGGCTTCAAAACACGTTCCACTTCCCGCATGGTTTGAAACCGAAAGGCATCAAACTCCAATAAATGCGGCACTATAATCATATCGATGCAGTTGCTTTGCAAGGGCAGGCTGTAAGATTTGGCCTGAATTTTTCTTGCCTTATCGCAGCCCAGGTTTTTGGCGTCGAGTACCGTAAAATTCTTGTATAAAGTGCAGTCGATAAACTTGCTTTCCCAGTCTAATCCGCCAATCTGCAAGATGGTTTGCTGACAGCTGACGGTAATAGACCGTTGTAAATAGTCGGCTTCAAGCTGTTGTAGCAGCTTGCCTCTAGGGGTTTGATACCATGCAAATAAGAAATTACGATTCATGTCCGAATTCTACACTATCTGACTTTGATGATTTTCAATAAAAACAAGCTATAATGATAGCATCTTAATAATAAACTTCATTCTTAAAAGGCTTAGATGATGAGCGTTAACTTTAACAGATTAGTTAAATTTTTATTAGTGTTGGTCTTTTTAATCGCAACAGGCTGCTCTACAACCTCAAAAGACTCTTTTAACGATAGGCCGCCTGCCGGCGCTGAAATGGATAACAGTTATGTGAGACATGCTCTCCATCCGTTCGGCAAACAAAAATACAATGTACCATCAAAATACAAGAATACGGTTTGGGAGCGGTTAATATCGTTATATTCGCTACCCGAAATTGAAAATGAACGGATTGATCGCGAGATAAACTGGTATTTACGACACCCGGCCTATCTTGCCAGGGTTCAGCAACGGGCGGAACCTTATCTGCATCTTATACTCGACGAAGTCGAAGCAAAAAATATCCCCGGCGAACTGGCTTTATTGCCTATCGTTGAGAGCGCCTTTCTGCCAGAAGCTTACTCAAAAAGCGATGCGTCAGGACTCTGGCAATTTATACCGGCTACCGGTCGTCTGTATGGTCTTCAACAAAACGCCTGGTACGACGGTCGCCGCGATGTTTATGCCTCAACCAAAGCGGCAACCTCTTTTCTCAAACACTTGGGCGAGACTTTTGATGGCGACTGGCATCTTGCACTGGCTTCCTACAATTACGGCAAAGGTAATGTAAGAAAAGCTATCGAAAAAAATGAAAACCTCAATCTGGCAACCGATTACTGGTCATTAGATCTTCCCAAAGAAACGACGGACTATGTGCCGCGGTTGCTGGCTATCGCCAGAATATTTGGCAATGCCGACAAATACAATATTGATTTACAACACATCCCCAATAAACCTTATTGTGAGCTTGTTGATGTCAAATCCCAACTGGATTTAAACAAAGCTGCCGAGCTGGCTAATACGCCGCTGAATGAGTTTTTAAAATTAAATCCCGGCTTTAACCACTCAAGCACTGCACCGCAGGGGCCGCATCACTTATTAATTCCCGTTGCCAAAGCACAATCATTCAAACAAAACCTGGCTCAACTACCCTATGCTGAACGGGTCGATATGAAGCGTTATCATGATGAGACAATGGCGCAAATTCGGCATGATCAAATCCAGACTATCCCAAGCCAACACAAAGTTAAGGCAGGGGAAAGCCTCGTATCTATTGCCGACAAAAATAATACAACACCCCAATCAATCCGTCAGGCCAATCACTTAGCCAGTAATTCTATCCACTCCGGCATGCTTTTAAAGATGCCGACGCCACAAAAAACAGCGGGTACACAGTTCACCGCCAAAACAACTAATAATAAACCGGGAAGCGCCCAGATCTATGTCGTAAAACAAGGCGACACATTCTGGAATATCGCGCAGAAGTTTTCGGTTAGCGTTACTGATATCGCGGGCTGGAACAACATTACTTCAAAATCTGCGTTGGTTTTAGGCCAGAAGTTGACTATTAAGGCTGCCAATCAACAGGCTGTAGCCGTAGCTTCACAGGCTGTGGTTTCATCTGCAGTGATTCGTTCGATTAGTTACATCGTTAAGCAAGGTGATTCACTGGCACAAATTTCCCGTAAATTTAATGTCTCAATCGCAGACCTGCGTAAATGGAATCCACCGACAATAAGTAATTCGCTTACTCCAGGTAAAAAACTGAAAGTGATTCTTAATACTTGATGGGTAACTATTCAGCCACAGATCAACACAGATTAAACAGATTAAACAGATTGCTTTTTACCTACCTACGTAGTGCGCGTCGCTGCCATTAAGTTATGGATTTAATATAATATTGTGGTCGCGAATTTATTCGCGCGACAGGTATTAAAAAGCGCGAATAAATTCGCGTCCACGACATTCAACCATAACTATTTCGGCTTAACTTAATGGCAGCGACGCGCTGCGTGGGAACGAGAAAACAGGCTGATTCCAGGAAGCCGCCATCTAACTCTTTGTAACCTGATAGAAACTCTTGATAAAAGACAAGTGAGTTCTTTATATTTCAGTTTATCAGTGTGCATCTGTGACAATCTGTGGCTGAGTAGTTACATAGAATTTCACTTTTCCGGTTTCAATGTCGTACATCCCGCCGACTATGTCAATTTCACCGTTTTTTAACATGGCGTCCAGTAAAGGGCTTTTGCTTTTGATTTGCTCGACGGTCAGTTGCACATTTTTATCGGCCACTTTTTGCACGAGTTCGTCATTACTGGCGGTGATTTCCACAGACTCTTCGGCATGTACGGCATCCACAGCCGGTTTTATTTTGTGCAATAGCCCGCTTAAATGATCCAGTTCAACATTATCGCAAGCGCCTTTGACTGCGCCGCAATGCGAATGGCCCAGCACCACGATCAACTTTGAACCTGCCAGCTTGCAGGCGTATTCCATGCTGCCCAAGATGTCGTCATTGATGACATTGCCCGCGACCCGCGCACTGAACACATCGCCCAAACCCTGGTCGAAAATTAATTCGACCGACGTGCGTGAATCCATGCAGCTGAGAATAATCGCAATGGGGAATTGCCCTTGCCGGGTATCGTTGATTTGCTCCAACAGATTCCGGTTGGATTTTAGATTATTAACAAAGCGTTCATTGCCTTCTTTCAGCAACGCCAACACTTTAGCCGGCGTTAGTGATTGCTGGGTATCGTAGGTAGGCGCCCTTGCATTCTCAACCGGTTTCAGCACGCCAAAACCGCGCAGGTTTTCAATGGTCAGCTTGATATGCTTTCGTTGCGCTTCAATTTTGAAGTTTTCAATGATTTCGAAGACATCGTAATCAATGTATTTTGAACGGGTTGCGTCAATCACTACTTCCGAATAATCGGGTAACTGTTCAAGGGTTTGTTGAATATTGGCTTTATTCAGAAAAGAGATATGTTCGGATAACCTGAGTATGGTTTTATTGCCGATGTGTGACTCATTAAAATAAAAAGCGCTTTTATAATTTTCCAGCAATATCGAAAATAAGGCGGTGACCAGTCCGATTGCAAGACCGATAAGCAGGTTAGTAAAAATCATGCCCAGGATGGTGACGCAGAACGGGATGAAATGATACATGCCCGCTTTGTACATGATGGCAAACGATTTTGGCCTGATCAATTTATAACCGACAACCAGTAACACGCTCGCCAAACTGGCTAAAGGGATTTTGTTGATCATTGTTGGAATAAAAATGACCGCAAACAGCAATAGCAGCCCGCCTATAACCCCTGTTGCTTTGGTTTTTGCCCCGGATTGAATGCCGATAGAACTGCGCACGATGACTTGCGCCAGCGGCAGACCTCCGAGCAAACCGCTACAGGTATTGCCGATGCCCTGGGCAATCAGCTCCCGATTTGCGGATGTCACTCTTTTGTAAGGATCCATTTTATCAACCGCCTCCACAGAGAGCAGCGTCTTTAAACTCGCCACTACAGCCAACGTTAACGCGGTCAGGTAAACATCGGAATTATTGAGTAGAGAAAAATCCGGGTAATGTAATTGACTCAATAAATCACCGGTGTTTTGCAGCACAGGAATCATAACCAAATGATTGCCGCCCAACGCCAGTTCAGGATAAAAATTTTGCAGACCTTGATTGATCAGCACGGCGACTAAAATCGCGATTAAAACGCCCTGGAACAATTGAAAAAACCGATATTTCTTCATGAACGGCTGTTCCCACAAGATAAGAATCGCCAGTGATATCAGCGCAATCATAATTGCCGTAGGCGAGCTGAAATCCAGCATATGCGTCAGTTCAGTAAAAGACGAGTAGCTATCGGCCTGAAAAAAGGAGGTATCGCCTTCGTAATCCCGGTCATAACCCATGGCATGGGGAATCTGTTTAAGAAAAAGAATAAAGCCCATACCCGACAACATGCCGTTAATGACGGATGACGGAAAGTAATAGGCAATGACCCCGGCTTTGGACAGCCCCATAATAATTTGGAAAACGCCCGCCACGACCAGGGCGAGTAAAAAGCCATTGAAACCCAGTTTGTCAATGGCCGCCCAGACAATGATCGCGAGACCGGCGGTTGGGCCACTGATGCCCAGCGAGGAGCCGCTCAATGGCGCCACTATGATTCCGCTGATAATACCCGCTATCAACCCTGAGAACAGCGGCGCACCCGATGCCAGTGCTATCCCTAATGATAACGGTATGGCTATCAGGAAAACCGCAATACCTGCCGATAAATCGTATTTCAGATTGGCAAACAGGCTATTATTAATTTTAGGGTTTGAATTCATTTGTATTTCTGTTGCTTACGTTTTCATGGCATTAACTTTATCGATGTTAATGTCTTACAGCGTTTTCAAATTCAGTTAATTACTAAAACAGCTACGATGCTTATTGAAACTATGGCGTGACGGAAGTGCAAGCTTTGCCTACATGGATGTAGGTAAGGGGCGAGAGCAGGAGCGGAAGCTTTGCTTGCCGGCGCAGGCGAAGCCTGCACTCCAGCGACAATGATGACGACATAGCCTTTTAATGTTTAGTAACCCATTTAAATTGAAATTGCTGTAGGTGTTATGTGTGAAATAGAGCGGGACATTTCGTTTGCATACTGAAGAAAAAGTATCGAAGGGACGCTTCGGTTTATTATCAAGCTATAATTCTAGCCCTTTTCCCTTTCACTAACCTTTCACGATAGCTGTTTCAGTTTATGAATATTTTATAGTAGCCGAAGTTGTTTTGGCAGATGGGTTGATTCATACGTTGAGCGACAGCGGTTAGCGGCAATACGCGGCGAAAGCCCGGCCGACCCGCAAAAAGATCAGCACTCATCTGCGATACATGACAAGTTGAGCACTAATTTGCCGGGCATACAGTCGTCAGCGTATCTTATGACTCTGCAAATTCGGTTGGGCATTAATTGCAAACAGGTTTCGCATATGCCTATTGGCAAGCCATTTCAAGCTGGAAAACAGCAGCATGGTCGGCGCCGCGTAAGCCAAGGCAACACCGGCCGAACCGTAACGGGAACCCAGCATAAAACTTAGGGCGATCATGCTAAGCGCAGCCAATGACATTAAGCTGACAACCAGACGATTGCGCCCCATAAATTGCAAATAGTACGGCGAGTCGGAAAACAGTGTGCTAAACGCGGCGCCAGCTGCGCTGATCAATAAAGCTTGGTAGCCCTGAGAAAAATCGGAACCGAACAGACCCAGTATTTCTTGCCCCCAAACGCCGATAATACTCAAAAAAACCGCGATAAAGCAGGCGATCAATTGCATACGTTTATCGAGTAAAGCTTTGATGCCGCGCTGGTCGCGGCGCTCCAACAAAACCACCAACATCGGCAGATAATATCGATTAGTCGAGGTGCCTATCAGCGAAATCAAGCTCGCTGTTTGCATGGCAACAGCGTAAGTGCCGACCACCGCTTGCGAAGGGTGTAGTACTTCCAGAATGATAGTCCCGGCGCTGGTGAGTAATGTCATCATTACACTGCTTACCAACAACGGCAGCGATTTTTTCAACCACCAGCGCCGACCCTTCGAGTCGGCCTTTACCTGTCTGAGCGCCTTTGGACGGGCAGCTAGCGCCGTGATTAGCATCAGTACAGCGTCAAACACCAGGCCGCGCCGAAACACAGCACCGCAGAAACAGCCGTTATCCCAAGCTGAAAATGGCGTACACCGATAATCAACAGTAAAAACACCGCAGGCAGAAAAAAACGATACAAAGCCAAAGCCAGGATTTGCATGCCGTAGACAGTAATCACTTCAGTCAAAAATAGACAAAGCGCAATCACCGGTAGAAAGCCCGCATAAATCACAATCGCAATGTGAAAATCGACATTATGGAAGGCTAAAAAGCTTTCCAATCCCAAACCGAGTATGCCCAGCAGCAATACGCTGAAAAGGACGATAACGCGCACCGAGAACAGCCAGAACCCACGCAGACGCGGCCAGTTTTCGCGCTCGATATACAGGGCGATCAGGCGCAGGGCGTATTTTTCCAGTCCCAATGTTGCCAGCGTCGATAGCAATGTGACGATGGAAACCGCCACACTGTAATCATCGAAAGCGTCGATCGCCAAATGCCGAGCCAGAAAAATATTCGCCCAATACATCAGCGCATAATTGCTAAGGCTCAAGCCGAACAGCATCAGGGAACTGAAATTATTGGGATGGACGGAAAAGTTGGGGTTCAATATAAATCCATTCAATTGATTGTTTTTGATGGAATCGAGTATATAGTGTTTGCATATCAAAATTCGGTTTTTTAAATCTCCTCTCCGCAATTACTCCTGCATTGCCTTACTATCCACATCCGTATAAGAGAGAAGATAAAGGTGCCGAATTTTGAAGTGCGACGAGTATAAAACAACGGGACAGGGCGTACAAACAGCGCAGTGAACGGGTATTAACTTTATTATTGGGAATAGAACATGCAGCAATTTACATTTAAAACAAGTCGCACTTTGATCCTTGCAATCGCCGTAATGCTGGCGACCGGACCGGCGTTTGCCGACAAGCCTTCATGGGGCAGTCGCAATAAAGCCGATAAACATGAACGGAAGGAAAAACAAAGCCATGATCGGGATCGCAATGATCGGTCGTTTCATCAAAAAGACGAGCGTGACTTTAAAGAGCGCCGCTATTTTGATGACCGGCATCAAGCCGTCATCCATGATTACTATGTCGAGCAGTTTCGTACCGGCCGCTGTCCGCCGGGCCTCGCCAAGAAGCACAACGGCTGTGTTCCGCCCGGACTGGCAAAAAAGTGGCAGATAGGCCGGCCGCTGCCTCGCAGCGTGGTTTACTACGACTTGCCGCCGGCGATCGTTATGCAGCTGGGGCAGCCGCTGCCAGGATACCGTTACGCGCGCGTGGGAAGCGACGTTCTGTTAATCTCGATAGGATCGGGGCTGGTTGTGGACGCCCTTCTGGATCTGAGCAGGCATTAACTGCCGTCATGTTTAAAGTCGCGATAGGTTGGGCACCAAAAGTAGGCGCTTTAGGCGACAGCTTTTCGTTGCCCAACATTTCGGCATCCGGTGATGAGAAAATCCGCCGCCATATCGAAACATCGCAATGTTGGGCATAAACAGCATGCCCAACCTGGACTGCCATAAATCAAGTTATATACGGTGTACCTGAGATAAACATCAACTTTAGGATAGCGTGCAGGCTTTGCCTGCAAGTTATGCAATGTATTAGCAGACATTGTAGGGGCGACCGGCCGGTCGCCCCTACTCCTGCTGTTATACGGAACCATAATGAAAAATCCAAAAAATCTGCCGACCCTGCCTAACTATTTTTAATGTGTTGCATCCCAAACCGGTTGCAAAAGGGTCTGGCATTGCCGCTCAAATGACTCGCCCAACACCAGTCCCATATCCGCCACATTGCCGTAAAGCCGTCTGAGTTCCGGCTCGTACGACTGCTGGACGGCTCTGGACAATTGCTCTATTGCGGCATCCGGCGCCGACTTTGAGGCCCGGTTGCCGGTTTTGAGCTTGTGGGTCTGTTTGATGTACGCCAAGGCCGAATCCACAAAAAACGCATCAGGCTGTTTTTGGCCGAGTCGGTATATTTCTATCAATGCGGTCAAATGCTCCGGCTGACAATGTTCCGGCAACAAACTTAAGTCTTCATCGGTACTGAGTAAAAACGTCTGTTGTTCCTGAACCTGATTAATAATGAGGTGATGCAACAGCGCGCAGATAAAATCCCTGCCCTTAAGATCGGCGTAACGATAAAACAGGCTGCCGCATTCATAAAGGTTGCCGAGTTTGCCGACCAAGCGGTATCCGTTGACGGTTATATCTATCGGCAAATCGTCCAAAGGCGCACCCAGATTTTTGGCCTTTATTCGTTCGACAAATTCATTAATCACACGCTGTTGCCGCTCAAACTCCAGCTCGCCCGGCACACCCGCCAGCCATCGTCCCTGCGCCTGAAGTTTTTTCACCAATACCGGCTTGCCGTTTAACGCTTCCTGTATCCATTCATGGTAAATGGCATAACCCTCCAGCTTGGCAATGCTAAACGGCTCACGCTCTTCGGCATCGGCCCTCATACCGCTAAAGCGCAAATCCATTTGTCGTTGCATGAAATGACGTTGAGGATGCCGAAAAAAACTGAACAATTCGTTCAGGTCGATCACTTCCGTTTCTACAGTATCTTCAGGAATTGTTCCTTGCCACCATAAACCTGTAGGGGCTAACGATTGGGTATCCCTGCCGGATAATGCCTTGGCGGTTTCGCAATCGGCCTCGGAAAAACTGGACAAATTTTCTGTCCCGTCAAAATAGCGCCGACTGAACGGTTGCAACGGATGCCGGGTAATTGTGAGGGCGACCGGCCGGTCGCCCTCACATTGCAAAACCTCCAGCAATTCGCTGATGACCACCGACGGCGGAATGGCGTCGTTGTGGCTGATCGACTGGCCGATATAGGTCATAATCAGCTGCTGCCTGGCCGACAACAGGATTTCCAGGAACTGGTAGCGGTCATCGCTGCGATGCGAGCGGTCGCCTTTGCGAAAGTTTTGAGCCAACAAATCAAAGGTCGGATTACGGTCGATTTTGGGAAATTCACCGTCATTCATGCCCAACAACGCAATCACCTTGAACGGAATAGACCGCATCGGCAACATCGAACAAAAGGTCAGCTGTCCGCGCAAAAAGCCGTTGGCTGATTTACGCTCGGAGACCATGCCTTCCAGCCAGCTGATAATCACTTGCAGCTCGACATCATCATTATGCACTGAGGCCGGCTCGGCGGATAATTCCGCCAGCAGTTCGTTAAGCTGCTGGCGTTCGACCGGTTCCGCCGCCGCCAATAACTGGTCGGCGTAATAATAAAGCTGCGCGCTCCAGCTTTTTAGCGGTTTCGCCTGTTTAAGTTCCTTGCTCGCTTTAAACAGCAGCTGCATAAAATCGCACAAGCCGCCCAAGGCCAGTGCCGACGAGCCTTCAATATCCCGATAAGGCAACACATCGATAACAAAATCCTGATCGCTGCCTGCCGCATAACCCATCAGCAATCGGTCCAGCGTCGCCTGCCAGGTATTTTCGCTCAGTTCGGGCAGGCCGAGTTCCTGTTTGTGTTGTGCCGATTTGCCCCAGCGCACATGGGTGTCTTGCACCCAGTGTTTAATCAGTTCCAGGTCAACCTCGGACAAACCGAAACCCGGATACACCACCGGCTGCTCCAGCAAATCCAGTACCGTCTGCCAGCCGAAACGGCTTTGGCTTAAGTCTAGAAAACGAATGAAGGCATCCAGCGCATTGTTGCTCAGGCGCAGGCTTCTATCGGCGATGGCGTGCTGTACGTCGTAGAACACGGCGGAAATAAACGGCTCGTACACCTGAATATCCGGCGCCATCACCACAATATCGCGCAGCTCCAGCGTTGAGTCATTTTCCAGTGCTTGCAGCAACTGGTTTTTTAGTACCTCCACCTCGCGCATTCTGGAGTGGCAGGCATGAATGCTGATGGAGTTATCTGGTTGCAAAGTCTGTCCGTCCAACCGGTTATTCAAAATACCGTTTTGCAACTGTTGCAGATTATTTTGCGCCTCGCTCAGCTCAAAACTTTCCGGTTCCAAATCGAACTGCGCCTGCTCCAGCAACATCTCCTGAAACTCGCGTCCCTGCTGGCCTAATGTTGACAACAAGGGATGTCCGGTAAAATTCTCATCATTCGCTCTCTGCCGTTTGCTTGCCAGATCGGCCCAAAAATCCTGCGCCGGATTAAGCAAATAAAGATGCAGCTGACAATGTTTGGACAGGCCATCCAAATAACTTAAAAATAACGGCGGCATGGTATTAAGCCCGAACACTGAAATCCGTTCCGGTAATTGCTTGCTAAACTCGCCTTGCTCGGCGGCATTCAATTTGGCGATTACATCCAGCCATAACGAGCCCCGGTGCTTGTTGCCGGTCTGTTCGGTTATTTGCAGCCACAGCGCTTGTTGCCAACGTTCGGTTGCTGTTTGATACAAAAACCGGCCCTTTTGCCATGCCTCCAGCATATCCGGCCGCATCATCTGGTACTGGTCGAAAATCTGCGCCAGCTGCCGGGCCAGCTGATAGCGTTTTAAGGCGACATTTTCGCCCGACAGGTATTGCGTTAACGGCGAAAACACATCACCGTCCAGCCTGCGGAGCAATGCTTCAATCCGCCAGAGCATCAAATTACGCTCAAAAGCCGCATCGCTTAAGCGGCTGTCGATGTTCTGCGCCAGAGAACTGAAAAACTTGCCGGGAAATAAAAACTCGTAATTCCCCCAGACTTTAAATTGACTGGCTAACTGCTGAGATAACCATCGCTCCATGCCCTGACTTTGGATCAAAAAAACTTCCTTTGCAAAAGGCGATGCCAGCGGTGAGTTTTCAATGACTGTGGTCAGGTGAAAGACCAGATTTTCGGTTTTATTGGAGCTGTGCAGGATGAACATGGGCGATTTAATTTATCGTGAACATATTTAAAAAATCAGCTGAGTAATCTTTGTATAGCTATCGAGTAAGTCTTGTCCTGATTACGTAGGGCGTGCTGCGAGAGAACAAAACTTTTCCGGACAACACTATCTGCGGTATTATCACACACCCTTTACCTACCTATGACTAAAATCAGGATAACCTTATGACTCAAGATGAATTAAAGCAAAAAGTGGCTCAAGCCGCTTTACACTATATTAAAGATGTTGCCATTATCGGCGTAGGCACAGGTTCTACCGTTAATCACTTTATTGATTATTTGGTCGATTTCAGGGCGGATATTGAGGGAGCTGTTTCCAGTTCGACCGCAAGTACCGAACGCTTAAAGAAAATCGGCATCCCCGTGCTTGATTTGAATGCGGTGGGTACGCTGGATGTTTATGTGGACGGAGCGGACGAAGTCAATCCCCGTAAACAACTGGTCAAAGGCGGCGGCGGCGCGTTGACTCGCGAAAAGATTATCGCCGCAGCCAGCAGAAAATTCGTCTGTATTGCCGACGAAACCAAATGCGTCGATGTGCTGGGTAAATTTCCTCTGCCGGTTGAAGTCGTTCCCATGGCCAGAAGTTATGTTGCCAGAGAGCTTGTTAAATTAGGCGGTCAGCCGGTGTGGCGGGAAAATTTTATTACCGATAACCACAATGTGATTCTCGATGTGCATAATCTGGATATCATCGAGCCGATCAAACTGGAACAAATCATCAACAACATTACCGGCGTAGTCACTGTCGGTATTTTTGCGATGCGCCCTGCGGATGTCGTGTTAATCGGCAAGGGTAATGAAGTAACTACGCTTTAAAATATACTGCAAACGGTCATGAATTGCGCTTTTTAGAATCCCCTCATCCCAGCCTTCTCCCTGAGGGAGAAGGCGCTGACGCTCTAAAGTCAACAGTATTGACCCCAGCCCTCTCCCGCAGGAAGAGGGGACAAAAACCGCAATCCGTACCCGTGTCGAGTATAGTTGGCCGCCGGGTTCACACTGCGCCCGGTTTGCCCCTCTGCATAATACACACGCTTGCGATCGATAACGCCATGGATGGCGTGTAGTAGGCGCTTCACCCGACTTATTTCCACTTGCTCTTTTAGAAGTGGATTTGTTCACATTATCCTAAAAAAATCAGTTGGAGCGCGTGGAAACCGTTCGTGCTGAGCCCTTCGGCTACGTTCAGGAAAGCCTTGTCGAAGCCTGTCATGAGCTTGTCGAATGGGGCGAACGGGGTTTGGAATGCTCAACTGCGGTTTTTAGGAGCATTTCCCGCCGGCAATACGAATTAATTCGCCATTTACCACAAGCCTTTTCATTCTCCAGCTTTCGTCACTTGTCGCCGTTCGTGTCTTTTAGTTTTCATCAACTACTCTATTGCCGAACCTCTTGAAACAACGGGTCTGCTCTCGTAAATTCCGGTTAATTTACGTTTGAATTCGTCAGAAATCAGCCTGGAATCCTGCTTGCTTTTTACAACGCGCGGTGTGATCAGAACAACCAATTCGGTTTTGGCTCTACTAAAGGTTTTACCGCCAAATAATGGCCCTATCCATGGAATATCTTGTAAATAAGGAATCCCTGCATTACCTTCAGCATTATTATCGTCAATTAAACCGCCTAGTACTATCGTTTCCCCATCATGCACAGCCACAGAACTTTCAATTTCTTTTTTTGCAATGGTGACCGTCGTTGTGACACCCGTCGTTGATGGTTTTGCATTGCTGACAATTTGCTTGATTTCCATAATAACCATACCGTTCGCATTAACTCTGGGCGTAACTTCCAGGGTAACACCGGTATCTATATATTGTATCGAACTGGATTGAGCTATGCTGGCATTATTCACCCCACCAGCGATAGGAACTTGTGTGGTGCTGGTTTGTACGGGCACTTGATCACCTACATTTATTTTCGCTTGCTGATTGTTTAACACCATTAACGACGGCGAAGAAATCACATTCAGGTTATTAGCGGTGGCTTGTGCATTTAAAAGGGCTTTCACCGCTCCCGAGCTGTATATGGCGCTAAATCCGCCTGTTGCGGCGGCAGCGGCAGCTTGAGCGGCAGTTCCTAATATATCCGCCACTTTGCCGGGAGGCGTCGAGGTGCCGGCAAGTGCATCGTTCCCTTGGGATAAATACCATGATATTCCGTACTTTAATTCATCGGTTAAAGCAACCGAGACTATTGTCGCGTCAATCAGCACTTGCAACGGTAATACATCAAGCTGTTTGATGACAGGAAGTATCACTTCGTAATCCTGCGGAGTGGCAACAATGACTACCGAATTATTGGCCGCGTCCGAAATAATTCTTACATCGCCCACATTGGCAACTTCCGCATCTCCGGTTTGTGCGGATGTTTTTTGAACTTTTTGTTTTTCAGGCGCTTGTTTATTGGTTAATTCAGCCGCTTTTTGTCTAGGCGCAACTTTTGCAGATTTTTCTTTCTTGGCCGCGCCGGTAAAAATCTCATTTAACGTGGATGCCAGCTCTTCTGCATCGACATGTTGAACCCGATAGACATTAACACCGCCGCCGGACGCTGTATTTGCGCGATCCAGACGAAATATCCAGTTTTCAATATCTTTCAAATAACTGGCCCGATGCGTAATCGCCATAACGGCATTCAATCTTTCAACCGCAATAAAACGAAAAAAGCCACTCTCTCCTTCCTTACTCTCTTTACTAAAAATTTCCTCCAGTTCTTTAATAATAGTGTCCGGCTCAACATGGGCTAATGGAAACAGGCCAAAAGATTGTCCTTTCAGCACATCAACATCAAAAGTGCTGACCATATCCATGACTCGCGCCAGTTCATCAGGGGTACCGGAAGCGATCAGGATATTGCGCGTGCCATCGACATTGAGAATGGTCTTTTCCTGTACCAACGGTTTGATCACATCGACAATGTTTTGTACGGCGACATTTCTGACCGGAATAACCCTGACTTGAAAGCCGACTCTTCCGGCAGTATTGGGGGCTGCAAAACTGGAGCTGTACAGAGCTTCGCCGGCGGGTTCGATATGGTAAATGCCGGCGTCCTTAATCAGGACGGCATTGTTCATGCGCAGCAGCATTTCAAGGGTGGGAATTAGCTCCTCTTTGCTTAAGGGATCGGTCGTTTGCAAGGTGACTTTGCCTGCCACCTTGGGACTGAGTACGTAGTTTTGCCCAAGGATGTCACTTAACACCACTTTGGCCACTTCCCCCAAATCGGCTTCATCAAAATTGAGACTGTATTCTCCTTCGCCCCGGCCCTTGGTTTTTCTATGCTGCGTTGTCGTATCCGGTACAAACCGGTTTGTGCCGGGAAATAACTCAGGCTTTGCCTGCATTGCCGCAGTAGCGGGCGCTTTGTTTTGCAGTTGTTCAATAGTCACATCGGTTTGTTCCTTTTTCACCGGCGTCAACGGCAATTTGGGCGCGTGCCTGGGCGCTAGCGATTCACAACTTGACAGCGTTAAACCTAAGACCACCAAACAAGAAGTTGTTGTTACTTTTTTGACATTAATCATTGTTGTTTCCTTCCGATGTATCTTCAGTAGTGTCTGTTGCAGGTTCTGGAATAGCTGCTGGAACAGGAGCAGGCGCGGGTGTAACCTGTATTGCACTGTTTGCCCCCTGTGTTTTTAATTTTGGTTTTCGAAGCAGTAGTTCCTTCTCCTTACCACCTTGTTTAAGCACGGCCTTATCCTTGTTTATTTCAGTCAGTTTCCAGCCGTCAATATCATCGCCTACGGTTATTTTTCGATAATTGTCTTTGGCGACCTTTGATTTAGACCGGCTGAATAATGCCGATACGGTTTTTTTGATACTGTAAACTCCGTTCAGCTGCCAATCAAAGCTCTCCGATTTAGAGGAGGCTTGTGCCGCCTCCATACTCGGCTCATCCACAGGTCTTCTGCCTTTAATAAATAACGGCCTGGCAACCAGATCAACGTAACTTTCTTCCGGCTGCTTGGTCAGTTCTATTTCGGGCAACTCATCTGTTTTATAGTCTTGCGGTTTTGCCGAGATAATCGATGTCAGCAAACGGTGCCGCATATAACTGGCATACAACCACTCTCCGGTAATAACCAAACACAGGCTGATGCAGGCAGATACCAGCAATTTCATGAGCTTACTATTCATTCCGGCAGCCTTCTCATAAAGCTGACCGCCTGAAAATTAATATTTAATTCGTTACTCGGTTCGATCTGGCGCGTTGTCCTGCTTCTTACGCCGCGCATCGGCCTTATCTCTATCTGATTGATAATAATCAGCGGAGTCGACGTTTCTATTTTGTACAGCACCGCCCGCAACACTTCGCTATTACCCGTCATCCTTACGCTGACGGTTATCCGGCTAAATTCATTTTTGGTACTAAGAGGAAGCGCCTGGGTACTGCTCAATTGCCCGCCTGCCTCTGTAATTACTTTTTTAATGAACTCCTGAACCTCGGCGGACGCTAAAGCGCCGGTACTCTGCCTGTTCAAAAGTCCACGCTTTTGATACTGCTCTTTTATGGCGCTCATGCTTTCAATGACTGCGTCTTTTCTTGCCAGAACCCGCTCGTATTGCTGAAGCCTGAAAACAAGATTATTTTTGGCCTCGTGCAGCTCCAAACCTTTGTTAACCACAGGTACTATAACAGCCAGACTGACAATCAGTATCGCCGCAACCAACAAGGCGACGGCCAACCATCGCTGCATTTGCTGACTACCTACCTTGACCATTGGCGCCTCCCTGTTTCGACGGCATGGATGGCGGCGCAACTGCCGGGGTAACGTCAACGGTAATCTGGAACCGCTCCTGCCCGCTGGCTTTGTCTTGGGTGACCGGCGAAACGAATCGGGCGTCGGCAAACAATTCGGAGTCTTCCAAAACGCCGATCAATGCTGAAGCGGCGGGCGACTCGCCCTGTATTTGCAGATGCCCGTCCGAGTATTGCGCATAGGACAACCAGGTATTATCTTTGATTAGCGCGCTTAAGGTATTCAACATCTCAATTACTGTTGGAGCCGCATTTTTCTCCGCTATCAATAGCCGTGTTTCGTCTATCATCGCATCAATCTCCAGCTGCAAGGCCTTAACTTCCCTGGCGTCCTTTTCTATGGCATCGATTTTTTCCTGCAAGGCATTGACCGTTTGATATTCAAACAAGACCGGCAGCGCCAGCACAGCGCCCAGCAGTAAAAATATCGCCGCAATCAACCCCGTATAAATCAAACGCTGTGCATTTGCGGGTTTTTCCCTTAGGCTTTCCGGTAATAAATTGTAACCCTCATAACGTTGCTCAAGATCATTCGGCGTCGCCTCATAATCGACGAATAGTGGCGACATATCCATTGCCTTGATGTCTTCATACAATGCATCAAGCGTTTCTCTTGGAGTTAACACCAGCATGACCCTGATTTGTCCGGGCTCATGCTCACCTTCCAGCGGCTTAACCGCAAAATAAACCTGTTCCGCCTTAAACGGCGTATAGCGATCAAGTTCGTAGGCAACAACCTGGGACAGGTTTTCTTTTACGGCGACCGGCAAGGCAAGCTCTTTTTGAATGGCCTCTTGCGCTGTTAGCCGGAGTATTAGGTTTGCTTTAGCCAGCCGTTCATCTTTGGCTCGCAAGGCTTTATATTGCTCTATGCCCGAGGCGTTGCGCTCCAGTATTGCCAAAGGCTCGGCTTGCTCATTCGCCGCGCCGGTTCCTGACTGGCTTGCGGCATACACACCATCCCTGGCGATGAGCACGTAGGTCAACGCTAGCCGATTGTTTTCGGGGCGAACGATAATGAAGCCCTGCTTCTCATTAACCAGCCGCCTGATTTTTTCGGGCACCAAAAAGTCAAGTTCGCGCAGCCACCAGCGGAAGAATTTTTTAACATCCAGATCAATCGTTGAATTCAGGTTCGGCATACTGTCTCACTAGCAACTCATCTTTCTCATCTACAAACAATGAACCGTCAACTGCGGTATTGCGCTGCCATTTCAGGACCTGAAACGGCGACGTCCCCGCCGGACTATCCGGTTTTTTTATCAGCGCTTTGATGGTGGCCGTTGTGCCATCATCCAACTGCGCTTCGGCAACAACCGTAATCACACCTTTTTGTTCTGTTCCGTCATTGATAGCTATTGCAGGTGCGTTCTCACCCGTTTGTCCGGACGCCACACCTGGATTAGCGACTACCGGAATTGTCGGGGCGGGCAAGCCGGTTATCGCACTTTCCCGCCTGGCCGCAATATATTGGTCTATCAATCCGGCATCCATTCCCGGTAATACATATAAAACCTCTTTGGCCGCCTGAGTCACATCAACCTTGGGCTGTCCCGAGTAGACCGTGACCAGATTTTCAATCCACTTGAAGGTCTGTTCATTCATGCCCAATACCAGCTGTAATTCCTCAATAGACTGAAACGGCTTGTTGCGCGGCCGGTAGCTTAAGCCTGCGTCTTTATATTCTTCTTTCTCCGCGCCCTCTATATGCACCAGATCATCCGCATCGCGCCAATCGAGAATCGCATTAACCAATCTGGTTTGCAACTCGACATCAACAGGCGCGTGAAACATAAGCCCTTGTAACAGGGACTGGTCGGCACTATTTAAATCCACTTTGCCTGTTTCAGATAGTAGCCGGACTCTGACCTTCGAATCCGCGTAATCTAGTTGGTAAATACTGCCATCGGTTCGCCAGCGCTGCCGCTGATCGGGATTCATTAACATCAGCTCTGCTATGGCAAGCCCTGATTCTGCAACAGCCATGGCCTGGGCATTATTACTGCTGCCGGTCACAATGCCCGCTTCCCGCCGCATACTAAGAGCAAAACTACCGGCCATAATGGCCAGCAGACTCAACACCCACAAAACCAGAACAAGGGCAAAGCCGCCAGACCTGATCAATTGCCACCCTCTAACGATGCCGCGTTTACTCCAGTCTCTGCACCTGCAACTTTAAGCTCTATGATCATTTCCGGCCAAAAAACACCATTTGTAGTGTTGATGTTGATTTTGACCAATTTAGGTTGAACGTCTTTTTCCAGCCATTCATCCTGCCAACTGTTTTTGCTAACATCATCATCGGCAGCGCCAAAATAAGCCAGCGTAAAACCGCTTACATGCCTTAACAAAACCGCCTCTTCCTGATGCCATTCTTCGCCCTCGCTTACCGGAAAAAACGGCGTCAGCGTCACTTTGATAACCTGCTCTTTATCTTGTTGCTGCTGCTGTATTGAAAACAGCTGCATGCCTGCTCTACCGACGCTTGCAGGAAAAACCGAGACAAACTGCAAGGACTTCTTTTTGCCTTGAAAAGAGAATGTTTTATCCTTGTTTTCCGTCGCCGCGGCATTCCCATCATCCCTGGCGGTTCCCGACCGGCTTGCGGCATACCCACCATCCCTGGCGGTAAAATCATCCCATAAAGGTATGGCCGAGGATAAATGCCGCTGAAAAAAGTTATAGACTACGGCGACCTCGTTCACTTCGGCTATTTTGTTTTCTCCCTGCTCCCAGCTTTGGGCGCAAATTCTCAAGCTACTGAACAATAACACCACCATAATGCTTAATAGTGTCATTGCTATCAGAACCTCAATCAGCGTGAAGCCCATCGCATATCTTAAACCTGGGAAATGGTGCGCGATGCACACCCTGCCTTGAACCTTGACCCCTGATCCTTGCGCCTGAGCTTTCCTCATAACACTTTGTTCGCCAGTTTCAATGTTATTAACTCAACCTGTCTGCCGGCGGTTCCGGCATCATCACCCCAGCTTACGATAACCTTAACCTTAAAAAGCACTGCGGCTAAGGTCGTGACATCTAAGTTTTCAGCCGTGAATTGGAACGGGCTAACGGACACCCGCCAATGGTATTTTTCATTTTCCAGCCCGGTAGTTTCGCCTTGCTGCAAGGGCGTTTCCACGCCTGTTCGGGCCATTAAAGATTCGGCAATCTGGACGGCTGCGGTATATTCCTCGGCAACGCCTGCGGTATTAATACCGGCAGAAAATACCTTCAGCAAAATCCCTAAGGAAAGCGCCAGAATTGAAAACGCAATCAGGATTTCCAGTAAAGAAAAGCCGCGCTGTTTATTCATTTTCAAGTTCAACTTGGCCGGTTAACCAGTTTATATCCATTTTCCACGATGTCTGCCCCCGTTCCAGCGTGATTCTTCCTCCCGTGGAGGAGCCATCGGCAAAAAAACGGATGTTCGCTGTGCCTTTTCCGGTTAATTCGCTTTGCGCAGTCACCACGGCGATATCAATACCCTCGGGTATTTGATAAAGCTTGTCCCGACCGCTGACCGTGTAGTTGTTATTACCAAGATCAATGGCAACCGTGGTTTCCTGATGGGTCATTAAAGCCTGCCCTCTGGCATAACGTAGCGCTGAAACTATATCTCTTGCCGCCGCCTTGATTTGGGTAGAGTCGCTCCCTGACGACAGGTTAAGACCGATCACCGAAAAACCCAGAACAACGACAAAAAGCACTACGGTCAACTCCAGCAAGGTAAAGCCGCGCTGCGGTTTGCCTCTCGCCAACAGTAGGCGCTTTAGGCGGCGCGGCGATTGAAGCTGCATTCCCACGCCTGTCCTGAGCTTTGTCGAAGGGCATCGCGTAGGAACGAGACGAACCTTCTGTGCTAGTTCCCAAGCTCCAGCTTGGGAATTCGGTGCGGGAAGCTGGAGCTTCAATACTGTTGACTTTAGAGCGTCAGCTCCTTCTCCCTCAGGGAGAAGGCTGGGATGAGGGGATACAAATAAGCTTTTTTCCTTATTTTGATTTCCCCTCGGCAACTGCTCCATGCGTTGCTCTACCTCCTGCATCCCTGCAAGTCGTCCCGCTGGAGAGGGCTTTGCATTGCTTAATTCAACAGTATTGAGCTCCAGCTTCCCGCCTCGCGGAGCTAGAACTCCGTCATCCGGGTTCACAAGCTCCAGCTTGTGAACCCGCGTATAGGTAAAGCCGTGCTGCGGTTTGCCTCTCAGCGCAGCGCGCTGAGACTGCATTCCCACGCAGCGCGTAGGAACGAGACGAACCTTTTGCCTTTCGTCCTTCGCCTTGCGCCTCACTCCCAACTAACTATATCCTGATCTTCGCCTTCGCCGCCTTCCTTGCCATCCGCCCCTAAGGTGAGCAAATCGAATTTCCCGTGCTCGCCGGGAGATACGTAATGATATTCCTGTTGCCACGGATCCAGCGGCATTTTGGCTTTACGCAAATAAGGGCCGTTCCAGCGTTTGGCGCTGTCGGGCGATTCAATCAAGGACTTCAAGCCTTGCTCGGAGGTCGGATAATTGCCCAAGTCCAGTTTGTACATATCCAGGGCGGCCGCCAGATCTTCAATTTGCACCTTGGCCGCTTTGGTTTTGGATTCGCCCATGTGCTTCATGACCTGCGGTCCGACTATCCCGGCCAGCATCGCAATAATGCCCAGCACGACCAACAACTCAAGCAAGGTAAAACCCCGCTGACGCAAAGCCCCGGCCTTTTGCCTTTCGCCTTTCGCCTTGAATCTTAATATCTGTTTCATAATGTAGTATTTCTCCGTTTAAAAAGCCAAATCGTTAACACTCAGGATAGCCAGCAGAATCGACACGATGATGCCCGCAATCATCAGTCCTAATGAAATTATCAAAGCCGGTTCCAGCAATGCCAGCATACGCTGTATCGCCACTCTAAGCTGTTTATCGTAAATAGTCGCCACACGCAGCAGCATTTCTTCCAGGCGTCCTGTCTCCTCACCCATTTTTATCATTTGCATGGCCATTTTTGGGAATATTCCTTTTTCCAGTAACGCATCCGACATATTTTTACCCTGCCTTAACTGCTCTTCGGTATCCTGAATGGCCGCCGCCAAAACCAGGTTGTCTACTGTTTCGCGGACAATCACCAGCGCCGCCAGTATCGAAACACCATTACCCAATAAAGTGCCCAACGTACGACTGATGTTGGCGGTTTCCTTGTTCAAAATAATCGTCCCGGCCAGCGGCAACTTTAAAAAACGGCCGTCCCAGACCTTCTTTTTTACCGGATCGGCCATCTGAAGATTCATATAACCGGTGACTAATACAACACCCAAAATCAATAGCCACCAATAGCTTTGCAACCATTCGGCCAGTCCCACCACGATCTGCGTCGATACCGGCAGCGCCTTGCCTGCGCTTTCAAACATTTCGGAAAATTGCGGCACCACGAAAGTCAGCATCACAAACAAAGAGGCCAATGACATAATCAGCAAGATGGCCGGATAGATCAATGCTGTGCTAACCGTTTCTTTTAATTCCCGAGAACGCTCCAGATATTCCGACAAACGCGTTAATACTTCGCCCAAACTGCCCCCGGCCTCACCGGCGCGTATCATGTTCAGGTAAAACTTGCTGAAAATGCCGGACTGCTTTTCCAATGCATCGGCCAAGGTAGAGCCGCCTTTTACTTTATCCAGAACCCTGGCGATCAACTTGGTCACCCGCTCGTTGTCTTCAGTCAAGTCAATCAATACCAGCAAAGACTTATCCAAAGGCAAACCGGATTCCAGCAAAGTTGCCAATTCGCCGGTGAACAAGGAAATATCTTTTTGCGATAATCCGGACTGTTTTATACCCAGTCTTAAGCCCAAAAACGATTTGGCGCCGGCCGGTATAACACGAATAGGGATATAGCCTTCCGTCTGCAAGGCCGCAATCAACTGTCGTTCGTCAACCGCGTCCCTGACGCCTTCTTCAGTCTCGCCGAGACTATTAACCGCTTTGTAGGCAAATAAAGTCATACATTCGTTTTGTGGGGGCGACTTTAGTCGCCCAGTCAGCCAAGGGGCGACTAAAGTCTCCCCCACAGATATTGCTAGGATTCCGCAGAAGTAACACGCAGCACTTCTTCCAAAGTGGTAATCCCCTGCAGGGCTTTGACTAGGCCGTTTTCATACATTGTGGTCATACCTTCCTCAATGGCCAGCCTCTGAATAGCCCCGGCCTCTTCATGTGCCATAATCAATTTACGGAGCGGATCGGTCATCTGCAGAAATTCAATAATCGCCAGTCGTCCGCGATAACCCAAGCCCCCGCAAGACGGACAGCCGACCGGTTTGTATAAAACGATATCGCCCGTTGGAGCAAACCGTCGTAACTTCATGCCATCAATGATGTCCGAGGAAGGCGTATAGCGTTGCTTGCATTCAGGACACAGTTTTCTTACCAGACGTTGCGCCAATATGCCGTTGACGGTGGAGGTGAGCAGATATTCTTCGAGGCCCATATCCAGCAACCGGGTGACACCGCCGGCCGCGTCGTTAGTATGCAGCGTCGATAATACCAAATGCCCGGTCAATGCGGATTGCACGGCGATTCTTGCGGTCTCCAGATCGCGCATTTCGCCGATCATGATCACGTCGGGATCTTGCCGCACGATAGAACGCAACGCCGATGCAAAGGTCAAGCCTATTTGCGGTTTGGCCTGAATCTGGTTGACCCCGTCCATCTGGTATTCGACCGGATCTTCAACGGTGATGATTTTTCGCTCGGAGGTGTTGAGCTGTTTTAGCGCGGCATACATCGTGGTGGATTTTCCGCTACCGGTCGGGCCGGTAATCAGGATAATGCCGTGCGGCTGAGACAGTACATCGATAAACTGCTGTAGATGCTTGCCGGAAAAGCCCAGCGCGGCAAAATCCAACACCGTAGTTTCCTTGTCCAGCAAACGGATCACTACGCTTTCGCCGTACATCGTCGGTATCGTCGAAACCCGCAAATCCAGCTCCTTACCCAACATTTGCACCTTGATGCGGCCATCCTGCGGCAGGCGGCGTTCGGCGATGTTCAGCTTGGCCATGATCTTGATGCGCGAAATCACTGCGGCGGTGGATTTGACCGAAGGCGCATCTATTTCCTTTAAAACGCCATCGACACGGAGCCTGACCTTTAGCGATTGCTCAAAGGGTTCGATGTGAATGTCCGAGGCTCGGGTTTCAATCGCCCGTTGCATAATCAAATTGACCATTTTGATCACCGGCGCTTCGCTGGCCAAGTCTTTTAAATGCTCCAGATCTTCTTCGCGCAGATCATCGACGCTCAGGTCGTCAACAAGTTTATCCGTTTGTGGGTGGCTTTCGCCATACTGCACTTCCAGCGCTGCATCAATCTCTGAAAGCAGGCCGACTTTGGCGATGATATTTTTCCCTGTCGCCAGTTTTAACGCATCAATTACAAACCGGTCTTCCGGGTCCATCAGGGCAACGGTAATGTCGTTATTGTTATTCAAGCCGATAACATGGTAGTTTTTTAAAAAGCGCAACGGCACGGTTTCCGGCAGTTGCATTTCCAGCGGATATTGATCCGGCGCAACCTTTTCAAACCGGCCCGATTCAACAAAAGCGTCGGCTACGTCCAGCTCCGAACACAGCCCGAGCTTAACCAGTAACTGCGGCACAGTTTCCGACACCGATGTTTTTTGCACGCGCTCAACTTTTTTTAATTCTGTGACGGAAAGTTTCTGCTTATCCTGCAAAACAGTTAGCAACGATTCATATGCCATTATCCTGGAAAAGCCGGTAGGTATTGTATTTAGTGTATTAAGAATAGAATGTTAGCATTATTCAATCAATAGGCGTTATTACCTATCAAATGAACCTGCTATTTAGCTGAATATTTGATATTAAAGTCTCAAGTATCTTTTAATTCCAAGTGATTTTCTTGGGATTAAAACTTTCTGCTTTTAGGTTGAACTGTCTTGTTGTGGAGCCAAAACCCTGTTTTTTGTTCATAACGACCATAAAAAATTTGCCTGCTCATTGATGCCTTAGTCGAATAACATTTATATAGATTGAGGATTAAGACAGGCTTAAGCGCATTGTCGATACCGAAACGTAGTCTACCCCTGTCGCACCATGCGGCCCTTTGAGTCTATTATACTCATTCCTCAACGCATCCGAGAAGTTCTGACAATTGATCCCGGCTGGGCAATACGTGGGATTATCCCGCTTGGGATTATATTATCCACAGCCTGCCTTCATTCTATTGTCATCATAATTTGGACCATTAATTTCTCTTGCGACTCTTATCTGAACGGATATTTTCAACTTCCCCGTACATTGCCGGGCCTGGTTTTGTGCCATTTCCGGAAAAAATCCGGCATTATCGTTAGGGTTATCATCAAACCAAAGCTGTTCGTGCGCCATTTCAAAATTACCGGCTCCATCAGGAACATTATCCTGCGCGAAGGGTTCACTTCTCAATCCAAGGGATCTAAATCCAAATCAAAAGAAAGACGTCAGGTTACATTACTGCAAAAGGAAAAGTAACCTGATCAACCTGCCCCTTTTTTTACCCTTCAAATAAACAAACACTTACGCTTCTATCGGCTTAGTTGGAATTGCCCGCGCAGCCGGCAAGTAGACTTGACAACCCATAATAAGAGGGCGTAAAAATAAAATTCTTGCGTCATTACGCTCCTATAGGGTAATGATCGTTCATTGGATACGTAGGCCACCCGATAATCCGGTGACTGCTCAAACCGTTGAGGAGAAAGCGACCATGAGTAAAAAAGACGACATCGTTTTGCGAAGAAAAGAAGACCCGATAGAAGAAAAAGAACACACATAGGTAGAGTAGAGGACAGGCTCTCGCCTGCCCTCCCTCATCAAACCGTGCATGCGCTATTAACGCACACGGCTTTCCGATGTTCTTCACACCAAGGCATGCGCTGTTTTCCAGCCAGCCTTTGTCGGAACCTTGTATAG
>JAURZV010000070.1 GCA_030653175.1 Methylobacter sp.
TTAGCCGCGATAATCGCGGCTAAAGCCGCTCCCACTAATGTTAGAAAACTTTTGCTCAACTACTTACATTACTGCAATGAAGTGGGTTGTTCGGCTACTTTTCTGTCCATTTTCATACCCTCGCCGTCACATCCTGAAATAACTAAAACCAAAACCCATATATACATCATTATTTTCATAAATTAGTCCTCTATTTTAATTAATCGGCTATTGATGCTCGCGTTGCCGTCTCATAGCGACTGCTTAAACGGCAGATAAGCGGCGGCATCCTGTTTATAAAGCTGCATGGCTTCCTGCTCTCCGGCTAAAAAATGTTCGATCGCCTTTGCAAACCGGGCATCCTTGATCCAGTGCGCGGAATAAGTGGTGATCGGCTCAAATCCGCGCGAAATCTTGTGTTCGCCTTGAGCGCCTGAATCGAACCGCTTTAAGCCATGTTCAATACAATAGTCCAGTCCCTGATAATAGCAGACTTCAAAATGCAGGCTATTGTATTCTTCATGACAGCCCCAATAGCGGCCGTACAAAGTATCTGCGCCAACAAAACTTAATGCTGCGGCAATAGCGTTATCGTCTTTAACCGCCAGAACCAGCAACAATTGCTCAGCCATGGTTGCGGCTATTTGTTGAAAAAACGCCGGATTCAAATAAGGCTGCGACTCTCTTTTTAAATAGGTCATCGTGTAAAACTGAAAAAACGCCCGCCATTGCAATTCACTGATATCCGGCCCTGCAATACGCAGCAAACTGACTCCCTGTTCGCTGACCCGGCGGCGTTCACGCTTGAGCATTTTGCGTTTACCGGCATTCAAAGTTTGCAGGAAATCGTTGAAATCACCATAACCCCGGTTAAACCAGTGAAACTGCACACCCTCGCGAATACTCAAACCCAATGAGCGTAACAGCTCTGCCTGTTGCAGGACAGGAAACAGACAATGCCATGAAGAAATGCCAAGCTTATCTGAACGCTGTTTTATAAAAGTCAGTAATAATTGCGTGACCTCAATCGGATTGACAACCGCTTTAATGACAATACGTGCGCCCTGGCAAGGCGTAAGCGGGATGGTGGTCAACCATTTTGGGTAATAATCGATACCCTGCTGCTGATAAGCCTGTGCCCACTGTTGATCGAACACATATTCACCCCAGGAATGCTGTTTAAGATACAACGGCATAAAAGCAACCGGTTCATCTTCATCCATAACCAGCAAATGCGCAGGTTGCCACCCCGTTTGCCCGGAGACCGAACCGCTTTGCTCCAGCGCCAATAAAAACTCATGCCGTAAAAACGGATAGGCATCGCCGGCAAGTCGATTCCAGACCGCACCATCAACTTGCGCCATACTATTGATTTGTTTTACTTCCATTTTTAAAAACAGTACAGTTAAAACAGCAGAATAACATCAATCCATCAAACACATGACCCATAAACCTTTTTCCCAGGCCTGTGAAAACAATAAAGATCCCATTTTACAGATCATTAGAACGGTTTTTTGTCAGCCAACAACCGTTTGGGAAATCGGCAGCGGCACGGGTCAACATGCCTGTTATTTTGCCAGCCACCTACCGCATCTTGAATGGCAGCCTACCGATAGAAGTGAAAATATTCCCGGTATCCGTTTATGGCGGGAAGAAGCGAAATTAGCCAATTTGAAACCGCCATTATCGCTGGATGTCACCGATGCGGTGTGGCCATGCAGCTCTATTGATTCATTATTTACCTCCAATACGCTGCACATCATGAGCTGGGATGACGTGCAAATATTCTTTGACCGCCTTACTGAACACCTGAATCCCAAGGCGTTTATTTGTATTTACGGCCCGTTCAACTATAACGGCGCTTATACCAGTGACAGCAATGCCTTTTTCGATCAATGGCTTAAAAGCCAAAATACGTCAAGCGGCATTAGAAACTTTGAAGACATTTTGGCTTTATCGACATCCCGGGGCTTTAGCTTATTAAACGATATTGCCATGCCCGCCAACAATCGTTTGCTTGTACTGCAAAACAGCTGAAAGCATTGATCCGTTATTTTCTTCAACAAACGTTCTGAATTACAGCGCTTTCAAATTCAGTTAATTACTAAAATAACCACTATGCCTATTGAAACTATGGTGTGACGGGAGCGGAAGCTTTGCCTACATGGATGTAGGTAAGGGGCGAGAGCACGACTGCAAGGATGCAGGAGGTAGGGCAACGCAGGAGCGGTTGCCGAGGAGCGGAAGCTTTGCTTGCCAATGCAGGCGAAGCCTGCACTCCAGCGACAATGTTGTTTTGTTACTTAATGGTGACATAGCCTTTTAATAGTTACTAATCAAAATTGAAACCACTGTATGTTCATTTATTCGTTGCCGTTATTTTTTACCCATATTGGTCTGGCAAGCCCGCTGGATTTGCTGATTATTTTTATGGCCCTGTTTATCGTTCTGTTTATAAGTTCGTTGCTTGGCGGGGAAAATTCGCAGAAGCAATCCTCGGACAACTATCTGTTTGCCGCATGGAATGGCAGTGCGCCCCTAAAGTGGGCGTTCTGGCCTTTTTTTCTAATCTTGAACGCTTGTCTGTATACCGCAGATACGCTGGCAAAAGCCGGAATATTTACCGTATCCGGTTGGGATGACATCCACTTGATGCTATTGCTGCCGATTGTCTGGTGGACAACGGCTGTTTGGCGATGCTCACCAAACACCAATCTAAGCGTTTGGGCGGCATGCGCCCGCTTGCTGACGATCAGTGTGTTTTTTGAATACGGTTTGAAGCTATTGATACGCTTAGACTATCCAAGAATATTTTTTGGATGCGATGAGTTGTTACTGGATTATGGCAGCTGCTTTTAACAGGAACCACCCGATCTACGGATGGAGCATCCGGAACGTTTAATTCAAGCCCGGCTCCTTTAATTCCGCTGAAGATTGCGCCTGACCGAGCACCTTCAGCAGTTGCGACAGATCGTCCGAGGTTTGCGCCACCTGCGGTTGCGGCCCCTCTATTTTTTCCTGGGTCCAGTCCACCATCTCTCCCGATCCCCACGACACCATGGAGGCAAGCGAAAACACCAGCATACCGCGAGTCATTCCCTTGGGTATGCCCTGCGCCTCAAGATAACGGTGGAGATACCTGGCTGCGATGAAGAACACAATGGTGGATATAACCAGGTTCCATGTGGAAGGTAACGTGAACATTATTGAAGGCTCTCTTGGGTTGGAATGTTATTTATCATGATTTTTCATGCACTTGTCAGCGAGACGATATTACCCGGTCGCAATCAAATATTTTGTAATTCCTTAAGTTCGGCTTCAAGCTTTAAGAACTGATCTTTCCAGTGTTTAGCGGCCTTAACCGCTTCATTCTTTTCATCCATCAAAGCATTGATGCGCTCGTTTAAAACCCTGTTCAGTTCGGTTAACTTCTTAACTTCTTCAATCGAAGCCAAAACCTTATCGTCGGATTCAAACACTTTCAGCATGACATCGTTATCGGCTTCCAAAGCTTTTATCGCACCTTGCTGTTCGTCAATAGTGCCGATTAATTGATCTTCGCGGCTTTCCCCATGTTCCCGCTCGACAACCTGAACAGGTTCAGGCTCTGCTGCTACGGGCTTTGGCGGTGTGATCTCTTTAATAGCTTTATTCAGGCTTTTTTTGCCGTCTATAACTTCCTTTACCAGTTCTGCCGGTGCTTCCTTAACCAGTTTATCCGCTAACTGTTGAGTACGGTGCCCTACTCCGGATTGTTTAGCTCTGGCGGTGGCGGTGCCTAATTGTGCAGTATCGCGTAACTGGGGATTACCCGCAGCCTGAGCATTTACCCAACTTTGAGAAGCCGATACGATAGCCGCAGACTGGCCTTGCGTTAAGTGCCGACGATGTAAATTCGACGACAGGATAAATTGCGTCGGGTTAGAGCCGGTATACTCAATAATTACCGGGGCAATACCCAGTTCACATAGCGCACGATAGCGATTGCCGCCATCCAGAATCATGCCGTCAAGTGTATAAATAGGGTGTGTTTGCCCGTTATCCTGAAGATTATCTTTAAGTGAATTAAACTCAGCATCAGACATCCGTGGGAAGTAAGTGCAAAGCGGATGTAACTCCATTGTTTGATTATTTTTCTCAGTCATTGATCGGCCTTAATTTAGGCCGGCCATTATATCACGGCTACACTCAATAGTTTTTAGCGGACATGCTGATATGTTAATGGTGTTTTAAGGTTGCACCTTAAAATCCGCTTTGGTTTAAAGCTTTCGATTCGCCGACAGGACTTTTTCCAATATCTCCAAGCGCAAATCTGCAACTTTAGGCATCCATAGCCCAGGATTCACCGGAAACGCCTTGCTTACTCCGGTGCGCCGGTAACCGCGTCGTTCGTAAAATGCGATCAATTCGTTCCTGCATGAGATGACGCTCATAACCGATTTACCGGCTGCCCAGGATTGCTGTGCGGTCAGCTCTGCTGCGAGCAGCAACTGCTTGCCTATACCCTTTCCCTGTAATGACGGACTCACTACCAGCATGCCGAGGCAAACCTGCTCCCCTTGTTTTTGCAAATGCACCGACCCGATCAACTCCGCTTCAGCCTTGCACAGCAGAAACATCGAATCGTCACTTGAAATCAAGCGTAGGATTTCTTCTGTCTCGGTTCTGCGCCCAACCAGTAAATCGGCTTCCGTGGTCCAACCTTGTTTACTGGATTCGCCGCGATAAGCCGAGTTAACCAGAGCGGCAATCTGCCCGGCATCCTGTTTTTCGGCCTTGGACATCGATAGCGCCATAATCAAAGCAACATCTCCACAGCATCGCACTCGTCGGCGGTCAGTTCCAAATCGAAGATCGCCAAGTCTTCGCGCATGTGGCTTTCCGATGTGGTGCCGGTTAACGGAATAATGCCGATTTGGCTCAAGTAGCGGAAAAATATTTGGGCGGCGCTGCGTCGGTATTTCGCCGCCAGAGCTTGAAGCGTCGGATGCGCCAAGACATTGGGATTGCCGGTCAACGTCCAGAAGCTTTGATAAATTATCCGATGTTCCCGGCAAAACTCGCGAATGGCGCGGTCGTACCCGGTCTCGGCATAAAACCGGTTCTGAATAACCGCCGGTTTGACCGTGGCATCCCGGTACAAAAGCTCAAACTGTTGGGGATCGTAGCAATTGCTGATCCCCAGCTGCTTGACGCCGCCGCTGTGAAAGATCCGCTCCATCGCCTGCCACACTTCCAGTATGTGCTGCCGGTTTGCCAACGGCGAATGCAGCACCAGACAATCCAGATAACTGGTTTGCAGATTTTTCAGCGAAGTCCGGAATGATTGCGCGACCTGCTCGCTGAGTCCGGCGTTAGGATCATAAGGTACTTGCGCCGGATCCTGACCGCTCAACGGAGTGAACTTGCTTTGCAGATAAAGCTCACTGCGATCTATCCCGCGATGCAGGCAGGCGGCCACACCGTCGCCGACACCCGCTTCGTTGTAATGCTTGGGCTGGCAGGCGGTATCGATACCGCGAAAACCCAGCCCGATGGCCTGTTCTACCAGCGCCGCCGTGCGGTCTTTCTTCCAGGCCGTACCGTAAATAATCCGGGGTATCCGTACCCCGCAAGCGGAAGTCAAAAAGTCTTTAGGATTCATAAGCGCTCCAGGAAAAATATTGGGCTTTGATTATCCTCGCACATTAACTGATTTCGGGCTACCGGCTATCGAGCCGCATAGCGATTTTCCGGCTTTCTGCGACCGAAGTTCAAACTGAACCGGCTGCATTCAATCTCCCTCAAATTGCAAAAGCGTTTCGGATATTTTAGCCCAACCTAAACAGTTATTCTGCTTCAATCTGAACGCTGACCATGGATTCGAACCGAACACTTTTTGAACAAAACAATAGGCATACGATAGCTTTAAAATTCCTCCCAATCGCCGCTATCAACAGGTTGCGTCCTTGGTTTCGGTTTGATCGCCGTTGAACTTTTAGGTGCCTTTGGGATGGTCGGCCTTGTTTCTCTGCTTGTTACTTTCACTTCCTGCAAGTAAAAGTGGGCGTTGTTTGAATCATCATCTACTTTAAAGCTTCCTACTGTGTTCACCAGGTTTTGCGCTTGTTCTTCCAGTGATTCCGCGGCCGCGGCGGCTTGTTCTACTAATGCTGCGTTTTGCTGGGTCACATCGTCCATTTGGCTGATGGCTTGGTTGACTTGCTCGATGCCGGCCGTTTGTTCCGCTGAGGCGGCGCTGATTTCAGACATCATTACGGTAACGCCGCGAATGGAATTGACGATTTCTTCCATGGTTAGCCCGGCTTGTGCCACCAATTTACTGCCGCCGGAGACTTTAATGACCGAATCGTCAATCAGGTGTTTGATTTCTCCGGCTGCCGTAGCGGCACGTTGTGCGAGGTTGCGCACTTCTACAGCGACCACGGCAAAGCCTCGGCCTTGGTCGCCGGCGCGCGCCGCTTCGACGGCGGCGTTGAGGGCAAGAATGTTGGTTTAGAAAGCAATGTCGTCAATGACCGAAATAATATCGCCAATCTTGCGAGAAGAAGCGTTAATATCATCCATCGTCCGAACCACTTGACCGACCACTTCGACGCCTTTACCGGCTATATCGGATGCGTCAACGGCAAGTTGGTTAGCCTTTTTGGCGTTTGCGGCATTATGCTGCACGGTGGAAGTCAGTTGTTCCATGCTGGCCGCCGTTTGTTCCAGACTGGCGGCCTGCTCCTCGGTGCGATGCGACAAGTCATTGTTACCTGAGGCAATTTCTTTGGCTCCGGTGTTAATGTTGTTAGTGACATCTTTGATGCTGTTGATGATTTCTTTCAGTTTTTCCACTGTGGTATTGGAATCATCCTTGAGTTGCCCAAAAGTACCGGAATAATCATTAGTGATTTTTTCCGTCAAATCGCCGCGGGAAAGGGCTTCAAGTACGCGCACGACTTCATTAAGGCCGGTTTCGCTGGTTTCCATAAGCTGATTGAGATTTTCGCCCAATTGCTTGAAGAAACCTTCCTTGTCCTGTGTTTGGATGCGCGGGGTGAAATCCCCCATGACTGCACCATGCACAATGTCAGCCACCTCTTTTTCCACGGCGACTTCGGCAGTGCGATCCAGCCATTCGGCCACCGCCCCCAATCGTTGCCCCAGTTCGTTAATGACCGGACTGGCTGTCACTACCATGGAACGGCCGCCAAGATCCATGCCGGCAGTGAAGGTGCTGCTTAAGGTGGACAGTAATTGCGCCTGATGCGGAGGATTTGCATGGAAGCTATCAATACTGGTGCCGACCAGCTTGGTTGCCGAGAAATTCGGCAAGTGTTTGCGGATGTCCGTTTCGGCCTTGCTGAGAAGTTCGACCACGGATTTATTAACGTAAATAATGTTGCGGGCGTTGTCCGCAATCATTACACCGGTACTGACGTTATCCAGACCAATCCTGATACGCAGACTTTCATCGGCAACGCGTTTGTTTTCTGCTACGTCGAAACCGAGTTTAATCTGCATTGATTTTAAGGCATTTATCACCTTGCCGATTTCATCATGGCGTCCAATTTCAATGCTGCTGTTGTAATTGCCCTGGGCGATCTGGCCGAAGTGGCCGACAGCGGCATCAAGCGGGCGCGTGATGGAGCGGATCAAAGATATACCCAGCCACAGCGCCAGGGCAATGCCTATCGCAACCAAGCCGATAGCGATGTCGCGAGCGCCGGCATAGCGTAATTGTGCCGCATCGAACTCCTGTTTGGCGACATCCATCTGTAATTGCATCAGGTTTTTAATGCCATCGCCAACCGGTTCGTAGAGAGGGCGAACTTTATCTGCAATGATACTACCGGCTTGCATAAGGTCGCTGGTGTGTAGCGCCGCGATAGCAGGCTCTACGCCTTCCTGAACAAAACGGTTTCTATCTGCAGCAAACTTATCAGCCAGTTGTTTTTCCTCCGGCGTGAGATAAGTGCTCATATAAGCCGTCCATGTCTTATTTATTTCTGCGCTATTTTGGTTCACCTCATCGGTGTATTTCTGAATAGTCTCGAGTGTTGGGTTGATAAAAATGGCGTTAATGCGCATCCGGTTAGTCAACAGCAGTTTCTGGATAGAGGCAATCTGGGCCATCGGAATCGTGCGATCTTCATACACCGTTCGGAGACCTTCATTGGCCTTGCTCATGCCCAGTAAGCCCATGCCGCCAATGGCCAACATCAGTATGCACAGCAGGCCGATGAGGAATGCCTGGCGAGTTTTGATGTTGAGATTTTTGAATATATTGAGTTTCCCCAAAAGAGTGGGTTTTATGACCTTTCCATCCCGGATTTTCAGATTGCCCGCTTTGCCGTCGCGGAATAGTTTGTAGGCAGCGCTTGCCGCATTGATTTGTTCGTGGCTGGGTTTGCTGCGCACCGACATAAAACCGACATGCTGATTGTTTTCGTAGATAGGCGTGGCATTGGCAACCACCCAATAATAGTCGCCGTTTTTGCAGCGGTTTTTAACCATCCCGGTCCACGGCCGACCCGCTTTTAGCGATTGCCACATATCCTCGAACGCTTCAGACGGCATGTCCGGATGGCGTACTATATTGTGCGGCGCACCGATCAGTTCCAGCTTGGCAAACCCGCTAATCCTGAGGAAATCTTCGTTGATGTAGGTAATCATTCCCTTTAGATCGGTCTTGGAAACAACAGAATCATGTTCTGTGAGGGCATACTCCACATCGGTTACCGGCATATTTATTTTCATGAGTGGTCTCGCAATTTTTGGTAAGGGTTAATTAATCGTAACTATTCAGCGATTTTCAAAACAAAGGTCTTATTCACCACAGAGAACACGAAGATCACGAAGACAGATTGTGTGTGGGGGCGACTAAAGTCGCCCCCACAATATCCACCCCCTGCATGGACTGCCGAATTTCGAGGCGTGATGAGTATATGTTCGAACGAATAAAGCCAACTGTATTAACAAACTTCGTGGCCTTCGTGTTCTTCGTGGTGAATAGTTACAATTAATCTTGGTTTTATTGTGGCAATGCAATACTTGAGATATGGAGCAAAGCTGTTTGTGGTCATAACAAACTGTCCGGTTCTGTCGTTTTGCCGATCAGTTGTTCAAGCTCCTCCAGCGGAACCGGTCTGCCAAACAGGTACCCCTGATAGGCGAGGCAGCCGAGCCGCTCCAGGCATGCACGTTGTTCCTCGGTCTCCACTCCCTCGGCTATCACGTTGAGCCCGAGGTTGTTGGCCATGCCGATGATGGTTTGCACGATAACGGCATCGCTCGGGTCCGTGATGATGTCGCGCACGAAGGACCGATCGATTTTCAACTGGGTGAGCGGCAGCTTCTTCAGGTAACTTAGCGAAGAATAGCCGGTGCCGAAATCATCCATCGAGAACCGGATGCCAAGCAGTTTCAGCGCCTCCATCTTTTCGATGGCTTCATTAACGTTGTGCATTACCAGGCTCTCGGTTAGTTCCAGCTTAAGCCGTGTTGCGTTGGCTCCTGTCTGTACCAGTATCTTGCACAACTGCTTGACGAAGTCGGGTTCACTAAACTGGCACGCACTCACATTGACAGCAAGGTGCAAATCATTTGTGAGCGGGTCGTTCGCCCATTCCTTGAGTTGCATGCAGGCGGTGCGCAGTACCCAGTCGCCAATCGGCAGGATCAGCCGGGTTTCCTCGGCGAGCGGGATGAATTGATCAGGGGAAACCAGTCCTTGCTGCGGATGCTCCCAGCGCAACAGGACTTCTGCGCCGAATACCCGGCGTGAGTCGTCTACCTGAATCTGATAGTAAAGCAGGAGCTGATTTTGTGACAATGCCTGGCGTAACTCCGATTCCAGCGTCACACGTGATTCCAGTAACGCATGCATGTCGGGATCAAAAAAGCGCATGGTATTTCGCCCGGCATTTTTAGCCAGATACATGGCGGCATCGGCTCGCTTGAGTATTTCCTCGCTGGTGGCTTCGTGATTGGTAAACAGGCTGATGCCGACGCTGGCTGAACTATGGTGTTTGTGCCCGCCCAGCAGGTAAGGCTGATTGATCGCTTTCAGGACTTTTTCGCCCACTCCTTGGGCTTGCGTAGCGGCTTTATCCACCTCCATACTCAGATTTTCCAGCATGATGACGAACTCGTCGCCGCCCAGTCGCGCCAAGGTATCGCCTTGGCGTACGCAGGCTTTCAAGCGTTGCGCCACTTCAACCAGCAACTGGTCGCCGATCCCGTGGCCTTTGGTATCATTGATGGCCTTGAAGTTATCGAGGTCAATCATCATGATTGCAGCATAGTGGCGGTTGTGGGCGCTAACGGTCATTGCCAGTTCCAGGTGCTCGTTAAGCAATCTTCGATTGGGAAGATCGGTCAGAGGATCGTAGAATGCGAGGCGATGGATGGCTGCCTCTGCATCCTTGTGTTCGCTCAGGTCGGTAAATGCGCCGACGTAATGGGTGACTTGCCCGGCGGGGTCGGTCACTGCGGTGATGGTTAGCCACTTGGGATAGATTTCGCCGTTTTTACGCCGATCCCAAACCTCCCCCTGCCAGTGCTTTTCCGGTATCAATTTCTCCCACATGGTCTGATAAAAGGCTTTGTTATGACGACCGGACTTCAGAAGGGTGGGTGTTTTGCCGATCACTTCTTCGGCGCTGTATCCGGTAAGTCGGGTAAAAGCGCGATTGACACGCACGATGCGTTTATTGGCATCGGTAATCATGATGCCCTCTTGCGATTCGATTGCTATAGCGGCAATACGCAGTTCCTGCTCGGCCAACCAGCGCTCGGTGATGTCGCGACCAATGACGACCAGCCCCTTACGTTCGCCGTTCTCCTTGAAAATCGGCGCCTTACGCACCGAGAATTCCCGATGATTGCCGGCTTCATCCTCAATGCCACCGTCTTCGAAAATAAGCAGATTGCGCTTATTCCAGGCGGCTTCATCATTTGTGAAGCATTTCTCGTGCATGGCGCGCAGCTCCGGACACATCGCGGCGAGTTCCAGACTCGTCTTGCCTTGCCAGGCAATATCATTAAGCTTGAAAAGTTGCCTGGCGAACCCGTTGGTGATTATCAAGCGACCCTCGCCATCCTTGACAAAAACGGCGTCCGGGATCGCCTCTAGTAGCGTGGTGAACTGCTTGCTGAGCACACGTAGATTGCTCTCCATCTCGTGCAATGCCGATTGCGAATCTTTGATCTCCTTCTCCAATTCTGCCAGAATTTCCTTCTCCAGACCTGTCAAAGTGGACGAAAGCAAAGCCTGCTCAATCATCCTACTGAAGCCTGACATCCATTCATTTCCAAGAGGCTCAAGAGCTTGCTTAATCATGCCGCCTGCCTCAGTTTGATACAGATGGGGTGAAGGGAAGAAAGAGAGGCGGACTGCAATTGTCCACGCAGATATGGAAGTCGCCATACACTCGGTCCGAGATCAAAAAACATTGCGCCGATGGCGCCGCTGTTGAAGGACGTTACCTTCTCCGGCAGAACTTCAATGCGGGTGATCTTGCCTTCATGCGGGCGGATTTTGCCTATCGGCAACAGTTCTCGTGTGACGGCGAAATCGTATTCACCGCTGATGGTGACGTGTAGGAATTCCTCCGATTGATGGATGGCGATCATGCAGATGCCGTCGAACAATAGGCGCGGGCCTGCAATCCGGCGGTAAAGCGCCAAAGATAGGTCAATCAGAGAGGGGGAATGTTGGCCGGTAAAGCGAATTGCAAGCTGCTTGAACACGCGCGTCTCCTGCCTTTTAGGCATTTTTCGTCAATTCCCGTTTATGAAAAAACTACGGGTAGCTTAACGAGGCGTGTTCCGGGCCTCAAAGATCCGGTGCCGGGGGCTGAGGCAAACCGAAATCGTTGTGTAAGTTATAGCTTACATTGACTCTAAAATCAAAGATTCCTTTTCTAATCTCCAAGATTCAGGGTTTCACTCGCTTTGATAACGTCTATCGCGAGTTCCGCCAATTTTCGACGCTGACTGCGTGCGGTTTTGCGTAACAATTCAAAGGCTGCCTTGCGTCCAAGCCGGTATTGCACCATTGTGATACCGATGGCAATACTGATTTCACGTTCACTATTGAGAGCGTTTTGCAACTGCTGCCCGGTCATCCGCAAGCTCCGGAGCTCTGCGGCACGGGCCAGAGCGGCCTCGATAGCCGGCACCAGCTGTCGCGTGTCGACCGGTTTCACCAGATAGCCCAACGCACCGCATGCGGCAGCCTGCTCAACGATCTCCTGATCGCTGTAGGCGGTCAGCAGCATGAATGGAATATGGTCGAATGAGTGCAGCCGCTCAGCCAGTTCCAGTCCGCTCCTGCCGGGCATGTTGACATCGAGAATGGCCAGGTCCGGCCGCTCTCCACCCGCCAGCAGGGCTTCTGTTTCGTCCACGGATTCTGCGGTGCTGACGGTATAACCGGCTTTGGACAGCCCTAGGGCAAGGACCGCCAGTACCACGCGATCGTCGTCGACCAGTAAAAGGCTATGTTTGTTGGTGTTAGCGTTCATGTGAGTTCAATGTGACCGATTCCAGGTGAATGACGGGCTCATCCAAGCCCAGCGTGGTGACGACAATGTCGCCCTGTTGTGCCCAAGCCAGCCGGGCGCCTGCTCGCGGCAATAGCGATGCAACCAGCTGCAAGCCGGTGCCGAAAGCGGTTGTATCCTCCAACCCGAATCCGGCCGGGATCAGGCCGGTATTGCGGATCGTCAATCGAATCGAATCCGGGTGCGGCTCATGACTTAGCATGATACTGACATGCCCTTCTACCCCGCCATGCTTGATCGCATTCCAGACCAGCTCATTCAATACCAGCGCCAAAGGCACCGCTTCCGCTTCGGTAATGATATAGGCCGCCCAACCATCGGGAATTTCGACAGTGACGGGCTTTTGCCATATCGATTCAATTCCTGCCGCTATAGCGGCAGTCAGTTCGCACATCCGCACCAATGATGTGACTGCACTACCTTGTAATCCGTAAATGATTGAGATGCTCTGCAATTGGCAGATAGCCTGATTGATGGGGTCGCCCATCTCGGGGTGTGTTTGGGCAAACTGGCGCAGTATGCCCATAATGCCTTGCAGATTATTCTTGATACGGTGATGCACTTCTCGCACAAGTATGTTGCGGTGCGCGGCCTCGGTGAGCAGGCGCTGCTGTTCATGCAACTTGCTGTTGGTGGCGTCGGTGATATTTCCTACGTAATGAGTGACCTGTCCGGCCTCATCCCTGACGGCCGTAATGCTGACCTGTGCAGGGTACTCTTCGCCTGTTTTACGTCGCTGCCACAATTCGCCCTGCCATACCCCCGTGCTCTTGGCTTCACTCCAGGCCGTGTCATAAAAGGAGGCCGGATGCCGATCCGATCTGAAAATAGCTGTTGTTTTTCTATGGACTTCCTGTTGCGAGTAACCTGTAATCTGTGTAAAGGCCCGATTGACCCGTAAAATCCTCAAATTTGCATCCATCACCACGATGCCTTCCCGGCATTCGAATGCGATGGCGGCAATGCGCAACTGCTCCTCTGCCTGCTTGCGGACGGTGATGTTCGTATGCGTGATAACCGCACTACCCTGTGCCGTATCTCTCAGAGGCGTGACGCTCATGCTGAACCAGCGCTGTTGCTGCGGTGAATGGCATGGATATTCCAGACTGAATTTGGGCAAACGGCCATCCAGCACTGCCCGAATGCCGTAGTAGGCTTCCAGGGCGCCATCCGCAGAAAAACCGGCGCCTGCCGCCGTACAAACCGCCAGGTAATTGACGCCGACGTCAGTGCTTGGTAGCGGTATACCGAACTTGATACCATTCTCCAGGGCAAAACGCCGCCAGGGTTCGTTGACCGCCCGGATAACGCCATCGTGGTCCAACACGGCTATTTTGGCAACAACGGAATTCAGAATGGCTTGCTTGAAGACCTCGTTCTCCTTCAGCGCCGCTTCCGCCTGCTTACGACGGTCGATATTCTCGATAACCGCAACAAAGTAATCCGCTGAGCCATCGGGATGACGGATCAGCTTCACCGATAAATTACCCCAGACGAATCCGCCGTCCTTGCGCACATATTTCTTCTCCGCATTGAATCCGGCAATCTCACCAGCCAGGGTTTGCCGTATCCTATCGGCATCGGACTGGTGATAATCGGGATGCGTTAATTGCATGAACGTCATGGTCAGAAGCTCATTACGGCTGTAGCCGACGAGTTCGCAATACCCTCGATTGACGGCTAGAAAATGACCGTCCAGCGACACATTAACAACGCCGACGGGAGCGTCCTCGAAAGTAGAACGAAACCGCTCCTCGCTTTGCGCTAACGCTGCTGTGCGTTCTTCTACAAGCTGTCGGAGTATGCTCCCGCGACCGGAGAATACCATCGCAAATGCGCTGCCCATGCTGGTCAGTAACAGGCCGACCGACAAAATCAGCCATGCGTTATCCGAGCGATGATAAGCAAAATAATTCTGTGTAGGAGCGACCTCAAACCGCCATTGGCGACCTCCGACCGGCATGACTACACGGCTCACAAGAGAAAAGTTTGTTCCGAAAAGCCCGTTTTTCTGCAGGACGAGCGGCTTTAGTTGTTTCTGCTCGCTGGAAAAGATTAACTGCTCTCCAGCCGGCGCTCCCTCGTCAATAAGCCTGTAGGACAATCTTTCTCGATTCAGGTCTTTGAGTGCCGCAGTAACAATGTCGTCGCCCCTGAATACCGCAACCATATAACCTGAAATATTGTTGCGCCGCTCTTCCAAAGTTTGATGCGGAAAGCCTTTGCGATAAAGCGGCATAAACGCGATAAGCCCATACTGATTTCCGCGCTCCTGAACTAATATAATCCGAGCCGTAGTGGAGACTTCTCCGGTATCTCTTGCCCGATTGACAGCCTCGCGCCGCAACTCATCGGAATACACGTCGTAACCCAACGCGGCTTCGTTTCCCTTGTAGGGTTCAACAAAGCTGACCGGGGCATATTCGGGACGATTCCCTGCGCGCACGAGCTGTTTATCGGCATCCCGCTCGGTGATCCGGTAGTTTGGGTAGCCTTCGCTCCGTACGCTATACTCGAATGCATCCCGTTCGGATGACAGAATGCGGGGATTCCATTCCAGCGCCTGAATTCCTTGGAAATTATCTAATGCATGAGCAACGAAGGTTCGAAATTCCTCCCTCTCAACCGTTGTCGAAGCCGAGTAGAAGCTTCCTAGAGAACGGAGTACGTTTAAGTGCGTCAAAATCGACTTTTCCAATGCGACGCTCAGCTCCGCAGCCTGTTGATCGAACTCAACCTTTAGCTTCTCACTGTTATTTTGAGCCTCATAAAAAACTGCGGCCGTTGTAAGCACAAACATTGCGATAATTGGAACGGTTATCGCCATTCGTCTGTTACGCCAAAGTTCACCAGGATGTTGCGCCCAGACCAAAACAAGCGGGGTAAAGATAAATATCCCTAATGCATCCCCCATCCACCAAGTTCCCCAGTTGACCGGGAAATTTGCAGCCGCAACCCGCCCGGCGGCCACTAGCGTCGAGACTGCGATAGTCGAGTTGATCAGAGTACTTAAGATGCCGCCAAAGAGAAAGAGCAAAAAGACTTCTTTTTCTCTGGTAAGCGAGTTGGGGAAACCTGCAAAACGGCCGACTAAATAAGCGCCTGCGACGGCTTGCAAGCTTGCTCCGCCGCCGATAGCCAGAGTAGTAATAACTGAAGTGAGAGTTTCTGAAGGGGAGCCGGTAACTAATGTGGCCGAGAGGTCAACCAGAAAAGACCCCAGAAGGATACCCGGCCAGACGCGGTACCCGTAGATCAGCATGCCTGCCAAGGCGATACCTGAAGGCGGCCAGATGGCCGTTGCATACCCTGGAGGAATAGCTAAAAAAGTACCGAGTTTGCCGGTTATGAAATAGGCGGCAGCCAACCCCGCAATTTGAAGCACCCAAGCATAAGATCGAACCGATGGATTCACGACTGAAGATGAAGAGCCAAGCTTGCGGTTATCTTTAGGCATATGAATTTAACTTTCGATTTTTTCTTATTATACTCACATCACTTCAAAGGAGCGCGATCTGTGGACTATAAAATGCAACCAAAATCGTAACTTCTCATTAATAGCAGGTTAAACCTAAAAAAATCAGTTGGATTTGATAGTCCCGGGCTACCGTAGGGCGACCGGCCGGTCGCCCCTTGCGAAAATGCATGAGTTATTTAATTTCCGTTCCTAAAATAAAGCAAGAGTTGGTTAGAGCGAACCATTAACAGTCATCATGCGGATAATGCCATCTATTGGACATGCTTATAAACGCTTTCCTCGCTCATCAGCACGAAAACACCCTTGCCGCCGCATATATCTTTTATGCGCTCGAATTGCAAGTCGACTGAGACGTTCCTTAAAGTTTATGCAAATATACAGTTTATTACTCTCATCCATAATCTTGTCGTTAATCTTGTCATATAACTTATAAGCCTCTTTAATCAATTCTCTTTTCATCCCATTTACTTGTCCGCACGAATGGTTGTTTACATTTGAGCCACTAATGCCACAAGAAACTGCTTTAGCGGCCCATACTTCATTTTCATTATTGGAATTTAATCTAATAAACATATATAAGCAGTCCTCTACAGCGAACAAAAAATCTATATAGGAATGGAATCTAAATAACTTGAACACGCGATAACTTGTAGGGGCGACCGGCGGGTCGCCCATTGCGCAACGGTATGGGTTATTTAATTTTCATTCCATAGTAGCCAAAGCTGGTAAAGCGACATTTGAAATGCCCCTCACCCTCACCCTAGCCCTCTCCCGAGGGGCATAGCTATCTACACAACTGTTTTGTATCTAAATTAAGTTGGTTGCAAATCGGCTTCACTCCCTCTCCTGCTGGAGAGGGCTGGGGAGAGGAGAATAAAGTCAACTATTTATATCCTCCTCATCCCAACCTTCTCCCTCAAGGGAGAAGGGGCCGGTACTTGTGTAGATACCTATGCCCGAGGGGAGAGGGGACTTTGTTGCTTTACCAACTTCGGACCCTATACTTAAAAGCTGTTGCGGGAGGCTCCTATTAATGAATATCCACTCATCGCCTTACTCGGCTTTCAGACGGCGTTTATATCTATAAAAGGCTTTACGTCCCAAGAAATATAAACGCACACTATCCTCTGAACATTCTGAAGCTCTATAACTTTGATTTCTAATGTTGTCGTAAAGCTTGAAGGCTTGCTTGGTCAGCTCTTTAGCTATCATAGTGCGTCTCCTGTTTCGCAAAAAATCTCAAATTGAACACATATCTGTCAGGATTACACACTAAGCCAAATAATTAGAGATTGGTATATCGTAAAATACTTAGGGGAGCGCTGATCAAATCGCTTTCCGGCAAAAATGACTTGATCATCTCTTGCTACAGCTTCTTGGGCAATTTATTGATGTCGGCTGCATTACTGTCGACCGCGGCGACCAGTGCCGGGATAGTGATGGTTGAATGCCGTGGGCGCGAATTTATTCGCGCTTTTTAATACCTGTCGCGCGAATAAATTCGAGCCCACAATAGTTTAAATCCTTGTCTATTGAAACTATGGTGTGACGGGACTGCAAGCTTTGCCTGCATGGATGCAGGTAAGGGGCGAGAGCAGGAGCGGAAGCTTTGCTTGCCAATGCAGGCGAAGCCTGCACTCCAGCGACAATGTAGTTTTGAGATTCCGTCTTTTTTTCCGCGGGCATCGCCGATGGAACTGTGAAAAAACAAGGTTGGATCCAGTTTATGACTGGCTTTTAACTCTCAAAAATACAAAAATCCTGGTCACAAACCAATCGCATAAGTGCCAGGGGAAAGATATTGTTATAACCTATTGATTTGTCTTTTTTACCATAATGAGAATTGCCGGAAAGATTTACGGCAAGGCGCGAAGCCAATAAGTTTTATGCAGGCTAAAGCATCTGAGAATAGCGCGCGGCAATCCCCTATGTAATGCACCCAGCTTGAATCCGAGCCATTTCAACCCTGTCCGCAGCACTGCGGAGGGAATCAGCCAGGGTGCGTGTTTGATCAAGTAGCGCATTTCCGAGATTACAAAGCGCAAGCCCTCGCCGGACGCGCCGCCAAATGTCTGTTGCAGCCACGCAGTATGGGTATGGAAAACGCCGATATCGAAGTAACGCTTAAATTCGTCCAAAAAACCGTAGTCATGAGAGTGGAACACTTGAGCATCGGCGCAATAAGCGATTTTCCAGCCGGATACCAGCATCTTTCCGACCACATAGGTGTCTTCGTTCATGATGGTGTCGACGGGGAAGCCGTTTACCTGCATCAGCGCGCTACGTCGATACGCGGCAAAAGAATTGGATACGAACACCGTTTTGATGCCGAAGCGTGTTCGATCTTCCATGCAGCGCAACCGGCTTTCGGCCGGATAATTGAAAAGACGGGCGTGGGCGGCAATCGGTCCGGCATTCCGATGCGGAAGCTGGCGTCCGTAGGCCGCACCGACTCGCGGATCAACAAACTCCGCTAACAGCCGTTCGATGGCATCGGGTTTGGCCAATAAGGCATCCTGAGTCAGGAAGACTATAATATCCATCGCCGACAGCCTATTCACGCCGAACTGGCGAGTGCCGCCGTGATTAAACTCCGACTTGGGAATCACTTGTACATCAAAGCCGTGGGCGCGCGCCAAGACGACGGTGTCGTCGCTGGACGAAGAGTCGATCACCAAAAGACAATCCGGTTTCCGGGTCTGTTGCTCGAAGGCTGTGAGCCACGACTCCCAGAGGCTACCGGCGTTTAGAGTGGGTACGATAAGGCCGACCTTACTCATAACGAAGGCCCCTCGGCCAGCGGTTGCGGCAGATTAGCTTGACCAGGGCTTTTCAACACCTGCCAGACCTGCTCCCCAAGCTTGATGGGATCGAGCTGTTGTTCGACATACTGTCGGCCATTGCACGACATCCGTTCCCACTCCAAGCTATTCAGCGATTGCGCTTTACGCAACACTTCGCACACCGAAGCCCCGGTTCTATCGAAAACAAAACCGGCCCCAAACGATTCCAGATGGTCCCATGCCAAGCCTCTGGCTACCAATACCGGGCGTCCTGATGCCATAGCTTCTGCCACCACATTGCCAAAGTTCTCCCGCATGCCGCCTGCCTCCTCCAATCCCGAAGGCAACACCAGAAAATGGCTGGACGCCAGCAAGTCCATCACTTCGCCGCGCTCCAGATAGCCGCTATAACTGATAGCGCCTTGAGCCTGTTCGACCAGCGCCTGAAACTCTTCAAAATAAGCGCCGTCCACGCTTCTACCGGCAATAACCAGCCTATCCTCAGGATTCCGAACTTTCAACCATGCCCTGATAAAGGCATTGATGCCTTTTTCCTGCTGAATGTGTCCCAGAAAGCAAAGCTTCATGCCTGCCCCGACAGGATATTCGGCCACTTTAAGATCACGACTGTCGATGCCGTTCGGAACCAGCAGTATGCGGGCGTCTTCGCCGAGCACGTTGCGCACACCTTCGGCCTCGGTGTCGCTGGTGCAATGCACGGCGATAGCCCGGCGCAGGGTTGGAAAGGTCAGCCATCGATAGTACAGCCATTTGTGAGGTTTCTGCCGCCGTATCAGATCGACATGCTCAGGCATCAATCCGCCATGCACGGCAACCATGAACGGACGGCGCAACAGGGTGCAAAAAACAGCCGCCAGCGTAGACGGCCAGGTTGCAATGCCGTGGATATAGACCACCGGCGCTTGCAGGCATAATTTAAACAGTTCGGGAACAGCGCCCAGTCCAAAGCCCCACCGCCTGAATCCATAGCAACGATAGAGCCTGACATCCACCTGTTCGCCAAGACACACATGCTCGGGTCGCAACCGGCCTGCAATCGACTCGTCGGATGCGATCAACACCATCTTGTGTCCCCGCTCCGCCCAGGCCTTGGTTAAAACACCGGCTGTGACGGACACCCCGCCGTAACCTTTAGCCGGGGGTATATGCGTGGTAACGATACCTACATTCATAGTATTTCTCCTGAAAAACATTCTGTGAATAAATTGAAACTGTGCTCTCGTTCCCACGCGCTGCGTGGGAACGCAGTGCCGGACGCGCTGCGTCCCGTATACGCAAGACGTTGGCCATGACTCGCGGCGCAGCGCGCCTTGACCGCATTCCCACGCAGCGCGTGGGAACGAGGGGTAACCGATGATTTGTACCCCGCCCTTCGCCTTTCGCCTTTCCTCTTTTAATTCACCTTCCATACGCCAGGAACCCGCGCCAAATACCGACAAGATTATAAAAAGAATAAGCCAGCTTTCTCGGGTTCAATAAAACCAGGGCCAGCATCATTTTCAGGATCGGCGCGACAAACATCTTGCGAATGATGTAATACAGAATGAACACATCCTGCTGATTGGCGAATTTCCTGATGTAAGCCCCAATCCCCGTGGAATACATCAGCATTCTTCCGGTTCCCAGCTTGTAGTGATCCTTATCCGGGTGATAAATCTTTATTTCCGGGGTATAAAATGCAGTACCGCCTGCCCGAAGCAAACGATACAAAAGTTCAAATCCCTCCGCTCCTGAATATTTGGAACCGATCCCGAAGTCGTGATCCAGATAGAACTGCTTGCCGTCAATCTTTTTCCGGTCGAAAAACTGCGTGAACTCCACCCCCATCATATTGAAGCGTGAAAAATACTGCGCGCTGTGACTGTTAACACCGATGCTGAATCGGCTGGATGAAAAATCGTACGAACCGGCTACCAGGATGGAAAGGTTTGGCCGCCTTTTAAACTCGGCGACCACTTTTCTCAGGACATCCTTATCATAGGCGCAATCGTCATCGGGAAACGCGACAATCCTGCCCTGGGCCAAGCCTATGCCGTAGTCCCTGGCCCTGGCGTTACCGGTAAAATCCACTTTCACATGCTTCACATCAAGGTAACTATTGATCGACTCGACAATGGCGTCGATTTTACCGTCCTTGTTTTGATCGATGATAATCAACTCGAAGTCTTTATAGGTTTGGATCATCAGAGACTTCAAAAAATCAGCCAATTCCCAGTCCCTTCCCAGCGTTGCTAAAACCAACGAAACTTTCATATTAATCACCTTGCCTGAATACCGGCTTTTGCTTGTAAATAGATCGTTGCCTCATACCAAGTAAACATCAGTGCAAATTCCAACCCGGCAACGCCGTCCAAAAAACCGCCCCGAAATACGAAGTGGTATAAAAAACGGGCAATAATCCTGAGCCAGGATCGCCCCAATAAAACGCTTAACCGTCCGCGTGTCGTCATCACTGCCCCCGTTGTAGGCTTAAGTTGCACCTCTTGCGCGGCCTTATCGACATGTTTATGCATCCATTCGATAATCTCGCCATGATAAAAATAATGTTCATAGGGAATAGCGGAATAGCCGATCCGGCAGGTATTAATGACGGCTTCGCCATGCCCGGTGTGGTTGCGGACAAAGCTGGTCGTTTCCCTGCGCACCAGTCTTGGGTGATAAATGGGATAGCCGGGCGCGTGGTTCAGACGCTTGCCGCGAAGATAAAGTATCGACGGCACCATCAGCACATCAATCGAATCGGTGTCTGCCATCCCGGATTCAAACCAATCGTAAAATGACTGCGGGTAGATTTCGTCAGCATCGACGAACAATATCCAGGGCGTGCTTATATCGCATTGCCTGATCGCAAAGTTGCGTTGCTCCGCAAAGCCGGGCCATGGATTCGTATAAACCCTGCAAGCCCGGCTATTGGCGATGGCAACCGTATCATCTGTGCTTCCCGAGTCCACAATCACAATCGGATAGCGTTCAGGGATAGCCGCCAGGCAACCCGGCAGATTCGCTTGCTCGTTTTTGGTCAAAATAACAATGGTTAACATAGGGCTTGTTTAACTATCTTGTATGAACCTAGAAAAAGAATCGTCCACGAAAGACACGAAAAGCACGAAAAACCTTGTAAAAATGATTCTTTCAACTGCTTTTTTCGTGGCTTTCGTGCTTTTCGTGGATAAATCGCCGTTTTTAGCTCTTGACCGCATATAAATTGATATAGATGCCCCATCCGAAGGTGTGCATCAATCCGGCAAACGGGGCCTGTAAAAACTTTACCCAACCGTCAACAACGGCAGCCGGTCTTCCTTTCAGTCGCAGCCGTTTGGATAACGCGTTAAATGGGATCCGGGTTATTTGCTCCACCTTGACGACACGAAAGCCGTTTCGTTCCACCAAGGTTCTTAACCCGTTCTCGGTAAAGTAATTGACATGCTCCGGCACCCATAAACAAGCGTTGTCCTTGGTGCCCAGCAGCTTGACTAAAAACGACTCGTAATTAGGTACGGCGCAAGCCAAAACGCCGCCCGACGCCAAGATAGCGGACACCTTGCTTATCGCCTGATCCGGCTCGAGCAGATGTTCCAATACCTGAGACATCATCACTATGCCAAACTGCCCGGCCGGTTGATAATCCTCGAACATTACTGCCAACGGCTCGTCGCCATTCAGATTTCTGAACACTTCGTTTTCGTATTGACCGGGATTGATACTGACCGTCCGGTAGCCCGTTTTTCTGAGCGCCTGCGTGTAAAAACCAAAGCCCGAGCCAATATCAAGAGCCTGATCATTACCCGAGTTATTGAACAAATTGGCTTCATGACTCATGCGCTCGGCATCTACCTTGCAATTGGGAAACTCGCCCTCTCTGGCCAGCACGTCCTCCAGCGTTATCGCTTGGGTCAGCGCCTGGCCTGAGTATTGATAAATGGATTGCAGCCATTGCACATGCGGAGGCCGGTTTAAGAACCCGGTTCCACAGCTTTCGCAACGGTATATGTGGAACTCCTTGCGGTTGGCGCTTTGGGTATAGTGGAAGTTTTTCCGGCGCCAATATCTTATTTCCTCAGCCCTACAGGCCACACATTCGCGTAAAATATCGCCATAGATTCCCGAAGCCGCTGTTGCCTGCGTCATAGTATTCCTCTCCTATTCCTGTTTGATAACCTGTTGACTAAGAATTTTATTTTAACTATTAATACTTAATTCCACGTGCTGACTCGTTCCCACGCGCTGCGCTCGTCTTTATGCACATCTCGAAGTAGGCCGGAATAAGCCTGGCCGCGCGTTAAGCGCAGGACAGGCTTATTCCGGCAAACACCTCCCGAACTCGCCGGAAACGCCACCTTGCGCTACGCGCTTGGATGGCCTTATTCCGGCCTACATCCTGCGTGGGAACGCAGTACCGGACGCGCTGCGTCCCGTATACACAAGACGTTGGTCATGACTCGCGGCGCAGCGCGCCTTAACCGCGCATTCCCACGCAGCGCGTGGGAACGAGAACAAACTACTAAACTGTCAGGCCGTAACCGATGCTTCCTCATCGGCCTGGTCTATTGCAGCCTTATCCTCAAAACTGACATTTCGCCATGGTTTGGCCAGCATTGCCAAAACCAGCGCCTCGACGCCGAAATAGATGGGGTTGGCCATGGCAGCGCCGAGCAAGCCGTAATTTTTGACCATCAGCGGAATGCTGATGGCCGCCGTCACCGCCCCGCATACGCGCCCCAGCAATAACAACCGTGTCCGTTTATTTGCCAGCAGCGGTTGAGCCACCACGGTTCCCAAGGCATGCAGCGCACAGCCAATAGCGATGGCAGGCATCAGCTCAACCGCCGAATGATAAGACTTTGCCAGTACCATCGATGCCACCCAGTCCTTGGTAACAAGCACTAGCGACACACCGACAATCCCAACAGCCACAACACACCCTATCCATATCCACAAGATCCTGAATCCTTCCTTGATCCGGTTTTGGGAACAGGACTGAAAATAAACCGGCTGAAAGGTACGCAACAAAACCATTGCGCTGCGATTAAACGCCTCGTTGATTATCGTATAGGTAGCCGCATATAAACCCACCTCCGCAGCCGTCATCAAATAACCGATGACATACCGATCACCCAAGCCGTTAACCCAGAATATCAATTCCATCGGGATCAGCGGCAAGGCATAAGCCCACACCTCAGTCCTGAAATTACGGGTGATGATAAGGGGCCTGTTTTTGTCAGGCTTAGCGCCCAGCACTAGCGACCAGGCCGTATTCGAGATCACGCTTGCCGCGATGTAACCCAGCAACACCCACTCAGCCTTTTGGCCTCCCCACCATACCAGCGAGATCGCCAACACTGGCCGCAATATGCTGTCGCTGGTCTGCCACAGGCTTGCGCCGCGTTGTTTACGTTCGCCGATCAGTAACTGAATGCCCAGTTCGCGCCGGACTGTCACTATCAAAAGAACGCCTGCCAGCATAAACAGCCAAACATCGCTGTGCGAAAAATAGCTGTAGGTAACGCCGCCCAGCACCAGCAGACCTGTCGCAAACGCCGTTGATCGAGCCGTCAGTCTTGCCACAACGCCGTATAAAGCTGCACGTTCCCCTTTATTTAGGCACTCCGGCAATATCCTCATTCCGGCGCAAATAAAAGGGTAGGAAAACAGGGTAACGCCCAGCGCCACAAAACCGTTCAACAAAGCGACTTGTCCGTATATATCGGGCGTCACCAGTTCGGTCAGGATTCGAGTGCCCGCCAACAATGCAATGGCGGACGCCAGTTGTCCAAACAGCGCCCAAAACGCGTCACCGAATAATTGTCTTTCTTTCAATAGTCCGAACATGGCTTTAATTATTGGCTATGTGATCGTTAAGTATTGAACACAACTTATGCTGCATTTCGTTTAGTCACCGCTGCACAGGAGTGCAAGCTTTGCTTGTGCTTGCAGGCGAAGCCTGCACTCCAATAGTCAGTAATACGAACCCGATACTGCCGGGCCGGCCTGCAATGAGGACGAAACCGACTGTCCCCCGGTGCCTAATACCATTCCCCAGAGATACATCAATATCGCGTTTTGCGGAAAATACTCCCACATGTTGAATGTCAGCCCGGCAACGAAGATGAACATCACCACCAACCCTTTGTTGGGGTGGACAGACATCCTTGTCGTTGTCCATAGAAAGAATAAATACGCCAGCAGACCGATCAGGCCATAACCGTTCATCAGGTATAAATAAAGGCTGTCGGAATCGAATTGCCCCTTAAAATGTTCCGCGCCATACAGAACATTAATGGTATTGGAACTCAGCCCCAGACCCCAGCCGAACAGCAGATCCGCAGGCCCGTGAATTTGCTCTGAAAACACCCGCTGCCACAGGTCTATGCGGCCGTCTTGAGTTGGGTCGGCGTCATCGCGTCCGCTGAGCAAAGGGCTGGACGCCAGCAACAGCGCACCCACCGCAAGTATCGGCGCAGGCATGACCAAAGCCCAGCGGTCGCGGGGACGGAGCACCCCATAAACCTGGAAATAAATCACCAGCAGAGAACTGATGAATGCAGTTCGCGAACCGCTCAACAAGGCCAAAAACACGCTGGCGGCCACCCACTTTCTCATCCCCGGAACCAGCGAGAACAGCAGCGCACAAGTCGCCATGGTGGCTCCAAACAGGTTGGGACTGACAAAGGTGCCGAACGGCCGTCCGCCGCCAAAGAATGACACCCCGAACAAAGGCGGCGCCCACAACGCCTGGGCTATCGCCAACACGGCCTGGAGAGCAATGTAATAGCGAAGATAATGCGCAAACCGGTTGATAACATAGCCCCCCGCTCCCAACCGGCCGGACACGAATCCGATCAATGCCAGCGGCAGGTATTCGAAAACGCGCAGGCCCGCCATCGGCACTACCAACGGCAAATCCAGATACAGCGCATAACCAATCTCAAACAACACATAGGTGACAACAACGCCCAAAAAAGCCAACACCGCGCTGGATAATGCCCCGCGCCGCAAGCGCGGCTCGAAAAACGCGTAAGCCACCAGCACTGCCAGCATCGCCTCGCGAAGGATACGCAAACCGAAATCCTGCTCGCCATAGACCTCTTTCACCCCTGTCCAGGCCGATTCGACCTGCGGCAAAGAAGCCAGCGTCGACGCACTGACCAGCGCGAACAACAGAACCGGCAAGTCTTTTTCGAAACGTATTTTCATCGTAACGACTCCACCTGTTTAATCGTAAAGCCAATCCTGAATATCCAAAGCCAGCTTTGGACTCCAGGGAAAGTGTGATCGTAATTCAAAGCTTCCGCTCCTCGGCAACTGCTCCTGCGTTGCTCTACCTCCTGCATCCGTGCAGTCGTGCTCACGCCCCTTACCTACATCCATGCAGGCAAAGCTGGCTTTGAACATTATAGGAACGGGCATCAAATAGGATGAGTCGTTGCATTTCATCTTACATTGACACCTTGTCGTTTAACTGCTGTTCGGATTCAACCTCAAGCAGATAATCACGATCCTGGCGTTTTCCCAACCAGTCGCCCACCGCCTGATACCCGGCCGTAAATACCGACGGGATCTTGGACTCCATGTCGGTACGCTTGTAGGCATAGCCGTAATAAGGGTAATACGATGACCCCTCTTTCATATCGTTGATAATGAAGCCGTTCGGTTTCACGCCGACCTGTTGGAAACGCCTGAAGCTGACTTCCAATTCCTGCGCCGTGTAGCGGCCTTCCTTGACGACCAGAAACGTGGCGTCGGCGTGCTTGCCTATAATGGCCGCGTCCGTGGCGCCCAAAATCGGCGGTGAATCAATCACGATATGGTTATAAAAGCTCTTCAACTGCTCAAGCGTCTCCGCCAGATTGCCGAGAACCAGCAATTCCGCCGGATTAAGCACCATGTTTCCCCGAGGTATCAAGTCCACGCCGACATCGGGCAGGCTGACGATAACCTCGCCCAGCGTGGCCCTGCCGGCCAACAGGTCGGAAAGCCCCGGTTGCTTGTCGACGGAAAAAGTTTCGTGCAGTCGACCGTTGCGCATGTCGGCATCGATGATCAACACGCGTTTCTTGATACTCGCCAACAATGCGGAAAGATTAGTGCTGACAAAGGATTTACCCATGCCCGGCGCAGGGCTGCTGACCATGATGACTTTGCTCGCGTCACTGGCAAAAGTCGCTTCCAGGGTTGTCCGCAGGCCGCGCAACGACTCCACGGAAATATCGAGCGGATCCTGGCTGACCAGAATGCCGGGTTCGCGATCCCTGCCCTGATCGATCAGGCGCGTCAACCGACGCTGCTTTTTGCTATGCGGGATGGCGGCAAATAGCGGCAAGCCCACCTGATATTCCAGCAAGGCCGGGTAGTTATCGTGGCGCTGCAAGGAGTGTCTCAGGAACACCACGGCCGACCCCGCACTCAAGCCCAGCAAGGCGGCGATGGCTAACAGCAGGCCGGGTTTCGGCCAATACGGTTTTTCCGGGGTCACCGCAAAATCGACAATGCGGGAGTTACCCAGCGAACCGGCAGCGGCAATGCGCTGTTCCTGGGCGCTGTTCAGCAGCGAAGTATAAAGCTCGGTATTGACCTGTACATCCCGCGCCAGACTCACCATGTTCTGCTGAGTGCGCGGCAAATCTTTAATCCGTTTCTCTAAACCCGCCAGCTTTTGGTCGATGCGTCTGATTTGACCCTTGGTGGCGATCATGTCCGGATGAGCGGACTCCAGGTGTTGATTCTGCTCTTCGTACTTTTGTTTGAGTTGAATGTTCATGGTCTCCATTTCTGCGGCCTGCTTGAGCAGTATTTCGGCCTCGGCGGATATATCGACCGCGCCATGCTGTTGCCTGTAGGCGCTCAAGCCCTGCTCCGCCTTTTCCAGGCGCTCCTTGATAACAGGCAGCTGGCTTTCCAGAAAACCCAGCTTTTGCGAGGCTTCCGCAGACTCCCAATTGACTGTCGCGTTGACATAAATGGTGGCGATGTCGTTGACCGATTTAGCGAGTTGCTCCGGATTGCGACCCTTTAATTCGACGCTGAGAATATCCGTGTCCTTGGAAACCTCCTTGACGGAAAAAGCCTTTTGCAGGATTTCGATAGCTGCCAACGAGGTTTTCCGGGTCAACTCAAAATGGGTGCCGGGATGAGCCGCGAGTTCTTCGAGCTTAATAACGGCAGGCGTAGTTTCGCCCATGTCGGCTGTCAGCGTTTCGCCTATCCGCCCTTCGGCCAGGACGTCATCCTTAGGCCCGAGCAAGCGAAAGCGGCCTTCTTCCAGAGCGATCAGTGTAAAGGCTTTGCCCAGATAACGATCCGGCACAGTGAAGGCAGCGATCTTCAGCTTTTCGCCTCCCCAGGCCCAGCGGCCGAATCCCCACCATGAACCGGCAATCCCGTCATGGGCGTCATGCCTACGAGCCAGCGTTTCTCCGATAATGGGAAAATAATAGGGTGAATACTCGACCATCAGGTTCAGATCATCCACCACCTTGCCGAGCACCGAACGGGAGCGGAGAATTTCCACCTCACGCTGCGCCCGGGGATTATCCGCTTCAGTCGAAGCGCCGTTCGCCTCGCTCCGTAGCGGAGCGGCGAGCAGCGCCTTGTTCCTGTCGATCCGCAACAACGCGTCAGCCTTGTAAGTGCGCGGCGCAAGTATCAAATAGGCCGATGTCACCAGCAGGACAGCCAGTAGCGCCATCAGAATGATCTTTCTGCCTTCGATCAGCAGATCGATAGTGTCGCGGATACTGACGCCATGCTCTTCAACCCGGGACGGATTCATCGGCGGGAGCTGTATAGTAGCTTCATTCTGTGAGTACATAGTCTTTCATATCCCAATCATGTGAAAAGTCCGGTAGGTCGGGTTAGGCGTTAGCCGTAACCCGACATGTTGGCTTCGATGTGTCGGGTTACGCTCTATCGAGCTAACCCGACCTACGTTTTGTGAAAACATAATTTTCATAATCCCGATGCCCTTAAATATCATTACATCCCCATGAACGCGGCGCGCGACATAATCGATGTGAAGGATGACGGCAGGATTTGATTCAGGACTCGTGACCATTGGGTAACGCCTGCGGCGCCCACGAAAACGGTATCATGCGCTTGCAGAGCAAACTGGTCGGCCAGAATCATCGCGTCGGCGGATTCCGCATTCAACTGGAAAATCTCGGGGTTCATGTCGCCCGGCCGAAACACAAAAATCTCTCCCGGCCTGGAGCTATTGAAGTCGAGACCATAAGCTTCCGCCAATGCTTGCGAGAGCGACAGCTTGCCTTTGTTGACCTGCAAGGCCTGCTGCCTGCCGACTTCGCCCATCACCAGCACTTTGTTGTCCTTGCGGTCGGGGATATTCAGCACGTCGCCGTCCTTGAGCAGCAGGTTCTGAGTGGAGCCGCCCTTTTCGTACAGCGACAGCACATCGATCTTGTAGAGTTTGCCGTCGCGCGCCAGCGCCACGTTGCTCATATCGGCATCCTCAGTCACCCCGCCTGCACGGCTGATGGCTTCGGCAACTGTCAACGGCGACTCCGTCATGGCCTGTATGCCCGGCGTTTTAACTTCGCCGACGATGGCAGCCCGATGACTCTGGAAAGACAACACGCGAATATCGAGTTTGACCTTCTTGAAGTATTTGGAAAGCTCGCTGGTCAACAGCGTCCTGACTTCGCTGACGGTTTTTCCCGCCACATGGATATTGCCCACGTACGGGTAATAGAGCATGCCATCGTCCCCCACCACTTTACCGGCCAATTCGGGCATGATCTTTTCCCCTCCGGGATCGTTCAGCTCCGGGTGCTCCCAAACCGTAATTTGCAGCCTATCGTGTGGGCCGATTCGATAGGTGGCTTGGCTAATATCCACCGGCGGGAGATTGTTGACCGCCTGCTGTCTCGCGTTTTCCCTCTCGATGATCAAATCTGCGGTAATCGGGACAATCCTGGTTTTTTCCTTGATCATTTTACCGCCCTTCATCACCGGCAGTTCCAACTCCGACACGTTGTTCTCGGCGTTCATATCCATGCCGGGCGTCAAAGAGCAAGCTGACGATAGTAAAGTTAGCATCAAGAGAGTCAATCTAAACATGGCAAATGTTTTCCTATAATTATGCAGCGTATTTATAAAAGTGATGGGGTTAAGGAGTAGGCAAAAGGCGAAAAAACCTGAATTTCAACCTATCCGCCTTTCGCCCTTAGCCCTTAGCCTCAATAAGCGTTTTTATTGATAAAACCGGTTAGCACCGTGCGCAATGCAATTTCCAGATCGAACCATACCGACCAATGCTGGATGTAATACAAATCGTGTTCGATGCGCCGGTTCAAGTCGGTGTCTCCGCGCCACCCGTTCACTTGCGCCCAGCCGGTGATACCGGCCTTGACCATGTGCTTTTTCATGTAATTCGGCACCTGCTCCTTGAAGACCTCGACAAAATCCGGGCGCTCAGGGCGTGGCCCCACTAGCGACATGTCACCGGTAAGCACATTGATCAGTTGCGGCAGTTCGTCAAGGCTGGTTTTACGCAAAAAACCGCCAAACCGGGTAGCCCGTTTTTCGCCGGGCTTGGACCAAACCGCACCGGTTTTGGCTTCGGCGTCCACCGGCATCGAGCGGAACTTCAGCATCGTGAACGAACGGTTGTTCCAGCCGACCCGTTCTTGCCGGTAAAACACCGGGCCTTTAGAGCTCAGCTTGACGCCGATAGCGATCAATAACAGTAACGGACTGATCAGTATCAACAGGATCAGCGCAAACAATCTATCCATGACTTCCTTGATATAGCGGTTAACGCCATGCAACGGAGAAACCGAAAAGTCCAAGGTCGGAATACCGGCCACCGTGTTCAAGCTGAGGAATTTACTTTGCTTGAACGCAAAACAGTCGATAACCAAGCGGATACTGACGGGCAGATGCCGCAGTTGATATTGCGCACGTTCGGCAAGCGATTCGCCGGGGAACGCAATCCATACTTCGTCTATAGCTTCCTTGGTGACTATGGCAGCGAGGTCTTCCAATTCCCCGAGTCGCGGCAGAGAAAAATCACCCACCAAATGCCGATTTTCGGATCGGTCATCGACATAACCGATAACTTGCAAACCGGCCCAGGATGAATGATTCAACTGTCGGCTAACCGCAACGGCCATCTGGTTCAATCCGACCAGAATGATACGACCCTGAGACCAACCGCGAGCACGCAACCATTGCAAAACATGGGAAAGCAGGCTACGGGCGGTGAGCACGAATAACAAGCCCAGCACCCACCAGGTAACGATCCAGCGATAACTGGATCCGAACCAGAAATGCAAACGAATCAACGCAACAATAGATATAACTAACACGATGGCCGACACCCAAGCCCTGACGATACGCGGAATTTCCCCGCGCATCGCATCATTCCGCCAGGGACGGTAAACCTGGCCGATTTCGAAAAAGATGATGGCCGCCAAAACACCGAGGGAGACCACTATCCGGTAATCCTGATCGATGACAAACTGGCGAAGCCAGAAATAATGGGAGACCCAAGCGGCGCCAATCAGCATGGCTATGTCGATAAACCGCAGCAACAGGATCACCGTGTGTCCATATTGCTTAAAGAGCCCGTTGAAGATGTTACCTATACCGAGTGGCATATTCGTTAAACCCCTATTTTGTCTGTATCCAATGATGAACGGCGAAGCTGTTCATCCCCAAAGTCATCGCGACCGACATTGCACGCAGGTCGCTACGTTTGGGTAAAGATTACAGAAGCAAGATGAGGGGAAACCTGTGGGTTTAATTAAAATTAGATGAAGATCAGAATGATTTTGGGCGTAATTATTCAGCCCCTCTGCCCAAAACTCACAAAGTTGCCTAAAAAGCTGTAAGAGTTAACTTCCCCCTTTGAAAAAGGGGGATTGAGGGGGATTTATCTAATCAAATCTCCCATAACCCTGAGGTATCCCCACAAAATATCGATATAAAACAAAATGCTATAGGGTATTTTAATCCACTAAACCTCCAAGTGGAGCTAAAATAAGATTTTCTTCCTAAAAAAATGCATCAGCGGGAGAGTCTTATGTCGCTCATTAAC
>JAURZV010000071.1 GCA_030653175.1 Methylobacter sp.
ACAGGTATTAAAAAGCGCGAATAAATTCGCGCCCACGGCATTCAACCATAACTATTTTCGGCTTAACTTAATGGCAGTGACGCGCTGCGTGGGAACCGGGTAAAAAGCAATCTGTTTAATCTGTGGCTGAATAGTTACATATTTTTTAGCATAAAAAATCCAATCTCGTCAATCAATAAGCAGTATGCCTGGCCCGCAAAATCTTAGAGCTATAGCTCTCTTAAAACCTGGAGCGGCGATTTATTAACCACATTTCTTACGCCCCAGCAGCCCGCCAAGCCCACGAATAAAGCGCCGGTTAGCGGCACAATTCCCCACAAATAAAAATTAGCCCTGTACTCCATATGCATAACGTAAGTGTACAAAGCGTAGAGCATGGCTTCCGAGATGACGACTGCTAACACACCGGAAATCAGCCCGAGCAGGCTAAACTCGATAATGTGGGTTTTTCTTAAAAACGCGCGATTGGCGCCCAGCGTTCGCATCAATGCACCCTCATGGATACGGCTGTCCAAAGTGGCATAAACAGCGGCGAACAACACTGTAAAACCGGCCATCAGCGCAAAATACAACAGATAATTAATTGCTTCAGTCAATTGGCTCAGTATGGTTTGAAATTGGCGCAGAATTAAATCGACTTCCAGGAGAGTGGTGCTGGGGTATTTTTTTAGCAGTGCGTTTAAAAAATCTTTTTGGCTCTCAGGCAAATAAAAGCTGGTGATAAAAGTGCTGGGAAAAGCATCCAGCGTACCGGGCGAGAAGATCATATAAAAATTCGGCTTCATGGTATCCCACCGAAGTTCGCGAATGCCGGCAACGGTGGCTGTAAACTGCCGGCTGCCGACGGTAAAGGTTAACTGGTCGCCCAGTTTTATTTTCAAGCTGTCGGCCAATTTTTGCTCGACAGAAACCTGCCCGGTTTGTGCATCTTGCCACCAGCTTCCGGCGGTGATTTTATTATCCGCAGGCAGCTCTTTGGTCCAGGTAAGGCTTAATTCGCGATGCGTGGCGCTTTCGCCCTGGGTGTCCTTGCTGACGATTTGTTGCACCGGCGTATTATTGATGGCTACCAGACGCCCTCTGATGACCGGATAAAACCGGCTGCCGTTGATTTGTTGCTGTTGCAGGTCTTGTTGAAAGTTTTGTTGCTGATCGGGAAAAATATTCAGCGCGAAATGATTGGGTGCATTTTCGGGCAACTGTTTGTGCCAGTCATCGATTAAATCGGTACGCACGGTAAAACTGAGCACCATCGCCACCAGCGTAATGCAAAAAGCCAGTATTTGACCGACGCTGCCCCGGCTGTTTTTTAACAAGCCCTGCAAGCCGAAACGCCAGGTCAGGCTGATATGAGGCAACAGTCTCCGGCTAAACCGCAGCAAGGCATAAACCAGCGAACCGAGCAGCAACAATGCGCCCAAACCGACACCGATAATGGCCGCGGTCATTTTAAGATCATCGGTATAGCGCCAGATCAATACGCCGATAATGCCGATTGCCAAACCGTAAATCAGCCATGCGCTGCCGGGCAAAGGTTCCAGTTCGCGGCGCAATACCCGTAAAGGTGAAACTTTTTTAAGGCGCAATAACGGCGGCAGCGCGAAACCCAACAAAATAGCCATGCCGATGATAAACCCGAAAAAAACCGCCAACAAACCGGGATCGGCGACCTGCTGAGGCAATAGCGATCTTAATAAATGGAACAACGCTTCCTGCGCAAACCAGCCCAACAAACAACCTATGGCGCTGGCTAATAAACCCAAAACGACAAACTGACTGCCATAAAGCCAGAGTATTTCGTTCTGTTTACAGCCCAGACAGCGCAGGATGGCGGTGGCGTTAAAGTGCCGTTCGGTATAACGCCGGGTCGCCATCGCAATCGCCACGCCGGAAATCAAAATGACGATAATACTGGATAAGCCCAGATAACGTTCCGCGCGTTCCAGTGCCGAACCCAGCTCCGGTCGGTCTTCATGTATATCCATGATGCGCTGGGACGGATTCAACTGCGGTTTTATCCAATGATTGAATTCGGTTAACCCTTTAGTTTCGCCACTGAATTGAAAGAAATAATGCACACGGCTGCCCGGCTGCAAAATGCCGGTAGCTTGCAAATCGTCCGCATTAATCATCACGCGCGGGGAGAAACTGTAAAAATCGCTGCGTTTGTCGGGTTCGTAAGTAATGATATTGCTGACGGTCAGTTTTTTTTCTCCGACCTGTAACGCATCGCCCAGGTTAAGTTTAAGCGCCGACAGGATGCGTTTTTCAACCCAGGCGGTTCCGGGTTTTGGGCCGGTGTGTTGTTCGACAGTTTCAGCCGACGCCGCGCCGGTTCCCGACCGACCTGCGGCATACACACCATCCCTGGCGATATAATCCGAGGTAGTGATTTTTAAAAACCCGCGCAACGGATAAGCGGAACTGACCGCTTTAATGCCCGCCAGCAAGAGCTCGTCGTGCTCAATCAACACACTGGAAAATTCAACCGTTTGCGCCTGAGCAAGATTGAGCTGCGTTGCCTTGGACAACCATTCGGCAGGAATCGCAGCCGGGCCTGCGATCACCAAATCGGCCGCCATAAATTCCGCCGCCTGAGTGGTCATGGTGCGTTGCAGGCGGTCTGCAAACAGCGATATGGCGGTCGAGCTGGTAACTGCAATAATCAAAGCCAGCGTCAGTATGGTTAACTCGCCGGAACGGCTGTCGCGCCATAACAGTCGCAATGCCAAATTGAAACGTGTCATAAGTGTGTCCACAAAATTAATATCAAGTTAGTTATTACTCAATGTCCACGAAAGGCACGAAAGGCACGAAAAAATGAATAATACGCCTGGGTTTGCTAATCGACTTCGGTTGCTATCCGAAAGCATCAGTCGAACAGGTTGTGCTATAAAAAATCCTTTTCGTGTTTTTCGTGTTTTTTCGTGGACTATGCTTTTTCATTGGGCGTGAGTAACATCAGCTAGCTACTATGTGCCCTGAATCCAGTTTAATGGTGCGTTGGCAGCGAGCCGCCAGTACCTGATCATGCGTCACCAAAATTAACGTAGTCTTGTTTTCCAGGTTAAGCTCGAACAGCAAATCGATAATATGCGCACCGGTTTTGCTGTCCAGATTGCCGGTCGGCTCGTCGGCAAACAAAATCGCGGGCTTGGTCACAAAGGCTCTGGCCAGGGCCACACGCTGTTGCTCGCCACCGGAAAGTTTCTGGGGCGTATGCGATAAACGATGCGACAGGCCGACTCTATCCAATAACGCGGCAGCTGAAGCCTTGGCATTTTTATCGCCGCTTAATTCCAACGGCAGCATCACGTTTTCCAGCGCGGTCAGTCCTTGCAGCAATTGAAAGGACTGAAATACAAAGCCTATCAGCTCATTGCGCATCGCCGCCCTGCCGTCTTCGTTCATCGCGGTTAATAATTTTCCATTCAAACTGATAGTCCCGGAAGTCGGCGTGTCCAATCCGGCCAGCAGGCTGATTAAGGTGGATTTGCCTGAACCGGATTCGCCGACGATCGCAATACTTTCACCGGATTTGATTATCAAATCTATGGATGACAAGATATGCAATATTCCATCGGACGTAGTAACCGATTTACTCAGGTTTTCCGTTACTATATCGCCAGGGATGGTGTGTATGCCGCAATCCTGTCGGGAACAGGAGCGGCGATCGCCAGGGATGGTGTGTATGCCGCAATCCTGCCGGGAGCGGGTGCGGCGAATATTGTTTAATGATTGAGTTTTCATAATGACCAGATTCTTATTTGCCGTGATTGTTTCGTTAATGTCGATGACCGCTACGGCCAAATCCATTGTTGTATTGGGAGATAGTATCAGTGCCGGTTACGGAATTGAAGTTTCGCAAGGCTGGGTGACGTTATTGCAGAAAAAACTGAATGAAAAAGGCAAGAGCCATATCATCCACAATGAAAGCGTCAGCGGCGATACTACGGCCGGCGGTTTGGCGCGCATAGACCGGGCCTTGACCTTGCACAAACCCGATGTAGTCATCATTGAGCTGGGCGCTAATGACGGCTTGCGCGGCTTGCCGCCGGCTTTGATAAAAAGCAATCTTGCCGAAATTGCCCATCGTGCGAAGCTTGCCGGTGCAAAGGTATTGTTGCTGAGCATGAAAATTCCGCCCAATTACGGTAAGCGCTACATCGATCTTTTTTATAATATTTACCCGCAGTTAGCTACGGAGCTGGGCGTTCCGTATGTGCCTTTTATCATGGAAGATGTCGCACTGGACAAGGATATGATGCAAGCGGACCGCGTGCATCCCAATTCCAAAGGACAGCCGGTCATTGCAGATAAAGTATGGCCGCAGTTGCTGCCGCTATTAAAATAACGCTTGATTATCAAGATGCTTCAACAAAAAGAGAACGATAGATGAAATCACTAACACTTGAAAAAGCTAACCTCATTATTAATACCGCAACCAACAAGGCCCGTAAATTAAACATGGAGCCGATTACCGTGGTAGTTTTGGATGCGGCGGGTCATTTAAAAGCCATGCAACGGGAAGACGGCGCAACGATGATCAGGGAGCAGATTGCCACCGCAAAAGCCTGGGGTGCGGTCAGTATGGGCATATCATCCCGCAGCCTGGCCGGCGTGGCGGAAAAGAGGCCCGACTTTATGAATGCCCTGTTAAATATGGCAGATGGAAAAATAATGCCGGTTCCGGGCGGCGTTCTAATTCGCGATACCAAAAACAATCTGATCGGCGCAGTCGGCATCAGCGGCGATATTTCCGACCAGGACGAGCGTTGCGCGATTGCGGGCATTGAGGCAGTGGGCTTTATTGCGGGGGTTTGAGATTAGGTAGACCACCTGAATATTCTCAAACCTCCCTTTGATGTCATTTTTTGACTTTAGATGTAATATATTATCGGATCAACACAAGGAGCTATTATGTTATTCAATGCCATCATCGAAAAAGACGAATTCGGGTATTTTGCTCAGATACCTGAATTAAAAGGCTGCGTCACCCAAGGCAAGACTTATGAAGAAGCGCTTTTTAATATCAAAGAGGCGGCTGAACTTTACCTCGAAAGCCTTAAAGTCGAAGAGCTGAAAGCGTTTCAAAATCGCACATTTTCTATTACCCCTATTGAAATCGCGCTGAATGCCTGAATATCCTAAACTTACCGCAAAATCTGCTGAAAGGCTCCTTTTGCAAAATGGTTTTACGCTTGAAAGGCAAAAGGGAAGTCATCGAATCTATATCAAAAACATCTATCGGATGGTCGTACCGCATCATCCTGGAGAGATACTGCATCCTAAAATTATCAAGCAACTTTTCGAAGTAATTGATGAAGCTGAGCTAGTGCGTCGTTCGAAAGAACATCCGCACTTCTGAAGCCAAATAAACCAACGGAAAAACTATGTGCTGGAGTGGGGAAGCGTCAACCGTATTAGCGACCATCGGATTATCGAGTACCGCTTATTTTTATTATAAAAAAGAACCGGCTCCGCTTTGTTATGCCTTGGGCTTCTTTTCGTTGATGGAAGCCTTGCAGGCCTATACCTATACGGTGATTGACGATTGTGCCAATCCCGGCAATCAGGTGGCAACCTTGCTGGGCTATATCCATATCGCTTTCCAGCCGTTTTTTGTCAACGCGGTGTCGATGTATTTTATCCCCGAAAAAGTTAGGGACAAGATTTCCGCATCGGTTTATTTTATCTGTCTGGTGACGACGGTCTGCTTGCTGATACGCCTGTATCCGTTCGAATGGGCGCCGTTCTGTTACGAAGTTAAAACCCGGTTTATCCTGTATGCCGAGTCGTTCAATGTACCGTTTTGCGGCAGGCGGATCTGCTCTACGTCCGGCGACTGGCATATCGCTTGGGAAATCCCGGCGACGGCAAACTTGGTGCTGTTCAATATGTACGTTGTCGCGGCATTTATCATGCCTATTTTCTACGGCTCCTGGAAAATGACGACCTACCACATTATTACCGGGCCATTGCTGGCTTGGCTGACCACCACTAATCCCAACGAATGGGCGGCGGTTTGGTGCTTGTATTCAATAGGCTTGTTGCTGTTGCTGGTCAAAACACCAATACGCAATTATTTGCATGTGCGCAGCTGGTTTTGGTGGAAATATCTGAAAGTCTGAAAAAAACCATATCCGATGATGTGCAGGCCGGAATAAGCCGGTTCGAGCATCAGCGAGAACTGGTGTTTCCGGCCTGCACCCCCGGATTTGCCGGAAACGCCACCTCGCGCTACGCGCTTGGATGGCCTTATTCCGGCCTACACAATCGGTAGCAAAAAAGCTTAGTCCTGCGTCGGTCTGCAATATCTACTATCGATTCCGGCGGCCAATCCGGTATCGGAAAAGATGAAGAGATAAACAAGCTGCCGGGACGCATTTCACGCCTGACTTTCTCGCCCAACTCCGCCATGACTGCCGGAGAAAGAAACGCAAACACCACCTCATAACGGGAGAGATTGCAACCCCATAAGCTGGCGCGTTTTGCGGTCGCATTCGGCAGTTTGCGGCAGCGCCAAGCGGTAATGAGCCACGGTAGCGGCGCGCGTTCCCATGCATCGACCTTGAGAGCTGGATGCTGCGCCAGCGGTACTGCCACTGAGCCGATTCCCGCACCAAGATCGGCAAACCCATTGGCATTTTCCCGTTCAACAATTGCCGTTACCGCATCCGCTACGGAAGTAGAGGACAAGAACAGCGGTACATCGCCCTTGATCGTACCCCAGAACACCAGCGCCAGCAGCAGCACGATCAACAGATACGACCAGGAAGGCAACTGCAAGGTGAGCATGGCGATTGCCGTAGGCAGAAACAGTAAATGAATCGGAGCCCACCAGTACGGCTGGCGAAATGCGCCTGACCACAAGGCGGCAGCAACGCCTTGTACCAGCGCCAAACGCCATGCGCCGTAAAACAGCGCAGGCGACATCCAGGCAAGGGCGATTGTAAGCGCCAGACCCAGCGCCTGTGCGGCAAGCGCTTTGAATAATGTCATTAGCCGAAGCTCAAGCACAGTAATACGCTATCTTTTTTCAAAAACGATTTTCATCGCTGCAATAACGCTCGAGAACACTATCATTATTGTATTGGCAACGATCAGCGGTACATCGCCTTTGAGGATGCCATAAAGCAACCATAGCGCGAGGGCAATTGTCAGTATAACGTAGGTTGACAGCGATATTCCGCTTACGTCACGTGTCTTCCATGTGCGCCATATCTGCGGCATGAATGAAGACGTGGAGAAGCCTGTGGCTATCAAACCTAAAATATCCAATTCGCTCATGTGTGGGCGCGAATTTATTCGCGTTGCCGCCGCGTTAAATCTTCGGAGAACTGGGTTTGGACGCGGGAACCTCAGGTACTGGAACCGGCGCGGAAGACGGATCAAGGATTTTGGATACAGTTTCTTTAGAAGCCTTTTCCTCTAAAGCTCTTTGCCGGTTACCTTCGCCATAAAGCGTAGCGGAAATCATAAACAAGACAGTCGATATAATCAGAATTAAAAATCTGTCCGGTTTTTTCAAAAAAAATAAAGGCCATTTCGGCTTAATCATTCCGACAATAAAAAAAAGCAGGGCCCAGATCCCTGTGTGAAAGGCGGCGGTTATCAGCATTATAATTACTCGTTAACTTACATTTAGATAGATTTATATTATTATTAGTTGGGCGGCCGTTTGCAACACGCACGATGTTATTTTAACGGTTTTACTTTAATTGTTAGCATTGCTTTTTTAAGTCGGCTAACAAAACAGGCTTTATAAGCGGTTGAAGGTTGACACATCCCGTGTCAAAAAACTCTCATCTATAGAGTTTTTGTATAAAAAATCAGGAGGTTCTATGGGTGGTTTTGTTTTAGCATTATTGATTTTCGCCGTCTTGATGGTTTTTATGAGCGTCAAGTCGGTTCCCCAGGGCATGGAATACACGGTCGAGCGCTTCGGAAAATATACCAACACGCTGACGCCCGGCTTGAATATTATCGTGCCGATTATTGACCGTATCGGCAAAAAGATGGTGATGATGGAACAGGTGATGGACGTGCCGTCGCAGGAAGTTATCACCAAAGATAATGCGATGGTTACCGTGGACGGGGTGATTTTCTACCAGGTTATGGATGCCGCCAAAGCCGCTTATGAAGTCAGCCAGCTGGGCTGGGCCATCCTGAATCTGGTGATGACCAATATCCGTACCGTGATGGGCTCGATGGATCTGGACGAACTGTTGTCGCGCCGGGATGACATCAATGCACGACTGCTGTCCGTTGTCGACGATGCCACGACCCCGTGGGGCATCAAAGTCACCCGTATCGAAATAAAAGACATCGCCCCGCCCAAAGATTTGGTTGAAGCGATGGGCCGACAAATGAAAGCCGAGCGCTTGAAACGCGCCTCCATTCTTGAGGCCGAAGGTCTACGGCAGTCCGAGATTTTGCGCGCAGAAGGTGCGCAACAGGCGGCCATTCTGGAAGCGGAAGGCCGCAAAGAAGCCTCTTACCGCGATGCCGATGCCCGCGAACGCTTGGCTCAAGCTGAAGCCAGAGCGACGTTGATGGTGTCGGAAGCAATCGGCAAAGGCGATGTCCAGGCCATCAACTATTTTGTCGCGCAAAAATACATAGAGGCGTTAAAAGATATTGGCGCCTCTAACAACAGTAAACTGGTTTTCATGCCGCTGGACTCTTCAAGCGTGATTGGCGCCCTCGGCGGTATTGGCGAACTGGCGAAAGAAGCCATGGCTAAAAAGAGCTGATATGGCTGAACTGGAGATTGTTTTTTGGAACTGGTGGGTATTAGCCCTCATTCTGTTAGTAGTCGAGCTACTGGTTCCCGGCTTTTTCTTTCTGTGGATGGCTGCATCAGGCTTTGTAATCGGATGTCTGCTTTTACTGATACCTGCAATCGGCACGGAATTGCAGGTAGCTATTTTTTCCGTACTGTCCGTTGTTTTGATTACCGTATGGAAGCTTTACGGCAAAAGACATCCCATAGCAACTGATCATCCCTTATTAAACAAACGCGGCCAGCAATACATCGGCAGAGTCTTTAGCCTGTACAAGCCGATAGAAAACGGCGAGGGCAAAATAAAAGTAGACGATTCCATCTGGAAGGTTCACGGGGAAGATTGCAATATTAACGCCAAGGTAAAAGTCATCGCGGTTCGCGGCACGGTGTTCGATGTGGAAAGGGTTGAGTAGCGGCATCGTACGAAAGTATAACTTGTGGAGGACAAATACTATGACAACTAACCTTGCTATTGATGACGATTTAATTAATGAAGCGTTAACACTGGGGCACTTTAAAACCAAGGAAGATACGGTTGTTACTGCGTTAAGAGAGTTTATTAATCGTCGTAAGCAATCTGAAATTATTGATTTATTTGGCAAACTCGATCCTGACCCGGATTATGATTATAAGCAGGGACGCCATTCTTGAAAGTATTGGTCGATACCCGCATCTGGTCGCATGCACACTAGGGCCGGATGGGGCATGTTGTCCCGCTTGGGAGGTTCAAAATTGCATGGGTCAGAGCGGTGTAAATTATGCAAGAATGAAATCAATGTTGATGTATAACGTAAAGCTAACCGGGCGCCGCACGGAAGGCTGAAAAATAAAACCGCATTGTAACCGCGCTCCGGTTGAGCGCACAAGGTTAGCTAATGTTGGAATGTAGAACTAACCTCGCGTTTCCTACCGCGCTCAAAGCAGCTTGACCAGAGCGGCAACTATGCCAATGGATAAAGCCATGAGACCGCCCAGTTTGATGATCAGACGTTGCTCAAGCTGGACAAAACGCGAATCCACCTGAACAAAACGGGCATCCATATCACGGCGCAAAGATTCCATTTCACGGTGCAAATCTTCCTTGGTGACCAACTCCTTGAGATTGACTTCAAGTGCTTCGGACAGCACCTCGGCCTCGGCCTCTGCTTGTTTGTCAGGAACGCCGGCAGCCTTAAGCCTGTTGGCATATTTTAAAGTATCAAATGTAATCGCTGCCATGATATTACCGCCTGTTTTTATTTGATGTTCAGTTTACCACGCTTGACAGCCAAGACAAACCTGGACTCGGTTTCCCAGTAGGCGCGATTTATTACGACATGGATGCAGGAGGTAGAGCAATGCAGGAGCAGCGTAGCGGTGTGCCGAGGCGACGCACAATATCAAAAAAGATCGGACATAAAAAAATCCGCGACTGGAAAAGTCTGGGCAGGGGGCAGGTTCAGAGCTCCGTTCGTGGCGGATTGCCTAAAGGCGAATCCGCCTTACAGCTTTTAAAAACTCTACCGTAGCTTGGTCTCCTTGTTCAAACGAGGATTGCGCCGCTTGATGCGCTGCCTCCAAAATGACCTGCCTTTGCCGGTATTTTGCGAAGTTATGAGAAACTGATAGGTGGTGTAAGGCGGCTGAATTGCATTTTGCATGGGGAGTGATACGATGTTGTATTGTAAATGTATTGAAATTCGACTTTATTATAAAGCAAGATTCAAGCGCACACAGGCCGAACCGAAAAGAGGGATTTGCTATGAAAGAATATGAAGAAGTACGCAACAGTTTAATCGAAATGCTGGAAGATCTTGATGATCGACTGGCTAAAATTACTCATGATGTCAAAGAACCTTTAGACAAAGACTTTGAAGAACAGGCGACCCAAGCTGAGAATGACGAAGTTCTGGATAGCTTGGGCAATGCGGCCAGAACGGAAATAGAAATGGTCAAACAAGCTATCGCCAGAATAGATAAAGGCCAGTACGGACTGTGTCAGGTTTGCGGCAAACCGATCGGCAAGGAACGTTTAAAAATCATCCCTTATTCCAGCATGTGTATAAAGTGCGCCAGTCAGACAGGCTGTTAAGAAAATCTCAATAATCTGAACAAACGATGCCCTTGCCCTATAGGGCAACCGGTCGGTCGCCCATTAGTTTGATAAAGCCTATATAACTAAAACTTCTCAAGATAAAATTAGAGATTACAAGACAATTTGCTCAAATCTTTTGTTTAATAAGCTTACCCCCCTTATAATCCAACAAAACTTCCAAGTTTTTTTCCATTCCCTATTTATTTCACTACAACCAGAGACTTGTTTAACGATGAAAATGAAAATTGCCCTATTTTTAGGACTGCTACTTATTACTAATGTGAGCTTTGCTGAATTAAAGATTGGCTTTGTCAATATACCCGCCGTTCTTGAAAAAGCCCCCCAAGCTGAAAAAGCCAAAAAACGTCTGGAACAAGAGTTTTCGCCACGCGATAAGCAATTAGTTGCTCAACAAAAAGAAATTCAAAGCATGGATGAAAAAATGACCCGTGATGCAGCGGTGATGGGTGAGTCAGCCCGATCTAACATGGAAAAAGACATTCTGAACAAGAAAAGAGATGCAAAAAGAGCTCAACAAGAATTTAGCGAAGACTTTAATGTTCGTCGTAATGAGGAATTGGGTAAATTGCAAAGCCGTATCGTTGAAGTTATTCGGGATATAGCCAAAACTCAAAATTTTGATTTGCTGCTTACCGATGGCGTTATTTATGCCAGCGAACAGATTGATGTTACAGCTCAAGTTCAACAAAAATTATCAGCTTTGCCAAATTAATTGATGTTAACCGTCAGTCCTGAATCGGCTGACGGCGCACCAAGTCCCATTGTAAAGGCGGCCAATCGGCCGCCTTTACAACATAGAACAATCCCCTTTCCAGTCGTTTTTTCCCATTAGTCAGCGGCTAATGATAGATATTTTCGCCGCCTCATTACAGTTTGCATTAGGCAGGATGACATGAATAAGCGGCAGCTTATCGAAAAGCTATCATTGGCACCCCATATTGAGGGCGGCTATTTTTCCAGAACCTATAGTTCCGACCTAAAAACCGACATACCTGCCGATTCGAAACCGAGATGTTTGCTGTCCTCCATTTTCTACATGCTGACTGACGACAGCCCAATAGGTTATTTGCATAAGAATAAATCGGATATCATCCATTACTTTCACGGCGGCTCCCCTTTAACTTATTTAGTCCTCCATCCTGACGGCAATCTTGAGACGAAGATACTTGGCGTTGATCTTGATAAAGGGCAACAACTGCAATTAATTGTCCGCGGAGGTTGCTGGAAAGCAACCGAGTTAAAGACGGGCGAGTTCGGCTTAATCAGTGAAGCGGTATCGCCTGGATTTGAATATGAAGATATGGAATTGGCGGAAGAAAAGATCATAAAAAATCGATTTCCATATTTATGGGATCGAATTTCAAAATATGTCAGGTAGAATCGGCGTATTCGGTGGGCAAGCAAAAAGACGCTTGCTCACCCTGCTTAACTTTAACAAGTAAATTATTAATGCCCAAGAAAATCAGGGAATTGATCAGCGAGCTTGAAAAAGCTGGTTTTGTTAACCGAGGTGGGAAAGGAAGTCACAGAAATTTTGTACATCCGACTTTGATGAAACCGGTTGTAATTTCCGGGCAATTGGGTGCTGATGTCCAGAAATATCAAGAAAGAGCTGTTAAGGCGGCAATAGAGGAGTCAAAGAAATGAACGAAAAAAACCGTTATGTAAAAATTGTAGAATGGTCAGAAGAAGATCAATGTTTTGTAGGTAGTTGCCCCGGTCTTTTTTATGGGGGCTGTCACGGCAGCGATGAAAAACAGGTTTTCGCAGAACTGTGCGAAATAGTCGAGGAAACTATCGAGTTATACAAACAAGATGGCAGTTTTTTGCCTCCTGCAACATCAGGTAAAGACTACGCTAACAAAATGCTCAGTGTTGCTTAACCAGGCTTTGGTTTATAAGCCGTTCCGCCGCGTGGGCAAGCAAAAAGACGCTTGCCCATCCTACTTTGCCAATCGCCAAATCTCCAGCCCTTTGAGTCACTCCCAGTCATTTTTTCCCAGCCGTTTTTGTCGATTTATTAGCATCGAACGCAGCCGTTGCAATAGTGTTTTACAGCCTTTTATAACCTGTGGCGCATAGTGTTTCGCCTTTTGCAGCAGCAAAACGGTCAGCCTAAAAAACACCAACCCGGCGCGATAACCCATTTCTTGCAACCGGTAAAATAGCGATCGTAACGCCGAAAAATTCACTTCCCGATCCTTGACCTTGCCGTGCCGATGCAGCCAGTGCAGCAAGCCGCTGACGTAGAGAACGAACAATCCTATACCGGTAAGAAACCAGGTAAACCGACCAGTAGCGCCAAACGCCTCGCCGGTATGCATAGGCCATATCCAGGTCGAAAAAGTTTCACCCTGCGTAAATGCGGACGGGTCGCGCACCTCTTTGACTTGGCCGCTCCATCTATCCACCCAAACCGTGGTATAGGGATGCCGCTGATTGACTTCACTGCCTTGGCGCAAATTAATGCGATAAATCCCGCTGTCACCGGCGGGCGTGGTAACCCGCCTGAGTTCGGCGCGGGGAAACGAGCCGCGCGCGACAAATTCCGCCGACTCCAGGCCGACCGGATGATTGTTGGGAATCGCCGTGCTGATGATATTGCGCCCCGTTTCGCCGTGTTCCATGCCGGACGAGCCGACCAGCGTTTCAAGCACCGAAGGATAACTCAGGTGAAAACCGGTGAACGCCAGCAGCAATAAGATCGATGCGCTAAGCAGCCCGATCAGGCGGTGCAGGTCGAAGGCAAACCGTATCATACCGGCATTATGGCGAATCCGTAACGCATCCCGAATTCCTCTGATACCCGGCCACCACAAATAAACACCGGTACCGATAGAAACCATCAGCAATAATCCCAAAATACCCACCGTATTCCAGCCGACGCGGTCAAGCCGAAGCTGGGTGTGCAGATCAAGCAACCAGGTGGTCGCGGTTTGCCCCCAGAATCGACTGGCAACAACCTCGCCGGTATAGGGATTTACCGACACCATCAGCGGCGCATACAGCTCAAAGAAAGTCTCTCTGGGTTTATCGTACCAGACGGTAATCATGCCATGCGAAAACCTGGGCAGCTCCAACGTCCAGGAGCCGTAGCGGTTGGGATGTGCAGCCTGCACCGCCGCCATAATTTTATCCAGCGACTGACGCTTGCCCTCCGGCTGCTCGATAACCAGCTTTGGATTCAACAGCTCGTCCAGTTCTTCGCGGTAAACGCTGATACTGCCGGTCAGTCCCATCAGCGCAAAAAAGAATCCGGCGATTAATGCCAGATAAAGATGAATCTTAAGCCAGGTTGCCCGGTTAAGCAGGCGTTGAGTGGGAAATTGCATGGCGTTGTTGTGAGCTTAAAAAGCGATCATTATCCCATATGGGATTATGCGCTGTTTATTTTTGTCCGACGCGCCGACAAGTAAAATCAGCAATACCAACAGACTAACCATACTCAACGCGGTCAAAAAAACCGTACGTGATATGCCTTATTACACTGTGTCATATCACACAGTTTTACGAGCTATACCAATCCCTTCCTACCCCAACCAATAGCTAAAAATCTTGTTCGATACAGCGCAAGCCCTGTCAGCACTGGTTTCCGAGCACTCGCACGCAAGGCATATCCAATTGTGGCATGGATACTGCTTTTTTTTGTTAAATACTTGTCAATCATAGCCTGACTCCCGACTTTAACAGCTGCCCAACAATGCCTAAATCCAAACACGATCTACTCAACAGCCTGTTCCATCACCACAACAAAGAGCTGTTGGCCTTCGCCGGTTGGCGGGTGGGCGACTTCGCGGCCGAAGATCTGGTGCAGGAAACCTATCTGCGCTTGCTACAGCATCCCGAACCCGCATCTATCAGTAATCCACGCGCTTATCTTTACCAGGTGATGGCCAATCTCGGCTTCGATCATCATCGCAAGGAGAACGTTCGCAGCAAGTACACCAAAACCGATGAAGTCGAACCGGATGACCTGATTTCGCCGCTGCCGGGACCGGAGGCGCTAATGGAAGGAGAGCTCCTGCTTAGGAACTGCCTGGCGGCGCTGAAAACATTGCCCGAAGTATACCGTCATGTTTTTTTCCTGAACCGGATTGACGGCTTGACCCACCTCGAAATCGCCGATGCCTTGCAGCTTCCCCGGCGAACCGTGGAACGCTATTGCGCCAAGGCGCTTGCCCTCTGTTTTACCCATACTATGCGTAATCAGGGCTAAATCGGCGCACACCGGCAGCCGCTATTGTTTTATACTGCGCCATTCACGACACCCCTTATTCTATGACTGATACTCACAACACACCATCAGGCTCCCTCCATGAACTAGCCGTTTTTTGGGTAACGCGGCTCCATTCCGGCGATTGTACCGACGAAGAACGGCATGATTTCGAAGCTTGGCTGGCGCAAAGCGAGGCTCATCGCATCGCTCACCAGGAAGTTGCAGCGTTTTGGGAAGGATTAAGTCAAATTGAGCCACTTGCCGCTCCCCAGCTTGCGGCCGCACGCGCCTATCTGCGCAAGACCCGGCAGTCTCGGCGCACATTGACTAAAAAACGTCTGGCGGGAGTCTTGTCTCTTATCCTTATAACGGGTTTCAGTCCGCTTTGGTGGTCATGGCTTAGCACCGACATTTACCGCACCGCCAAAAGCGAGTCCACCAGTATCCAGCTTAGCGACGGCTCGCGCATCGACCTCAATACCGATACCGAACTGAGCGTACAGTACACATGGACAACGCGCAGCGTGAAACTGGAACGCGGCGAGGCTCTGTTTTCAATCGTTCACAACCCGGAACAGCCTTTTGAAGTCATCGCCGCAGGCGGCCGCATTCAGGACATAGGCACTCGCTTCAATATTTATCGGCAAGCCGATCGCGTATCGGTAACGGTGCTGGAGGGCGAGGTCAGCGTTGCAGCAAGCCAAAGTTCCACAGTGCAAAACCTGATTCCCGGCCAACAGATCAGTTACGACTCGACCGGGCAAACATCCTTGGTTTCACCTGTTGATATTGATGCCGTCACCGCCTGGCAAAAAGGACAACTGGTATTCAAAGGCCGGCCCTTGAGCATAGTGCTGGAGCAGCTGGGTCGCTATCACGATACCTTGCTGCAAGTGCCCGATTCACGCTTGCAGTCGCTTAAGGTCAGCGGAGTATTTCCCACCAACAATCTAAGCCTTGCACTCAATACCATTGCCGGCGCCTTGCCGATCAAAGTAACCCAAACCGCAACAAATACCTTCGTCATAGCCCCGGCTGATTAGCCATCGACTGGCTCCAAATCTCCAACTTGGAAACCCGCGCAAAAAATTACTGATAGCTGGAGTGCAGGCTTTGCCTGCAAGCGCAAGCAAAGCTTGCACTCCCATTGCAATAAATCGTCTTCAATACGTAATGATGGACATAGGCTTGCGCCAGGGAAATACGACCAGGCCATCCTTGCCGGAATCCCGCAGACACTTATGTATAACGATCAGAGCTCCAGCTTGGGAGTCGGCATAAATATTTTTCAAAAAAAGTGGCGGTCTAAATCCTCCAAATCAGTCTTATAAGTTAGTGTCACAACAAAACAAACTTAAAGGAGAACTGATGCGCACACTACCCAAACTGATAGCAACCCTGCCGATGGCGATGGTCATGGGAGCTGCCGTAGCCGAAGAAAGCACTTTCAACCTCAACATCCCTGCGCAACCGCTAGCCGCAGCGATAGAGGCTATGAGCAAACAAACAGGATTGCAACCCTTTTACGCGGACGGCGCTTTAATCGGCAAACAAAGCCCCGCGCTGAAAGGAAACTACAGTAAACGCGAGGCAGTGGAAAAACTGCTGGCGCAAAGCGGGCTGGACTATACGTTCACCGGGGACAACACTGTGGCGGTTAAGGCGGCTGAAGCTCCTGTCGCCGTCGCCGAATCCGATCAAAAAGAAAAAAGTACAAAAAAAACAGAGGAGCCGCTGGTTTTGGATACGCTAACCATCAAAGCCCAAAAATCCAATATCGATCAGCCGTTCGGCACCTATCTCGACCATTCCAAAATAGCCCTCGCCAGAACCGCTACCAGCGATACCGCCCAAATGCTTAAAGATACGCCCGGCATAAGCTTCTCCGGCGGCGGCGGCATTTCCAGCCGACCCGTTATCCACGGCATGGCGGACGACCGTTTGCGGGTTCAAGTCGATGGCATGAACCTGATTTCGGCTTGCGCCAATCACATGAATCCTGCGCTCTCTTACGTTGCCCCCTCCAGCGTACTGAGCGCCCAGGTGCTTGCCGGAATCACGCCGGTCAGCATGGGCGGCGACAGTATCGGCGGCACCATTCGCGTTCACTCGGCCGATCCCGAATTTGCCGAGGATGGCAAGGCTCCGTTGATAAAAGGTCAGGCCTCGACCTTTTATCGCACCAACGGCGATGCCCGAGGCGGCAATATTTCCGCTTCGATAGCGAATGAGCATGCCGAGCTTAAGTACACGGGTTCAACGGTACAGTCCCGCAATTACAAAGCGGGTGGAAATTTCACTACCCGAAATACAAAAAACGGCAATGATGTGGTGAGTTCTTCAGCCTATAAATCGGAGAACCAATCGCTGTCGCTGGCCTTGCGTAACGACGACCATCTTGCCGTCATCAAGGTCGGGCAGCAAAACATCCCTTATCAAGCCTTCCCCAACGTGCGCATGGACATGACCGGCGATGACAGTTGGTTTGCCAATGTCTTCACCAAGAGCAAGTTTCAGTGGGGAAATATTGAAACTCGCGCTTATCACGAAGATGCTCAACATAAAATGAACTTCCTGGCGGATAAAATGACTACGCCAACCCGTACCATGCCGATGGATACGAATGGCGTTAACCAGGGCCTGTCGGTAAAAGCCAATATCGATATGACCGACAAGCACTTGCTTACTGTGGGCAGTGAGTATCAGCGTTATCGTTTAGACGACTGGTGGGATCCGATCGGCCCCAACCCCATGATAATGATGCAAGGACCGGGGGCATTCCAGAATATCAATCAAGGAAAACGCGATCGCATCGATCTTTTTACTGAATGGGAAGGCCGCTGGAATCAGCAATGGCTTACTCAGCTCGGCGCCCGTGTCGGTGTCGTGGAAATGAATGCCGGCAATGTGATGGATTATGGCGTAATCACACCGGAAGCGCGGATTGTTAACAGTCAAAATAAAAAACAAACCGACGTGAATATTGACTGGACGGCATTGGCGCGCTACACCCCGAATGATATGCAGACTTACGAATTAGGGGCTGCCAGAAAGACCCGTTCGCCCAACCTTTACGAGCGCTTTGCCTGGTCTCGCGGACGTGTTATGGGTGTGAGCACCATGCCTATGGCGATGTTGATGAATAACTGGGTCGGCGATGGCAACGGCTATGTAGGCGATATTAATCTTAAGCCGGAAGTCGCCCACACGGTCAGTGCTACAGCCAATTGGCATGATGCCGATCAGGAAGACTGGGAGGCTAAAATCACTCCCTTTTACACTCATGTTGAAAACTATATTGATGCCGAATTCTGTCGGCCGGCCAACGGTGTGACATGTGCCAACTCAGCACCAGGCAAAACAACAACGCATGGCGGCGGCGGTTTTAGGCTGCTGCAACTGGCTAATTTCGATGCGCATCTGTTCGGCGTCGATGTTTCCGGATCTAAACGGTTATTGGAAAACGTCAAATACGGCAGCTTCACCGGTAAAGTCGGTATGAATTATGTAAGAGGACAGAACAACGACACCGGCGACAACCTGTACCAACAGATGCCATTTAATACGACGGTAGCGCTTGAGCATCAACGCGGAGGCTGGACCAACACTATCGAAACGCAAATAGTGGCGCCTAAAACAGACGTGCAAGCCATCCGTTTAGAGCCTAGAACCGCAGGTTATGCACTGCTCAACCTGCGCAGCAGTTATACCTGGAAACATTTGCGAATCGATGGCGGCATAGATAACCTTCTCGACAAGAATTACGCCCTGCCTCTCGGCGGTACTTATATAGGGGAAACGAACATCCAGGGAATTGCTGTTCCCGGCATGGGACGCTCATTCAATGTCGGGATGACTGTAAATTATTAGGCATTTTTTATAGCTGACGTTGCGCAAGTTACATAAAGTCACCGCGAAGGCACTAAGAAAAAACATAAAACTTCGTACTCTTCGTATCTCGGCAATAGCTCCTGCATTGCTGTCGATCGCTGTTCCAGACGCGATTCTACCACCTGCATTCCCCACATCCATGTGGGGAATGCAGGTATTGCATAACGCCATGGATGGCGTGTAGTAGAGTAATGCAGGAGCAATTACCGAGGAGCAAATATCTGTCCATGCAGTCATTCGCGGTGAAAATTTATTAGCTATTGCATAACATCAGTAAATAACAATTACCTCCTTGTAATAAACTATAGGTAACCAAGCTGATTAAACAACATTCCGGCCCTCTTTCCTCTCGAAGAGAATTTGATTGAAAAGAGCAAATGAATCTTTATAACCTCGGTTACCTATAACATGGCAAGAAGCGCTACAAAGCAACTTTATTGTCGTCAAAATCCGGAATTACGATAATATAGGGAAACTTTATAATCATTGATTAGGCCTCTATGTCCGAACACGACAAATGGGAGCGGTTGTTTGACCTTTTTGGTATTAAAGACTTCATTCCTCATGGCTATTGCCTATCGTGGAGTCCTTTATTACTTTGGCTACATGTCATCTCAGATCTACTGATCACTCTAGCCTATTATTCCATTCCCCTGATGCTCGTCTATTTTATCCGGCGGCGTAAGGATTTTCCCTATTCGTGGCTGGCGATCATATTTGCCGGATTTATTGTCGCCTGCGGCACCACGCATTTGCTGTCGGCTGTCACGATCTGGATACCTTTATATTGGCTGGACGGCGTGCTTAAAGCCTTTACGGCAATTATTTCGATCGCCACCGCCGTGCTGATGCTAAGAGTTATTCCCAGCGCCTTGTCTGCACCCAGCGCCACACAACTGCAAGCGGAGATAGAACAAAGAAAAACCGCCGAGAAAGCACTACTTGTCGCTAATGTTACGCTACAAAAAAATATCGCTCGCACCCAGCTATTGCTGGATTCAGCGTTAGACGGAATCGTCAATATGGATCATAACGGTAAAGTAATAGGCTGGAATGTCCAAGCCGAACATATTTTCGGTTACTCAAGCGAACAAGCATTAGGACGCAAGATAGCAGAATTAATCATTCCGCCGGCTTATCGGGAAAGGCATCGGCAAGGCCTATCACGATTTATGGAGACAGATACATCGAATTTTATCGGTAAGCGTTTGGAGCTTACCGGTTTGCGCGCCGACGCTTCGGAATTTCCGATGGAACTGACTATCGGCGCGCTGAAACAAAACGGCAACTATTTTTTCAGTGCCTATATTCGTGATATTAGCGAGCGCAGAATAGCCGAAGATGCGTTGCGTGAAAGCGAATATCGCTGGAAATTTGCCATTGAGGGTTCCGGCGACGGCGTATGGGACAGGGACATTCAGACCGACGAAGTCAAGTATTCCAGCCGCTGGAAAGAAATGTTAGGGTATGCCGAAGACGACATCCTGCCTACTCGCCAAGATTGGCTGAAGCGAATTCATCCCGATGACCAGTCATATGTTGCAGGAGTGGTACAAGCATACCTGGAAGGAAATCAGGCAACTTACGTCGTTGAACATCGCTTGCGCTGCAAGGATGGAAGCTACAAATGGATTCTGGCTAGAGGCTCGGTGGTCAGCCGGAGCGAAGACGGCAAGCCCTTGCGCATGATCGGCACGCATACCGATATTTCGGAGCGCAAACAGGCGGAACAGGCTCTACGACAAAGCCGGAAAGAACTGCAAGAAGCTCAGCGAATCGCCCATATGGGCAGCTGGCAGCTGGACATTGCGACTCATCATGTCGCTTGGTCGGAAGAACTTTACCGCATATTGGGTTTGAACCCCGAATTGCCGGCGCCTGATTACACTGAGTACCGCCGGTTGTTCACTCCTGAGAGCTGGGAACGATTGAGTACCGCTCTGCCCCACACACAGGAAACAGGGGCTCCTTATGAGCTGGAACTTGAAATGGTCAGAGCTGACGGGGCACACGGCTGGATGTTGGCACGGGGGGAAGCCATACAGGACAGCAGTGGCGCCATTGTCGGACTCCATGGCGTGGCGCTGGACATCACTGAGCGCAAAGTAATGGAAGATGAGCTGAAAACCAGTGAAACAAAATTCCGCTCGATTATTGAAGTTTCCCCGGTACCGATGGCGTTGCACGATGAGCAGTTAAATATTACCTTCCTTAATCCGGCGTTTGTGCAAACCTTTGGTTACAGCATAGATGATATCCCCACTCTGGCAGACTGGTGGACGAAAGCCTACCCTGACCCGGACTTTCGGGATTGGGTCGCGATAACCTGGCAAACGACACTGGAAAAAGCCAAACAGGAACAGACCGAATGCCCACCTATGGAAGTGGACATTCACTGCAAGAACAACAGCATTAAAACCGTGTTGGTGACTGCCGCTGCGATTCATCACGATTTTACGGGTATGCATTTGGTGATGCTGTACGACATTACCCAGCGCAAACAAATTGAAGCCCGCCTCAACTCCATTTTTAATGCCTCGGTGGAGGGCATTATCACCACTGATACGGCCGACATCATCGTGTCCGCGAATGCCGCAGTAGAAACTATGTTCGGCTATAAACCGGAACAGCTGGTTGGTTGCAGTATTAACAAACTCATACAATCATCGCCAAAAGACATAAATGATTATAATTTTCCCCATGCGGTAAAAGGTCAAATTCAGGAGGTTGAAGGTATTCACAACAACGGTTCTGTGGTGCCTTTGGATCTGTCCGTAGCGAAGTTTTCAATCGATAATGCGCACTATTTTACCCATATTGTGCGTGATGTGAGTTTGCGCAAATATCGGGAACAGCAAGACAAGGAACATCTGGACGAGCTCGCCCATGTCACTCGCCTTGGGCTGATGGGTGAGATGGCTTCCGGCATTGCCCATGAAGTCAACCAGCCTCTGGCTGCGATTTCCAGCTATACGCAAGTCAGCATAAACCTTATTCACACTGAAAATCCCGACCTGTTCAAGCTGACCGAGATCTTATACAAAACGCAGCAACAGGCTTTACGAGCGGGACGGATAATTCATCGCATGAGGGAATTTGTCAAATCCCATTCAATACATCGTTCAAGCGCCGATCTTAATACGTTGATTCATGACGCTATCGGTCTGTGTATTGCCGAACTTAAACAAAACGACATAAGACTGACATTTGAACTGGAAAACAATCTGCCGCCTCTCTATGTTGATCACATACAAATTGAACAGGTCATCATAAACCTGATCCGAAACAGCGTTGAAGCCTTGCAAAATTTACCCCCGGAACGGCAACGCCACTTAACCATCCATAGCCACTTGATTCCCAATAATGTCATACGGGTCAGGGTGAAGGATAATGGGCCGGGTCTTGATGAAGACCAACAACAGAAAATATTGACGCCTTTTTACACCACAAAGGCAGACGGCATGGGACTATCCATCAGTCGTTCACTAATCGAAGCTCACGAAGGCACGTTACATTTCAATAGCAAACCAGGAAAAGGCACCACTTTTTATTTCACCCTGCCAATGCAGAAAAAATCTGAATGAGCCTTAACGTACATCTCCAGGCAAATTTTGGTGGCAACCAGCACGGTAGAAAGATGGATACAGAAAAAGCCCCAACGCTCGGTTCATGCCGGAGTTATTTCGTGAATCCCAATCTACCGCGCCAAGGTCCGGACTTGAGGAGCGATTTGACAGTTCTCCTCCTGTTTATCAGTGCCTAAAAATCAAAGCTTTCAACTTCCGCAATTAAAAATACCGGCGCGCCCCCCGTTGAAATTTCAACCGCGTGTCCCGCTGTTTCTTGTCCTCCTGCTGAATTCAAACAATCTTGCAATGCTTGCATGGACGGAAAATAAACTTCCGCAATGCGATGAAAAGGCGCGGGGGCATTGCCTGCGCTGCCGGTTATTAGAGACGCAACAAAGCGGGTTTTTCCTGCCAGCTTTTCTACAGCCATCGGAACGTGCTCATTCGCATAGCGTTGCTCAAACGTATCAAGGTTGGTCGGATGTGGATACATGACAATCAGTTTTGCAGTTTTCATAGCTTTCTCATAGGGTCTTGTTAATGGAGACCTGATCTTATAAGCAATACAAGGTATTTGTATAATACCGGCTTGCTATGAAGCAATAGGCTTTGCCTATAAAGCCCGTCCCATGGAAATGCGCTTTCGGCTATTTGTGATCGGCAAGCATCGGAAGCGGAACGTTTGGATTTAACCTTGATGCTTGACGGGCGTCAGGGCAAGGAACGTGCACAAAATAACTTGAGCAAGTTGCCAATAGCTGGAGTGCAGGCTTCGCCTGCAAGCGCAAGCAAAGCTTGCACTCCCGCTGAAAACTTACGCCGCGAGTTGTTCAAATTGTTTCATGCTCATTCCTAAGTAATGCTTACCCTGACGCTTGGCTTAAAGACTATCAATCGCACTTAATTAATTGAAGTTAATCGGGGCTTTAACGGCTCGCTATTAATTTCAAAATCCATTTTGATGCGTTTTACGGCCGCGTTCATTTCCGTTTTGCTCTTAAAAGGCCCGGCGATAACCTGATAGGCATCGTTTTTTGAGACTTTACGGGCAGGTATGATCGGCCCCTGATGGTTAAGCATGGTTGCCAGTTGTTGCGCCTTTGTTTCGTCATTAAAGCTGGCCACCAAAATGGACCAGTCGCTATCTTTTAACTCCTCAATGACAGGTTGGTCGTAGAACTGCTCCGGATGTTTCAGCTGCACAGCGTTTGCCGATATTTCCGCCACATCGGGGCTTTGCATCAGTATCGGCGTGGGAATGCCGTCTGAACGCTGGAGTATGCGTTCGACCTTTTCCCAATCGACCGCCACGCCTTTTTTGGCACTGACTTCATGCAATTTCTTCACTACCTGTTTTCTTAAACCGGCTTTCTCCTTGGCCCATTTCGACAAGGGTTCATGCGCCTCAAGGTATAACATGTCCTGATGCCACGCGGTCAGATAGGGCTGATGAATGATGCGCACCGGCATGCCGACCGTCGCTTTTTTGAACAGCACTTCAATGTCCTCCGGGTAAAGCTGCACACAGCCATGACTGATCTGCATGCCGATACCGTAGGGTTTGTTGGTGCCGTGGATTAAATAACCGGGGATACCCAGACGCATCGCGTAAAGTCCCAGCGGGTTATCAGGTCCCGCGCCGACAACCTTGGGCAATGAATCGCCTTTTTCGGCGTGTTCGCGATGAATGGACGCGGGGACATTCCAGCTTGGATTGGCGTCTTTGGCGACGATGCTGGTTTGCCCCATCGGCGTATTCCATCCCTGGCGACCAATGCCGACCGGATACGTGTAAACTTTGTTCGGCTGTTTTTTGGGATAGTAAAACAGTCGCATATTCGCCAGATTCAGGGCTATGCCTTTATGAGGCGAATCGGGAAGTATAAATTGCAAAGGCAACAGAACGCGACTGCCCGGCTTGGGTGTCCAGGGGGAGACGGCGGAATTGGCTATGCTGATGTCGTTATAGCCGAGGCCGAAATGCCGGGCAATATCCGGCAGGGCATCATTTTCGCGGGTATCGATGGCGGCAAGGGCGCCTACCATGTTTTCACCGTCGGACAGTTCGAATTCGTGGGTGACTACGGTTTCCGGTTGAGGCTCAGGAAGCTCGATGGTTACCGTTTTTTCATCCTCGGGGAAAAGTGACGACAACGTCTGACAGCCGCTGAGCAGCATTAATCCAATCGCCAAACCGAGAGACAGGGCTGACTTTTTAATTTTGAACAGGTCAATTCTAAATTTTTCTTGGCTGGTCATAGCGGTAAGCGCGAGTAGAGTTACAAACGCTAAGTATAGCCAAGGAAACATTAAGATATGCCGAAGTAAACATTAAGAAATGATTAAATTCGGGTTAAAAAACACCGTATTGAAGAACTATTAGTTTCATTCTGCCGGCGCTGAACCACCGACAGGCCAATGTCGATGATTGGCCCTTGGTGTTTATGGCGCAGCTAATTAGTCATTAACCGGCCGATCAGAAGCCAACGCATACCATCCGACTACAATCCTGTATACCATCAGCATTACTGTTGCAATCAGGATAAAAAACCCGATACCGAACTCAAAAGTCAATCCGGACAATGCAAGACCGGCCAGAGCTATCCAAACGGTCTTGATCTGCCAGTCAAAATGGGATTCCAAAAAGGTTCCCTTAACTTCACCCCGCTTCATGAAGTTAATCGCCACACCCACCAGCAACGGCACCCCGGCAAGTGCAAAGGCCAGCACCTGACACAGATACACGGCCGTCGCCAGCCGCTTTAATGAGTGCAATCTTTCAATATCGTTTTGATCGGTCGAGCTTTCATTCATAACCCACCTGCCTGTTGATTTTTCTGTTATGACAACCACAAAAAATGCGTTGTCTCTCCTCTTTGGATATAGGCGTTATCGCAGATAAATCAACTGGCGCCACACTCATTTTATGCTTTAAATAACCTCAAAATCCGAGCTCGGACAGACCGGGGTGGTTGTCGGGCCTCGGCCCCAGCGGCCAATGAAATTTTCGCTCGGCTTCGTTAATCGACAAGTCGTTGATGCTCGCTATGCGACGCTTCATCAGCCCGTTTTGGTCGAATTCCCAATTTTCATTGCCGTAAGAGCGAAACCAGTTGTTTGAGGCATCATGCCATTCATAAGCGAACCGCACCGCAATACGCGCATCATGAAAAGCCCATAACTCTTTTATAAGGCGGTATTCCAATTCCTTAGCCCATTTTTGCTGTAGAAATTGCACAATCTCTTCGCGTCCGGCAAGGAATTCAGTCCGGTTGCGCCATTGGCTATCAACGGTATAAGCCAATGCTATTTTTTCCGGGTCATGAGTATTCCATGCATTTTCGGCGGCACGGACCTTCTGCGCTGCCGTTTCGGCAGTGAATGGCGGCAGCGGTGGACGGATATTTTCAGTCATGTTCTGACCCTCTTGTAACTACTCAGCAGTTAAAAAAATGGAGCGCTGATGACGCTGATAATTATGATTAAATAGGATTTAATCTGTGTTCATCATATTCATCCGCGTCATCTGCGTTCCATTGTGTTTGAGAACGCTTCTATTATTGGCGGCGGGTTTTATTGCAGTACGAATTTAAGCCCGATTAGCATCAGAATACAAGCCAAAATCGGCCGTAAAAATTTTTCAGGAATCTTTGCGCTTAGGTGGCTGCCAATCCAGATGCCGGGCAAAGAGCCTATCAGCAGGCTGCCCAATAAAACCAGATCCACGTTACCCAGACTGAGGTGACCCAACCCGGCAACTGCGGTAAGCGGAATGGCATGAGCCAAATCAGTGCCGACAATTTTCAGCGTGGTCATTCTGGGATAAAGAAATAACAGCGCGACAGTGCCCAGCGCACCGGCCCCGACAGACGACAACGTCACCAATACGCCCAGCACCGCGCCGATCAATACGGTGGCGGGTATTTGCAGATGCTTGAAGCGACCGGCATTTTGGGGCGTGCTATGCTCATCATCAATAGGCTTAATTTTCGCCGCCCGGTTTAATAACATACTGCGTACTATCAGCGAAAAAGCGGTCAGCAGCAGCGCAACACCCAGCGTAAAAGTAATCGCCCCCGTGGTTTCCTTGCCGACTTCCATAAAATGTTTGAGTACAAACAAGGTAGCCAGGGCAAAAGGTATGCTGCCCAGCGCCAGCCAGCCGACGATTTTCCAGTCTACCGAACTATGTTTGTTGTGATGCACCCACACGCCGCCGGTTTTAGTGATGGCGGCAAACAGAAGATCTGTCCCCACCGCGACGGCAGGTTTGAATCCGAACAGAAAGACCAGTAATGGCGTCATCAGCGACCCGCCGCCCACGCCGGTCAAACCCACCAGCAGACCTACGGCAAGACCGGAAAAAGTGTATCCCCAATTCATAAAAACTAGCCCTTGTTTTAATGCGTCTAAAAAACCGAACATTATAACAGGCGAGTGGTTCTATTTTTTTAAGAGTTGTCGTTCTCAGCAATTCTCATTATGGCAATATCAATAAAATCAAAAGGACAAAATACATACAGCGTTTTCAAATTCAGTTAATTACTAAAATAACCACTATGCCTATTGAAATTATGGTGTGACGGGAGTGCAAGCTTTGCCTACATGGATGCAGGTAAGGGGCGAGAGCACGACTGCATGGATGCAGGAGGTAGAGCAATGCAGGAGCAATTGCCGAGGAGCGGAAGCTTTGCTTGCCAATGCAGGCGAAGCCTGCACTCCAGCGACAATGTTGTTTTATTACTTAATTGAGCAATCGATCTGTTATTTTTGATTTACCCACATTCAAGCGCTGATATTTATCTTTTAAAAACCGGCATCAGCGGTTACCAATTAAGCTTTATTCTTATTATTGAATGAGGAATAAGTCGATAAGAGCTGCCTGAATTACCGCGCGACAATTTGCCCCTACAAATGGCGCTAATTGCTTTGCATCTAAGTTTGTACGATGCAAATGGCGTGGCTGCTGAGCTTCAGCAGGCGGGCAAAGTATCCTGCAACAAATCGATCAAAAAAAGTCCGGGCTGCTCTCGCAATACCGGTTTTGATCTGGTGCAGGGCGGTTATTATGAACGATACTCGGCGCCGGTATTTTTGCCTAAATCATCCGATGTCGAAGTAAGCGCCAGTGGCTAGTCCTTTGATTTTATTATAGGCTCAGTGCAGTGCCGCTAACCGGCAACGAACAATGGCATAGGCTCTTATCTGTTGTTTCATAATGGCGAATGCGTTGGCGGCAAATAATTCGGCTTGCAGGTGCGCTTCGCCTAATGCCGCTCCCGCCGAGTGAATCGTCACGAGTGGAAATCTTTGCCCGCCAACACTTCCTTGACATAACCGGCCTTGATCACAAAATCGCCGAATCGTTGACCCGGTTCCCGCTCACGGGCATAGCGGTTAAGAATAGGAGTTAGTTCGGCAAGAATCTGTTCCTCGTTGATATTCTCGCGGTACAGTTTATTCAGACGTTGACCGTAAAAACCTGCGCCCAGATACAGGTTATACTTGCCCGGCGCTTTGCCGATAAAACCGATTTCCGCCAGCGATGAACGTGCGCACCCGTTCGGGCAGCCGGTCATGCGGATCAGGATCGGATCGCTTTCAAGTCCGGCCTGTTTGATAATCGCATCGAGCTTATCGAGCAGCGACGGCAAGTAGCGTTCGCTTTCAGCCATGGCCAAACCGCAGGTGGGAAACGCCACACAGGCCATCGAATTCAGGCGCAACCCGGTCTGATGATGGGAATTAACCAGTCGATATTTTTCCAGCAACGCATCAATGACCGGTCTGCGTTTGCTGCTGACTTGCCCGATAAGCAAATTCTGGTTGGCGGTGAGCCTGAAGTCGCCGTCATGCACTTTGGCAATCTCGCGCAGTCCGGTCATCATCGGGTAATCCCCGGTGTCGAGAATGCGACCGTTCGGGATAAACAAAGTGTGATGCCAGGTATCGTTAGCGCCCTCGACCCAGCCGTAGCGATCGCCGGAATGTTCGAAGACAAAAGGCCGGGGCGGCTCCATGTTCCATCCCAAGCGCCGGTTGAGCTCGAACTTTAACCAGTCGACGCCCCGATCCTCGATGGTGTATTTAAAACGCGCATGTTTGCGATGGGTTCTATCGCCAAAATCGCGCTGAATCTTGACGATCTCCTCAGCGACTTGCAGCGTCTTGTTCTTGGGGCAATAACCGATCACGTCGGCCAGGCGCGGGTAGGTTTCCGGCTCGCCGTGGGTCATGCTCAATCCGCCGCCGACGGTGACATTAAATCCGAGCAGATGATCATCCTCGGCGATGGCGATAAAGCCGAGATCGTTGGCAAATAGATCGACATCATTGCTCGGCGGAATGGCGATGGCTATTTTGAATTTGCGCGGCAGGTAGTGTTTACCGTAGATCGGCTCTTCGTCCTGTCGGGTCGAGGACAGCAGTTCCTCGTCCAGCCAGATTTCATGGTAGGCGGTGGTCCGGGGCGTCAAATGTTCATTGATGCGCCGTGCATATTCGTAGACTTCCGCATGCAGCCGCGATTGATAGGGGTTGGGATTGCACATGACGTTGCGGTTCACGTCTCCGCAGGCGGCAATGGTATCGAGCAATGCGGCGTTGATTTCCGCAATGGTTTTTTTCAGGTCGCGCTTGACGATGCCGTGCAGCTGGAAAGCCTGCCTTGAGGTCAGCCGGATGGCAGGGTTGCACCAGGTGTTGGCGATGCGGTCCACTTCCAGCCATTGCGTCGGCGTACATACCCCGCCCGGTACGCGGATACGCACCAAAAACTGGTAATGAGGCTCCAGCTTTTGCCTGCGCCGTTCGTCCCGCAAGTCGCGGTCATCCTGTTGATAAATGCCGTGATACTTGGACAGCTGTGTGTCGTCCTCGGCCAGTGCGCCGGTCAGCGGGTCTTGCAGACTCTTGACCAGCGTGCCGCGCAGGTAATTGCTCGCATCCTTGATCCGCTCGACTTCAGCCCGTTTCGCCAATTCTTCCGGAGTTAGTTCGGTCATCGTTTAACCCTCACATTTAATACACATCCCGCTGATAGCGTTTTGCCTTTACGCTGGTTCCCAAGCTCCTGCTTGGGAACCCTGTAGGCGAAGCTCCAGCTTCGCGAGACAGGAGGCTAGAGCTTCCAAAACCGAATTCCCAAGCTGGAAGCTTGGGAATTTCATACATTCGTGTAATGGGCGCCCGGCCGGTCGTCCCTACGGTTTATAGTGCGTCCAAGTTGCCCTCGTTCCCACGCGCTGCGTGGGAATGCGATATGGGACGCGCTGCGTCCTACGTTGATATACTCCACATTTCGACACGTTGCCCGCGACTCGCGGCGCAGCGCGCCTTGAAATCATCATTTAATACACATCCCGTTGATAACGTTTTGCCTTTTGCAGATTCGCCACATAGTCTTGCGCATTGTCCGAACCTATTTCAGACGCCACAATCCTCAGCAACGCCTGATGCACATCATGCGCCATGCGTTTTTCGTCGCCGCAGACATAAAGATGAGCGCCCTCCTGCAACCACGCGTACAGTTCCTTGCCGTGTTCGGCCATCAGATGCTGAACGTAGATTTTTTGTTGCCGGTCTCGGGAGAAGGCGACGTTCATGCGGGTCAACACGCCGCTTTTCAGGTAACGCAGCCATTCGGCCTGATACAGAAAATCGGTCTCGAAATGCTGGTCGCCGAAAAACAGCCAGCTTTTACCCGAAGCGCCCACGGCTTCACGCTCTTCGACAAAAGCGCGAAAAGGCGCAATGCCGGTACCGGGACCGATCATAATAATCGGCGTGGAAGGGTCAGCCGGAAGCTTGAAATTAGTGTTGCGATCGATATAAACCGGAATGGTTGCGTCCTCGCCGATGCGGTCGGCCAGAAACGTCGAGCCAACCCCTTTACGATCCCGACCGTGCGACGGGTAACGCACCGCAGCCACGGTTATATGTACTTCGTCGGGATGCTGTTTCAGGCTGGAGGCAATCGAGTACAAACGGGGCGGCAGTTTGCGCAGACAGTCGACAAACGCCTGTGCCGATAGCTGATCGGATGGAAAATCCGCTACCAGGTCAATAATTTCACGGCCATGCAGATAATCGTTCAGTTTGTGCCTGTCGTGCAGCAACTGATCCAACTTTCGATTATTTGCTAATAAGGCGTACTTCTGCATCATGGGGCGGGTAATGGCAGTAGCTTCATAATGACTAAACAGCGCGTCATAAAGGAAGCTTTCCTTATTATCAAGCGTAATCCGTTCCGTACCGTCAAAGTGCAGTGTCTGCAACAGGGCATCGATCACGTCGGGCGCATTGGTCGGATAAACACCGAGTACATCGCCGGGCTCGTAAGTCAGGCCGGAACCTTCCAGCGATAACTCCAGATGATGGGTTTCCTTGAGCGAGCCTCGCCCATTCAGCACGATATTTTCCAGCAAAAGCGCAGGAAACGGATGCTTACGGGAATAGGCGGATGTGCTTGCAAGGGACGATAACGACAGGTCTGCCGTTTGGGGTTTTGTTTCCAGCCGGATGGACAGTTCATTTAACACCGCATTCATCCAGGCTTCGGCGCTGGACTCGTAGTCCACATCGCAATCAACCCTGGGATGAATTCGCGTCGCCCCCAACTCTTCCAAACGGCGATCAAAATCAACGCCGGTTTTGCAGAAAAACTCATAACCGGAATCGCCCAAGCCAAGCACGGCGAACTGCATTTGCTTTAGCGACGGAGCACGCTTGCTGAATAAATACTCGACCAATTCCCTGGCATTGTCAGGCGGTTCGCCTTCACCGTAAGTGCTGACGATAACCAGCAGGTTTTTCTCGGCCTTCAATTGCAACAACTTATAATCGCCCATTTTCTTGATGACCGTTTTTAAGCCGCGACCGGCGGCCAAGCTGTGCATTTGTTCGGACAACGCTTCACTGTTGCCGGTTTGCGAACCGACCAGAATGGTAATATCGATAATATCGTCGGTGCTTGGGACGGAGATTAAATTGTTGGCAATCAATCCGGTCAAATATCCCCCAACCCAGGCGGCTTGCTCCGGCGATAACACGGCAATAAATTGCTGGAGAAGATGATGCTGATCGTCGCTTAATGGCGTCAGACTGCGTTCAGGTAATAATATCTGCATATAAATACCCTGGTTCTTAAGGGATGAAGAATAACGCAATATTTTGCAACTTTATTTATTAGGTTACGCTAAGCCGACCAGACCTACAATACCGGCCATTACGTAAATTTTAGCCAAAAAACCGGCAAGCCCTTAAGATCAGAGGCTTCCGGTTATCCGGTCAGCTTATTTTTTAAAAAACTTTAACTCGTCAGGCTCTGTCAAGACTCATATAATTTTTACTAAAATAAACGCTGCATCATCTATTTATCTCAGTATTTAGTAACTTGTCATTACCCACAGGCAACATTAGGAATCAAATCGGCTACGCACGGAATGCTAGCAAACAGGTAATTAAAAGCCTTTATTCACCACGAACGATGGATGCAGGAGGTAGAGCACCAACAGTAGGCGCTTTAGGCGACGCAGGAGCAGTTGCCGAGAGACACGAAGTTTTATTTCTTCGTGTCTCTCGTGTCTTCGTGGTGATAATCTTTTTAAGTTTTTTAACCTGTTATTAATGAGAAGTTACAGTATTTATAACTAATTATATTGATTTATTAAACCGGAAAATCGCACTAATCTGTAATTCGAATTATGCTACGCTTTTGTGTCCTTGCGGATAAATTGGACCTGCAAGGCTTTTATTACCGCGTATTACATTCCACTAATCAGGAGTCAAACCATGCTAATCGGACTACCCAAAGAAATTAAGGACAACGAGAACCGAGTCGGTCTGACGCCGGGCTCAGTCAAGGCGTTAACGCGCCGGGGTCATCAGGTGCTGGTACAAAGCGGTGCGGGGGAAGGCAGCTCGCTTTCGGACGAAGAATATCAGTCTGCCGGCGCTCAAATCGTTCCTTATGCAGAAGATGCTTGGGCGGCAGACATGGTGATTAAGGTAAAAGAACCGATTGCATCGGAATATCGCTATCTGCGTCAGGACTTGTTGCTGTTTACCTATCTGCATTTGGCTTCGGATAAACCGCTGACCGAGGCCCTGTTAGCCAGCGGAACCACCGGCATCGCTTACGAGACCGTACAAACCGAAGACGGTAGTTTGCCTTTATTGATTCCGATGAGCGAAGTTGCAGGCCGCATGGCGACTCAAGCGGGCGCAACCTACCTACAAAAATCGCACGGCGGTCGCGGTGTCTTAATAGGCGGTGTGCCGGGCGTCGCTTCCGCTAATGTCGTCATTCTGGGCGGCGGCATCGTCGGTACAAACGCCGCGCGGGTCGCCGTCGGCTTGGGCGCGCAAGTCACGGTACTGGACATCAGCCATGCCCGCTTAAAATATCTGGATGACATTTACCGCGGGCAACTGCAAACGCGTATCAGCAATGAATCGACTATCGAAGAGGTCATCGACACTGCCGACCTGGTCATCGGCGCGATTTTAATCCCCGGTGGACGAGCGCCCTGGCTGATTACCCGTAACATGCTGCCGACTATGCGCAAAGGCTCGGTAATCGTGGATGTGGCCGTTGATCAGGGCGGCTGCGTGGAGACCACGCGCCCTACCACCCACAGCAATCCGACTTATGTAATCGACGGCGTGGTGCATTATTGCGTCGCCAACATGCCGGGGGCCGTGCCGCGTACCAGTACCTTCGCGCTGAACAACCAAACGGCCAGGTATGCCCTACACCTCGCAAACGAAGGCCTGGACGCTGTACGTAAAGATACGGCGTTGCAATACGGACTCAACACCTATCGCGGAGCCGTGACTTATCCCGCCGTGGCGGAAACGTTCGGATTGAAACATACCGATCCGATGCAGGCATTGGGTGATTCTTAGGAAAATGAATATGGCAAAAAGCCTGCGCATCAAAACAGTAGTCGAAGAACAATTGAATTATCGTAGAAAAGATAGTGTTCGCTGGTTCCCAATCTCCTGATTGGGAACCCAGAAAGCGAAGCTCTAGCTTCGCGAGACAGGAAGTTGGGGCTTTCGTAACCGAATTCCCAAGTGGAGCTTGGGAGCCGGCATAAGGATTTCATTTCAGCCCGGCAGTCAGTTACGGAATGCTCAGCCGATTATTGGACAAGTGATGTTGTATATATTATGTTGGACGGAGCCAGGAATTTTTGTACCCGATCTTATTCGAAAGGAGAATCCAGATGCCGTCATGGCTCATATTCGTGATTATCGGTATTCTCGGCGGCATCGCGGCAGGCTTCTTCGGCATCGGTGGAGGCATCATCATCGTACCGGCGCTTATTTATTGGGCCGGTTTCTCTCAGCACATGGCAACCGGAACAACCCTTGCAGTATTGCTTCCGCCCGTCGGTCTCGCCGCGGCATTCGAATATTACCGGCACGGAAACGTAGATATTAAGGCGGCCGTCATACTGGCCGCGACCATGTTCCTAGGCTCGTGGATTGGCGCATACTTCGCAAACCAAATGGAGGGGCCGCAGCTTCGTCTCATCTTCGGCCTTTTTGTTTGCGGTCTTGGAGTGTACCTTGTCTATGGTGCTTGCAAGCGTCTTGGCTGGCTTTGAACGGGGTTTATCCGAGTCAGCACATCAATTGCGCAATAACATTAAGCGTTGGTAGTTATCTGTAAGAATTGCGTGTCGCGCAATAGTGGATATAATCGCTCTTATGATAAAGTCATTCAAACATAAAGGATTGCGAGATTTTTACGAGAAGGGTAATTCGTCAGGTATTCAAGCTCAGCACAAGCAAAAAATCAGAATGCAATTGGTTGCATTGGATACCGCAACAGTGATTGATGACATTGACTTACCTGGATTCCGTTTACATCCCCTAAAGGGCAATATGAAAGAATTATGATCAATAGATGTAAACAAAAACTGGCGTATTACCTTCGAGTTCAAGGCTGGCGATGTTTATGTTGTTAATTATGAGGACTACCACTAATGAGTATGCACAACCCACCACACCCCGGTGAATTTATACGGGAAGTTTATTTAGAGCCTTTGAATGTCAGCTTCCGTCTTGTAGCGGAAAAATTAAAGGTATCTCCCTCGACATTTCATAGGCTGATTAAAGGTCAGAGCAATATCAGTTCTGAAATGGCTTTACGCTTATCTAAAACATTAGGGCGTACGCCTGAAAGCTGGTTAGCTATGCAAGATAACTATAATCTTTGGCAAGCAAAACAACGGGTAAATCTTGATGAAGTTGAGAAGTTGATAATCGCCTGACATTGCTCTCAAGCAGTCGCGTAGGTTGGGCAACAGCTTTTCGTTGCCCAACATTTCGGCTAAAACCGCCTCAAAAATTAAACGCCCTAGCCTTACCTGCCTGCACCTTAAACTGCTTCAACCAGGATTTCCCGGACAATTTCTCAGCCAACGCCACGGCAAGATGCTGCGGATCAACGCCCATGCCCTTGTTCCGGCCCAAGCCCTGCATACAGGACGGGCAGTTGGTCAGTATGGTGGTTCGGCCCTTTTCCTGCATGGCTTCCGCCAACGACTCGCGTTTACGATGCAGCATCGCGGCGGAAATGTCGGGACGGGACAAGGACAGCGTTCCCGCCTCTGAACAGCAATTGGGCACGGGCGTAACGCTGCCGAATCCGCCGAGCTGGTCAAGCACATCCAGCGCCTTGCCGTCGAGCGAGTCGTGGCAGGGTGCGTGATAAAGATAGCTCTCACTGCCGGTGCCTGCCAATTGCAAGTCCCGCTCCAGCGCATAGCGGGTTATATCGACCAGTCTGCCGCCGAACAATTTGGCCGCTTCCATTTCATTCAAGCCCTCGCGGCAGGTTCCGCAGCTCACAACGCAGCCGTCGAACTCCAGATGGGTGAACATGTCCCGGATTTGATTGAGCAGGATGGTCACGCGCAAACCGTTTTGCGAATGCATTTCGGCCTGGCCGTTGGCGTAGGCCGGGAATCCGCAGCACAGGAACGGCGGCGGCAAAACTACCCTGGTTTTTAAGCCCATCAAGACATGGAGGGCGGCCATCGATATGTCGGACACCATGCGCTCTGAGCCGCAACCCGGAAAATAGAACACGGTGCGCTCGGCTTCCTGATCGGGTTCAAACACCAAGACCTGATCGTTCTTGCAGTCAGGCAACAAATCGCGCAACGTAAGTGCCGGCACGGTCGGCATCGGCGAATGCAGCAATTGCAACGGATAATGCTTGGAATGGCCTTTTTTCGGTTGCAGCGGCTTGGCTAATGCCGCGCCCAACTGCTGACCTACAAAACCGGCCCGAAGAACGCCGAAACGGAAAACTTTATTGAACATCGGCGAGTCGCTGTGCAAATAGCGCAGCGTCATCTTGGTCGCCGCGGCCGTATGCTTATAACCCCAGTCGGCCAGAATCCGGCGCTCCAGCACCGATACGTCGGCGGAATCTATATCGACCGGACAGGGTTTGGCGCATTTGTGACAGGTGGTGCAATGATCCGACACTTCTTCCAGCCATTGCAGCAATTCAAATTTTGTTGAATATTCGCGCTGTGCGTCGAACAACAAGGCTTCGATAATCGCGCCGATCGCCAGATTCTTGTTACGCGGATGATAAAACAGGCTGCCCGCAGGATGAAAAACGCCGCAATCGGGCTTGCATTTTCCGCAACGCACGCAATGGGCGATTTTGTTCGCCAACTCTTCCAGCTGGCCGTGACGGAGTATGCGCGCTTCCAGCCCCAACAGGTTGAACGATGGCGTGAAGATATGTTCAAGCACGCCGAAGTCTTCCAGCTTGCCGGGATTCATCAGCCCGGCCGGATCGACTTCGCTGCGATAGGCGCTGAGTTCGTCTATGCGCTCTTTTTCCAGGTACTTGAGTTTGGTGACGCCGATGCCGTGTTCGCCCGAAACCACGCCACCCAATTCCACCACTTTAAACATGACTTGGTCGATGACTTCGCCGGACCGCTCCAGCATATCCCGGTCGTTGGACAGCACCGGCAGGTTCACATGCACGTTGCCGTCCCCGGCGTGCATGTGGGTCGCCAGCACGATGCGCCGGTCGCGCACCTCCTGATGGGCAAGGTCTACGGCGGCGATAATCTTGGGGAATCCGCGAGCCAGCTCGGCGAACTCCTGCCTGAACTCGTTGATGATCGACAGGCTGCGCAATGTTTTTTCGTCGGCTGTCGCCAGCGCGTTTCTGGCGGTTGCATCAAGCTCCAGCGCAACAGTTGATCGGGCGTCGAATGAATCGTTATTGTCTTCAACCGGCGGTTCGCGGAATAACGCCGCCGCCCGGTCCAGGAACTTCAGCTGGGCATAGCGCTCTTCTTCCACGTTGACCTCGTCGATAAAGCGGGCAAATTCGGCCAGCGTTTCCAGCGGAATAACGACGTCCTCGTTCAGCTTGAAGGCATTGGTGCGCCTTGCAATCGCGCCGAATTTCTTGCGGTCCGCCCAGTACCGCTCGGCCTCGGCGGCATCGTGCGCTTCGAACAGTTCGCTGTTCGGGTGCTGATCCAGAATCGCGCGTATTTTGTCGATACCGCGCTGAGCCTGATCTAAAGAATGCCCCGCAACATCGATCAGCAGCACGGCTTTCGGCGTTTTAAACCGGCTCGATTTGACCTGATAGTCGATAGCCCGCACATACTCGTCATCGAAATGCTCCAGCGCCACCAGAGTATCTTCGCCTTGGTCGGGAAACGGGAATGCCTTGGACAGTTCGACAATCACGCGGCTGGCTTCTTCCATGTCCTGCCCGAAAAACTCCAGACAGATCGTGCGCGTGGCTTCAAACTTCGGATAAAGAATAAATTCCGCCGAGGTGATAATGCCGTCGGTGCCTTCCTTTTGTAAACCGGGAACGCCGCCCAACGCCTTGTTGGTGATGTCTTTCCACAGGCCTTTCTTCCTGATCTCGTCGCCCTTTAAAACAATGATTTTAATCGACTCGCCGTTCTTTTCGTCAGACACTTCGAAAGTCACTTGATCTTCCGGCAATATTTTTCGTAGCTGATGGTCGATTCTGCGCACCACCCAACGTTTGCCGCCGGGCATCGCCATCCGCCATGAAATCAGGTTATCGATGCAGGTGCCCCAGCGCACCGCGCATTTTCCGCCGGCGTTTTCGGATATGTTGCCGCCTATCGAGGACGCCCAGGCGCTGGTGGGATCGGTTGCAAATACCAGCCCTCGGCTGCTTGCGTATTGGTGTGCTTTTTCGGTAATGACGCCGACTTCAAGTTCAAGCACCTGAGCCACGGCGATCTGTCCATCCTGAAGCTTAAATTCCATGTCGCGCGTGCCGCGAATGCGGTCAAGCTTTTCGGTGTTAATCACCACGCAATCTGAACGTAGCGGAATCGCTCCACCGGTGAGTCCGGTACCACCGCCGCGCGGCACGGCTTTTAATCCCATTTTGGCAATGGCAGTCAACAGCGGTGCCAACTGTTCTTCCTTGTCAGGCATCACTACCGCTACCGGCAGAAACAAACGCCAGTCGGTCGCATCGGTGGCATGGGAGACCAGCGTGAACGGGTCGAACAATACGTTACTGACACCCGTAACAGCGCCCAGCTCTTTTTTCATGCGGCGACGCAAGCCCGGCACTTTTTCGACATCCTTGCGAAAATCGTTCAGCAGTTGGTGGGAAGCAACCAGCACTTTATGCACCCTGGCTTCGGTTCCGATATTTTGTTCGATAATGCCAAGATGCTTTTCGGCATTGTCAAACATGCGCTTGCGCCTGCTTGCCGAGCTAACCAGCTCCTGGAACAGATAAGGGTTGCGGCGATAAATCATAATCTCCCCGAAAAACCGCATCAGCAACCGGGCGGAGCGTCCGGTTACGCGGCGGTCGCGTAATTCCTCCAATATGAGCGCGACATCCGACCCCAGCAGGAAAGACACGACCTGCCAATCGTCCGCCGAGGTGTAGTTGAACGGAATTTCCCGGTAGCCTCTGGGAATGGTTATCGTAGCGTTGGATTCAGTTTTTAATGTAGTGGGCGACATAGTTAATCCTATCCGGGGTAGTCAGCATAACGTATTGTCTCTTAAATGATTGAGACGGTGAAAGTATTCGTTTTTCTGGAGCCGTATCCATACAGTTATACAGATAAATTATGACGAATATTCGGAGTGCTGTGTGCAGCGACAGGTTGTAAACGAATAGCCCGGATGGAGCTTACCGCAACATTTGCCGGACTCTATCATTAAGGCCGCGGCCAATTCGCGTGATGTACCCTATCAATCATTGATTAAAGTCTGGTAACAAGAGAAGGTACATGATCATTAAGCGGACACATAGGCTTTGTGAGCAAGCCGCAACCCGATTCACCAAACGCCGGATAAAAGACACCTTGGTTGCAGAAGGCTTGTTGGAAAAGGTCTGTACAGCTAATGAGTTGAATGCCGAAATTGAAGCGAAAATAAAAGAGCCCATAGGAAAACCGGAAGCCATGGATAAATACAAGGCGTAGGGCTTAAGTAAGGGAGACCAGACAGCCCCCCTTTTTTAATGATCTGCAAAGCGCTCTTATCTTAGCTGCCTCATAATTCGCAGGTAGTGGATTGCCTATCGGCAAACCACCTTACGAGTTATTTTTAATGGCATTTATCTAACTTATTGACAGTGATGCGCTGCGTCACAACGCGCAATGACCGGAACCGCAGATTAATTTATGTGGGCAGTTACTCCGCTTGGAACGGGATAAGGCCGAATAGTTACGCTACCACTATCGCGTTGAAATCAATCCAGGTAAAGTCTTCCCGGACATCCTGACCCAACTCTAAAATCGTATCGTCTTCTTCATCATGATGCCAGTTCAATAAAACACAATTTGGATGGGCTTTGGCATATTCGTTTAATAATTCAAACATGCTATAAAAAATTTTAGTGCTGACACTGTTGAAATAAGTGAGCTGAAAATTAAATTCAATAGCATCGCCATTGAGTGCTTTTAAATGGCTTTGCAATTGCCGAAGGATAGGGCGGAAAAATTCAACGCCGTTTTCAGGGTACGCTTCACCGGACATGCTCAGCGTGTTGCTTGAAAACTTAAAGTCGATTTCAGGTGTGTCGGAAGTGGCTGGAAGGTATATGTCGGTCATGATAGCTCCTTAGATAGTAGCTTTGAGATAAAAGCAAGACAGTTCATCTTCATATCCTATCGCCTCTCTGATGGCGTATTGGATAGGTTCGACTGAATCTCTTGCAAGTGTTAAGAACCCAAGACCCGCACCTTTGCTGATCGTATCGTCGCTGTGTTGATCATTTTTCAATTGGGTGCGATAAGCTTGCCTGATTTCGTCGGCGCTCATTTCCAGAATCGGATCAATTTTGTCGCGTATGCGCGTTTCATGCTGCTTTTGAATAAAATTTGCACAGATAATAAAATATTTATCTTCTTTTTTGCCGACAATGATAGAACCTTCCTTGGTATCGTCAGAATCAGGCGTACCGGGTGAGTAATGCAGCGCATTCTGTATCATTTCGATAAAAGTGGAGAATACTTTGCGGGATCGGGCCCCTTTTTCATCCTGAATTTGCAGTTTTTGTTTTAAAGAGTCACTCATGGTTGTAATGACATTTTGTGAAAGAATACCGCTGTAATAAAAAACAATCCCGTTGGCATCGGCCTCTTCGCGGAAGACGGTAAACAAATCGATAAGCATAAAATTTCCCGGTTAATTAAAATCTGAATCCCATCAGGCATACATCGTCGCGCCGCTTCTGTTTTCCCTGATAGTCATAATAGGCTTGCATGAAAATAGATTCCTGCTCCGGCATGGGTTTGAGATAATTTTCCTGAAGCAACGTCGAAAAGCGTTTTTTGCCGAAAGCGATTTTCTTTAATCCGCCAATCTGATCGATAATGCCGTCGGTGGTCAGGTAGATGCACATCCCTTTTGTTAACGGGAGTTGTTGATTAGTCCATTCATAATCCATCGGCGTGTCAATGTAGCCTACGCCTTTGCGATCCGGCTCCAGCAACTGTACCTCGGATGATGCGTTGCCTATATAAAATAAGGGTGTTTTGGCGCCTGCATAAGTGAGGGTGTTGTTTTGCGTATTGACCCAGCAGAAAGCCGTATCCATGCCGTCATCGGATTGCCCGTTCTGTGCCGATGAAAACCTGTCGATATCAAAGCCGTCAGTGGCCGACTCATTGATCTGACCAAGCGCCATCTTGACCTTTTTATTCATTATCGCCAGCGCACCGGCAGGGTCGTGACGATTATCTTCGACCAGAACGTGGTCGAGAAAGGAGGCCATGATCAGTGTCATAAATGCACCGGGAACACCATGTCCCGTGCAATCGATCAACGCGAGAAAGAAACCGTCATCGAATTTTTTGCAGAAATAATAATCGCCGCCTACTTTGTCGCGCGGTTCCCAGTGCATGAAATAGTCCTGCAATTCAGCGCTCATGTCTTCTCTTGACGAACGCAGGAAGGATTTTTGGATGATGCTTGCGTAATTAATGCTTTCGGTTACCAGCCGGTTTTTTTCCGCTTGCAAGAAAGAAACCACCCTGACCAAATCCTCGCCGTTACCAAGGCCCAGATAATCGCCATTTTCGTCGGTGATAATAAATCCGTCATTGAGCGTTTTGCGGCCGGAACCCAACACCTTAAAACTGAGTGTTTGAATGCTCATGTTTTGATCAACAACAAGCGGGTCTTTGTCCATGAAAGCAATGCAGCTTTTTCGGTCGAATAAATCATGGTGAAAGGGTTTGGCCAAACCTTCCATAAAAACATTACGGGTGATCAAACCAATCGGCTTGTCATTTTCTACGACAGCAACAGAAATCAGGTCCGAGTGCTCATTCAGCAGCTTGGTAACATCTAAATTAGTTTGTTGGGGCGATACCGGAGGACAAATTCTTAGAAGACTACTGGCAATATATTCTGCCTCAATTTCGGACAGGCCTGCTCTTGATTGGTTTAACAATGATTGATCTAACATTAATTTGCCCTTGTGCTGGAAATTGGGCAACGATAAATTACTTTTATTACAATATGATGAATCAGAACGTTGTTGCAACTATCCGATCAAAAGTGCCAAACAGTTCATATTTTTGACTGCCTTGGCGTGTCAATAGGTTGCAATGGAAACACAAGCCAATCAATGTCATGTCAAAGAAGAATGACGGCGTAATAACTTAGGCCGATCTATTACAACCAATTGATCATAAAAAGATATAAAAACGATCATTGCCACTGCGGTTTCGATTATCGCTTTCGAATGACCGCAAAGGGTCGCTATGGATAGCTATCCATAGCGACCCTTTGCGGTCATTC
>JAURZV010000072.1 GCA_030653175.1 Methylobacter sp.
CCTATTTCGTTAATTATTTTCTTTACTTTTTGATATGCCACAATTACAAACAATATAGCAAATACAAAAACAAAACTTGTCGCAATCAATAAAGCAATATCAACATCTTTGTAATTTGATGAAAACCAGCCAGCCATACCAAAAATTGCAGCAAATAATGCAAAAAATATCTTTTCCCAAAAACCTAGCTCAGCTTTCTTTTTATCTAATTCACTCATAATCTGATAGTAGCCTTACTAAATTTATCTGTCAATTTTACATAAGCTACAATTATGCGAGCGGGGAAGAGCGTGCGGGAAAAAGAAGAATTTAAGTTCACTCTGACCCCAGTTATTCTAATATTATATTTTGTGGGGATACCTCAGGGTCTGTCCCCTATTGTTCACTCTGCATTGGTTCATCATTGGTTCATCAGCTTTAAAGTATCTTAACCAGTGCCGCAATGACAGCAACCTGTCCTAACGCCAGGCCGATGCCCCACTTAACCAACTTGTTTTCAAGCTCCAGAAACTTCGAGTCTAAGCGTAACTCCAATTCTCGTAAGTCGCGCTTAGTGGCAATGTCTGTATCGCTTTGTGCGACCTTAAAAGCCTCTGAAACCGCTTCTGCCTGTTTCGCTTCAAAGCCAGCCTCGATCAATGTGTTGATAAATTTATGTGTATCAAATGTAATCGTTGCCATAACAAATTCCAGAAAACCCTAAAATGCTCATAATATACCAAATAAACAAGTGAGCCAAACTCAATTTATTTAACATAACCTCCCAATTATGCGAAGTCTGACCCCTTTGTTCCCATAAAAAAACCGCCCCCAGTTTCCCAGGGGCGGTTCGTTTTCGTTACAGCTTCAAGCGTTTGGGATCATTCCGATACAGTTGGTAAATCGACCGTATCGCCGCACCAATCAAGCGGCAAAATACCGTCGGCAACATAGCGATGAAAAGTTGAATATGGCCAATCGGAAACCCGTTGCACATAGCCATGTTTGAGTGGGTTAACGTGAATATAGTCTATATGTTGAGAGTAGTCACGTTCAGTAATAATGGTATGCTCCCAATAGCGCCGTTGCCAGATACCCCGTTCACCACGCCGTTGCCGGGTCGCCGATAATCGTTCGGTGCGCGGCAAACCTTTAGAAAACAGCAGCTTAATCAAGCGCCAGCGCAACGGAAAATCATCGGTATCCGGCGGCAGTGTCCAGATACAATGCATGTGATCGGGTAACACCACCCAAGCATCAATGTGGAATGGATGTAAGCGGCGCACCCGGCGTACCGAATCGCGAAGTAAATCAATATGATCGGTCAGCAGGGACCGTTGCCGTTCCAACAAGTTAACGGTGAAAAAATAACAACCGCCCGCCACAAAGTTCCGTCGATAGTTGGGCATACCCGCTCCACATCAGTATCATAAAAAATAAATTGTAGCATGGCGTAGGGCGGTTTCGCGTAGCAAACCGCCAATCAACGCACAAGATCAAAAACAATCGGGCATAAAAACCCCCGCTTGGATAAGTCCAAGCAGGGGTCAATTTAGATCATCCCGATCGTGGTGGATTGCTGACGCAAATCCACCCTACGCCGTACGGCCGTACGCCGTACGGCCGTATTATTCTTGATTGCCAACGTTTGGGCATAAAAAAACCGCCCAAGGTTTCCCAAGGGCGGTTCGTTTACGTTACAGCTTCAAACGTTTGAGACGGGGTTGCAAACCCCGTCCCGCTTGGGATTACAAACCCCGTCCCGCTTGGTGGTATCATAAAAAATAAATTGTAGCATGGCGTAGGGCGGTTTCGCGTAGCAAACCGCCAATCAACGCACAAGATCAAAAACAATCGGGCATAAAAAAACCGCCCATCCCCGAAAGAATGAGCGGTTGTTTCAAGGTGATCCATCACCCAAGGTCATCATGGTGGATTGCCTCGCGGCGAATCCACCTTACAGCGTTAAGCCATCGCAGTAATTGCGTTACCTGCAACAGTAATATTACCAGCAGTTACACCAGTCAACTGGATGAGTACATCGGTTGCGCCAACTGCCAAAGTACCGTCCGAGATGAATACCATCGTATTAGCACCTTCCTGCCAAACTGTAGTTGCACCTGCTACGGCTTGCTGAGCAGCCGCGACCGCAGCAATGTGTTGTGCAAACGTTGTATCCGCTGCGTTGAATGTTGCCAGTCCAGATGTAATTGTGGCTACACCAGCTGCAGCACCTGCAGTCTGCACACCCAAAATCAAGGCAGTAGCACTGATTGTGTCAAAAGTCGTCGCACCAGCTGCCTTGGAGTAGTCAGTGATGGTATCGAAATTCGTAGCTGAAGGCAAGCCAGTTGAAGCAGTCGTAAACGCGAATGTATCAGCACCGCCATTACCAGTCATGACGTCAGCGCCTGCACCGCCGGTAATAGTATCATTACCTGCACCGCCGATAATAGTATCAGCGTTCAATGTACCAGTGATGGTGTCAGCCTTAGTTGCACTACCTGTGATCTTCATACCGTTAGCGCCAGTAGCTGAAGATGCATCGAAGAGGAAAGTGCCAGTTACTGCGGATGCATCAATGGTGGTGTTTATTACAGTTGCCAATGCGCCAGTAGTAATCGAAACGTTACCCGCGCCTGTGACAGTCATGCCGGTCATCGCTGTTGCGCCAGTCAGTAAGCTCACAGTGATGTTGTCGTTGGCAACAAGATTGATGGTTTCTACGTTTGCAGCAGTGATGTTGCCCAGTGTGATAGTATTCTTAGCAGCAAGACCATTATCTACAGTCAATTTCAACGTGTCCAGCTGGCCGACTGTTGACGCGCCAGAAATGCCGAAAGTACCGGCAGAGTTTGCATAGACTGTGACGTTGCCTGCTTGAGCAGCAGTCATATTTGTCAATGTTGCATCGCCACCTACCTTAATTCCGGTGATAGTTGAATTAGTGAACAAAGACATGTCAGCAGTTTGTGCAACAACGTCAAGGTTTTCGAAATTGGCGTACAGTTTTGCCTTAGCAGCAGTTGCAACGTCAGCACTTGCAGCAACGATCAAAGTATCTGTACCAGCGCCAGCATCGATAATTGATGCTGTAGTCGATGTCAGAGCCGCCGTTGTAACAACATCAGTACCTTGACCACCCTTGAAGGATGTTACCGCAGCAACCAGAGTCACTCCCAAACCACCCGCAGTCATGGCCGACGCATCAATAGTTGTTACTGTCGCAACTGGCGCGCCGATATTTACAGCAGCAGTAACACCGTTATTTGCCACAGTTTGCGCAAAGCCGGTTGCAGCCGCACCTGTCACAGTGATAGCAGTTTCAGCGCCCGTAGTAATTGCACCTGTCGTCAAACCTGCGGCAGCATTGATTGTAATAGATTTCGATGTTGCTGCAGTTGCAACAGCACCTATTTGGTTAGCCACACTACCCGTTGAATTTATAACTGTAGAAGTCGTTCCTGCACCAGTAATGGTAAGAGCCCCAGTACCGATAGTGCCACCTGAAATGTTCACTGTTGCTGCACCAGTTGCGGCCGCAAGGTATCCTACTGTCAATGCTCCGTTAACAACATTGTTGTTACCGATACTTCCAGCAGCTGCGCCAGTTGCAAGACCGACGATTGTCAAATCACCAGTTGATAAATTCGAATTAACTGTGGTTACGCCAACACCGGCAGTGTAAGTAGCAACAGTACCTGCAGCAGCTGTGTTGCGAACCTGTACGGTTTCGATGTTGCTAATCAGTGCTCCATGAGTCACATCAGTGTTTGTTCCTGTTGCAGTGATATTCAGAGTATCGTTACCTGCACCACCATCAATGATGTCAGTGACCGTCAACGTATCAGTGGCTGCTGCCACGGTGAGTCCACTTAGGGCATTGAAAGTGTCATTATTGGCTGTACCAACAATGTTATCCACACCAGTAGTGAGCGTAAAAGTCGTACCTGTTGAAGACGTTCCTGCAGCGGTCGCGGAAGTAACTGCTGTATTCAAGGTGGCCGTTGCCGTTGCAGCAGTCAGCGTAGCAGCAACATCAGTCACAGTTGCCAACCAAGTGCGAGCGGATGCAGCCGCAGCCGTGCCGGAGTAACCAGTGATTTCGGCAGTAGTATCGAGCGAGGTAGTGAAAGAATTAGCCGCAGACAGTTTGTTGGCGATGGCGGTTGCATCAGTGCCTTGGGCACTGTAAGTCAGCTGCAGTGCGATGCTGGCAAAAGTCTGGGTACCCGCTGTCAGTGCGTTAGCCCAAGATGTCAAACCAGCCGGCTCTGCAGCACGTCCGAACAAATTGAGATAAAGATTATTGACTATCTGCGCATTAGATTGACCGGCATACAGCGCTGCATATTCCGCTGAACCGCTGAAACCGGCGGCAATGGTTGTTAACTGCGCTTGGGTTGCCGCAGTGGCGGGCAATTTGCTTTCCCAATATGCTTGCCCAATAGGATCGGACGGACGATTAAAATATGCAACATACAATCTTTGTACAGCATCGGTGTTTATAGCCATGAGTAGAGCTCCAGTTGTTTAAGATATAAGGGTTTAGCGATTAAAAGATTAGACAGTTTTTGTTAAAAAGCAAACCTATTTTGCGTTAATATTTGAAGTAAACCGTTCCATGTGTTTGCCGCACATAAAAACGCATAAACAGAAATCCTTCCTGTACACGATTTAATTATGGCATGGGCAATTGCCAATCTGCAAGTATTTGGTGTTTTTTTTGTATTTGGGGTAATGTTGTTGCGTTAAGGATAAGGTGCGTCGCGGACTATGCCGCATGTTCCCTCAGCCACGCTTTCAGCGCGTCGTTCATGCGCGTTTGCCAGCCCTTGCCTGTGGCACGGAAGGCTTCCAGCACGTCAGCATCAAGCCGGATACCGGTAAATACCTTGGGTGTGCGGGTGCGCGGCCGTCCGGTTTTTTGGGGCTGCAATAACTCAGCCGCATTCCCGGCACCGAACAGTTCCGGCAAAACCTCCGATGCAGGACGCGCGCCGGCGAAGTCCGCCGCCGTCCATTCAGGGTTATCGTCGTCGATCAATTCATGATTAACGCGCTTAGTCATACTGCTTAACCTCTCTTTTGTTAGCCTTACGGAAGCTGATAATGTGCATCACGTCCGCTCTGGGCGTAAAAACCACCGCAAACAGGCGCTCGCCGATCATGCCAAATGCCCGAAAGCGGCGCTCACCGTAATCTTTACGGGTATCTTCAACGACGACCGCCTGTTGCCAGTCCATTTCAGCTACGCGGTCAAACGGCAGGCTGCGTTCCTCTAAACCAAAAATGGAACGCAGATGACGCTGATAAATATGATTAAATAAAGATTTTTTATGATTTATCCGTGTTTATCATATCCATCTGCGTCATCTGCGTTCCATTGTATTTAATAACTAGGTATTTTATTTATTACAAATTGCCTTAGTCCTGTAGATACTCGGGTTAGCGTAGCGTAACCCGGCAGTCTACGCTGCTCAGGATGTAGGCCGGAATAAGCCGGTTCGAGCGACAGCGAAAATTGGCGTTTCCGGCAACACCTGCCAAATTCGCCGGAAACGCCACCTCGCGCTACGCGCTTGGATGGCCTTATTCCGGCCTACATCCGAGTCTGCCATTCCAGCACCCATGCCGAAATGACACTCTTGGACAGACTTGTGTATAACGATGAGAGCTGGAGCTTGGGAACTAGCGAACTTCTTGACATTGATGCGCCTCACTACGTTCAGCACATCGAGCTGTTTAGTTTTTATAAACCTCTTTTCGATACCCCAATTTAACAAGGGTTATGAGCATCCCGTTATCTCCAATCCGGCAGATCAGTCGATAATCCCCTACTCTGTAACGATAGTAATCTGCATGCCGACCTTGCATAGTAAGGCCATTATGCCGAGGATTATCCATAGCAGACAGTTTAAGAATAAAGTCTTTGATGCGAATTTTTACCGAATTGTCCAGCTTTGAGAATTGTCGTGCAGCTGTTTTAGATAGCTCAACCGTCCAAGCCATTGTCTTTTAGAATTTGGTTGAATGACACGGTAGTATCTTGCCCAGCCTGAATACGTTGATAGATTTCGTCAGCTTCAATAATGTCGGCTTTTTCTTCAATATAGTCGGCTATCAAGCGGCTCAGAAATACATCAATCGGTTGATGAGCATCATGAGCCAACTGGTTTATCTGGGATTCAAGATTGATTGAAATGTTCAACATGTTAGTGGCCTGCAAATTAATCAGGCTAATAAGTTATCGCATAAAAAGAAAAATGAAAAGAAAAAATCCGGCAGCTAACGCTCGAGTTGATTGCCGGGAACTGTGTATTAAGGTGCATCCTTGGGGGTCGTACCTCCTGCATGATCCACATGGATATGGTGAAGAACGGGCTACGATGTATCGGGCTACGCTGCTAAGGAATGAGCATGAAACAATTTGAACAACTCGCGGTGTAAGTTTTCAGCGGGAGTGCAAGCTTTGCTTGCGCTTGCAGGCGAAGCCTGCACTCCAGCTATTGGCAACTTGCTCAAGTTATTTTGTGCACGTTCCTAAGTGCTTTTACAACACCGTCAAATGATCGCTGCTTTCGGTATGCACCAGATCACCGCTGCGTTGCAACACAAAATAACCGCGTCTTAACGCTTCTTCTTTGGCATCATTATTGATATGGAAGGCCGCTATGGCGCCATATTGCTTAAATGCCCGATAGATCGGAAACAACTGTTTAAAATGCTTCATTTTACGATCTAATTTATCCAGATCATTTTTATGGGCTTTGTATTTGACTTCAACAACGGCAATGGCATCGCCATTGGTCATAACCAAATCATATTCTTCCTGTAGTTGACCTCGGTGTTTTTCCATGTTTTTCACTACATCATCAAAGTGGATTTTACCCAAGTGATTGTCTTTTATCAGGCTTTGGAAAAAGAATTCTTCGGCAACATCGCCTTGGTTTTGCCCGATGTTACCCAGCGTAATGCCCATACGGTCTAGTTTTTCCGTCAGCATTCTATCGTTGCGCTTCATTTGCTCATCGGTACGCTTTATTTGTTCATCGGTTCGCTTCATTTGCTCATCGGTTCGATCTTGCGAAACAGCAAGGCTTGCAACCAATGCCTTTAATTCATCATCAGTCATTTTCTTCTCCTGATATTTAATTTAACTGTCATGAATAATTGTGAATTATTTTAAATAATTAACCACAAAAACAGCACATGACACGGTAATACCTAACGACCAAAACATGAACCGTTCAAGGCGTCGCCCCATCTCTTCAAAGCGTTTATCCACCTGCTCAAAGCGCTTATCCACCTGTTCAAAGCGTTTTTCCATTTGCTTGAAGCCTTCAAGCATCAATTCGCGCTGATGCTTTAGCTCTTCCTCAACACGAATCGTTCTTTCCCGCAAATCCAGTTCATAACGAACATTAGCATTTAATGCCTCAGGCGACTCCAAAATAATCTTTTTTATTAAGTCCTGAATTTGTTCTATATCTTCTTGAGCTAATGCCATTGCTTAAACTCCAGCACCGATAAAATTGAGGTTAACTATAACAAAAAATAATTGGGGGCAAATAATTGAAATTTTTACTCTGACCCCAATTATTGGATATTTTTTCGTGTCTTTCGCGGACAGTATCTATCAGTAAACCGACTTTGAAACAGCCAAAGCCAGCTTTGGACTCCAGAAGATGTAAATGCCGGAGTTCAAAGCTGGCTTTGCCTACATGGATGTAGGTAAGGAGCGGAAGCTTTGAAATTTACGATTCTAAACGCCGCGTTTTGTGACGTACAGGAGCAAATGCCAGCCTGGGTGAGTAGTTACATCCGGCTAACTATTACCCTACCCTCGATGTAAACGTTCAGTAATGTAGGCCGGAATAAGACCACCCAAGCGTAGCGCGAGGTGGCGTTTCCGGCGATTCGCGCGAGGCGCCGGAAACGCCCGTTTTCGCTGTCGCTCAAACAGGCTTATTCCGACCTACCGGGCTGTTTCATTTAGTACAGGAGCAAATGCCAGCCTGGGGTGAGTAGTTACATCCGGTGAACAATTCCCCCCCGATTATCTTAAATAATTAACCACAAAAACAGCACATGACACGGTAATACCTAACGACCAAAACATGAACCGATCAAGGCGCCGCCCCATCTCTTCAAAGCACTTATCCACCTGCTCAAAGCGCTTATCCACCTGTTCAAAGCGTTTTTCCATTTGCTCAAAGCGCTTATCCACCTGTTCAAAGCGTTTTTCCATTTGCTTGAAGCCTTCAAGCATCAATTCGCGCTGATGCTTTAACTCTTCCTCAACACGAATCGTTCTTTCCCGCAAATCCAGTTCATAACGAACATTGGCATTTAATGCCTCAGGCGACTCTAAAATAATCTTCTTTATTAAGTCCTGAATTTGTTCTATATCTTCTTGAGCTAATGACATTGATTAAACTCCAGCACCGATAAAATTAAGGTTAACTATAACAAAATATTCGTTTTTTTATATTACTGGTTTAGGAAGCTCTTGGTACGGTATGAAAAAATGGATGGAGCTATCTCGGCTTGCTCATGCTGAGCGCTTCTGTCATCGTCTTATGAAAAATCAAGCGGCAAAACAGGAGCAATATTATTTATGGTTAAGTTCTTAGTTTTCATTCCTTAACAAGCGATGACCTTCAAACACCGTCAACACCACCAGAGTATCGGACTTGACGCGATAGACGATACGATAATTTTTCAGCAAAACCTCACGAATGTCAGCTTGCCCCAATTCAGGAACGATGCGACCAGCCAGTGGATTATCACAGGCCTGTCGAACCCGCTCACGTAACTTTTTTACCCAGACATTGGCGGTTGCAGAGTTATCACGGGCAATAAAGCGATGAATGCTCAGCAAGTCTTGCTGGGCACGCTCAGCCCATTCTAACAACAGCATGTTAAGGCACGAGGTTTAGCAGCGCTCCCAACGCTTTATCACTGACCACGCGCCCCGCAACATCATCCTCCAAACCTTGGCGTACAGCGGTCAAAAAGCTTGCTTGTTCCTGTAGGCGGTCAAATTCTTCCGGCGAAAGCAATACGCCTGTTGGCTTACCGTTTTGGGTGATGACAATAGGACGGTGGACACGATTTAGCGTTCTGAGTACATCGGCAGCATGACTTTTAAAGTGACCTAAAGGAAGAATATCTTCTGAAACCTGCAAAGTTGACATGAATCGCTCCAAATTGGTTTAAATTTGATGCTAAATATAGACTTAATTTCATATTAAGACAAGCAAGGTTATTGGGGACACGGTCACAATAGCCTCGGAATTGATCACCCCCATCCATCATCCTAAAAACCGCAGTTAGTCCACGAAAGCCAAAAGTAGGCGCCTCTAGGCGACACGAAACAAATCAATATATTAATTAAACCATTCACCCATCGGGTGATGATCTATAACTTGGTATCTATTTGAATATTTTCGTGCTTTTCGTGCTTTTCGTGCTTTTCGTGGATCAATTGATTTTTCCAGGATCATAGGTTACGGGGATATTTAAACCAGCTTGCTGTTCAACCAGTATTGACTGCCATCCACCAGGGTCTTGCCTACCTGAGAGCAGTTTTTGTACCAATCAACCCGGCATGGCTTCTCACGGTGTAATTGCCAGCCGTTGCCGAACAGCAGGTCAATCAGCTTGCCCTCAATTGAGCGGCTGTGTGTGGCTATCATCAGGGTTCTGACATTAGCTGACAGCCAATCAATCTGGTCTTGCAATAATTCAAATTCGGCGCCTTGAATATCGATATGCATAAAATCGACAACGCCCAGATCCTGTAACAGGGTGGTCAATTTCTTACAGGGTATCGAGTTATGGTTAAGCTCCGCCCCACGATAATCGGTATTCTCATCAGCAGCGGTTGCGGCTGCGCCCATATCTTCAACATCTGTCTCCGGAAACCAAATAACGCCGTCATGCGTCCAAATTGCGCCATTAAATAGCCGGGTAAAGACTGTCCCGCTCTGCGCGTCCTCCTCTGTAACGCCTGCCGGTCTCAGGTCGTTAGTTTCAAGATGCCGGCGCATCAAAGGAAAACGTTGGGCCGAGGCCTCAACGCCCACCAGCGTAAGTTGTCTAATGCCTCGCTGACGCCCGATTACCCCCGCAACGGCTATCCACGGCGCCCAACCCGCGCCAATTTCAACGGCACAGAACGATGCATTATTTTGGAAACGGTTCAGCGCATCGGTAACGGCCACATACTCTATGGCTTCAGCATGAAAGCCGTCATCCGGAACAGGCAGTTCCAGCCGCTGAATATTTAGCGCTTCCGCTTTTATAAAGGGTACACACTCGTAGAGTGTTTTAACTCCAAAGCCGTCCGTGTAGTGATCAGTAGCCGTGGATGCCGTCATTGTGGCAAACTGTTTGAGGATGGGCAAATCCTGTTCTTCATAACCGGGATACACCTGCAACGGGGATGTACCCTCGGTGTTGTCAGCTTCAGCTGAATTCCCGAGCAGCCGTCGAAGCGCTGTTTTGATTGTCTGTTTCATTTATTCCTTCCTCGTAGTTAGTGGGTGAGTAATGCGCTCAATTAGCTGCCGGGTGCTTTCCTGCCATGTGAGCCAGGGCATGCCCACAGACTGCGGCGCCAAGCCTTCGGCGTTCAGTTCCAGCCAATGCCTGACGGCATCTGCCAACACTTGTGACTCCAGCCCGCTGAAGTAGTAGGCGTGTTCGCCAGCCACTTCGCGGAACACTGGAATATCGCGTGCAATGATAGGCAGCCGGTATTGGGCCGCTTCAATCAGCGGCAGGCCGAAGCCTTCTCCCTCGCTGGCGGCAATCAGACAGGCGCCGGCGGCGTAGACCTGTTGCAAATACTCGTCGCTGATGCCTTCCAGCCAGAACAGGCGCTGGTTCAATTCGGGGTGCCGAAGCAGCCTATCTGCCAGTTGATCAACCAACCAGCCATGCTTGCCAACGATCACCAGATTGATGTCAAGGCCCTGCTGCCAGAGCAGCTCAAAAGCGGCCAGTGTCTGGGCGTGGCCCTTGCGCGGCTCGACGGTGCCTACCATCAAAAAGCTGCTTTTGGCAGTCATCTGCTCAAGTACAACGGCCGCGCTGTTTGGCATACCCTCTGTGGGCAGGCTGTTTTCAATATCCGCTCCAAGGTGGAAACTGTCTACCGTCGGCTCCGCAATCCGTGCGGGCGGATTGTCTATCAACCAGCAACGAACCTCTTCTGCAACGGCCTCGGAGATACAAATCAAGCCGGTAGCGACTTCCGAAAGGCTGCGCAGCCACGCTTCGAAAGCCACGTTAACGCCCTCCGGCCACCAGTCCGGGCGTTGCAGCAACAAAATATCATAGACGATGAAATAGAGCTGCAGCCCCTGGTTCTGCAAGCGCATATACAGGTCGCGCGCAGAAGGTGTCAGGTAAATGTTCAGATCGAGTGCCAGGTAGATATCGTCTTGACAAAAATCGACGATATCATCAGTGTCTGTGGGAGCGGCTTTAGCCGCGATTTCAGCATCCATCGCGGCTAAAGCCGCTCCCACAGACAAAGACGCGGCAAAGGCGTTCGCATACCGATAGTGCACGCCATCAAAATAGATGGGCCTGACATCGGTATTGGCCGGAGGATTCTCAAGCAGTTCCCGCAGAATGCTGCGAATGACTCGCTGAATCCCCGATCTGGCATCGCTTTGCACTAAGTCTGAAATATCGAGCATCAACTGTTTTGGCGTTTCTCTACCCATGTTGAAAGCAATACAATCGGCAACTCTGACCAGATCGGTGTCGCTGGGCACTTCAGTGCCACCCATGTCGGCGATGGCGCTGACTATTGCAGCGGAGCTTGCACCGAGAGCCCGGGCGACCGGCCGGTCGCCCCTACACGACAACTCAAACGCCTCAAGCGCACTGAGCGCCCGCTTGGCGCATTCATCCCATGAAAATTTCTTGGCCTGCGCCTGCCCATGCGCTCGCAACCGTTGCCGGAAGGACTCGTCACTTAATGCTTGAGCCATCTTTTCCATTATCGATTGCGGCGACAACGGATCAAATAGCGCCTCCGCCAACCCAATAACCTCAGGGAGGCTAGTGCTGTTAGAGCCTATCACCGGCGCCCCGCAAGCCATAGCCTCCAACACTGGCAGGCCAAAACCCTCGTGTTTTGAGGGAAAGACGAACAAGGTTGCCTCGGTGTAAAGCGAGATCAGCTCCTCGTCTTCAACATAGCCCGTCAACACCAGTTCGTGTACAGCAAGACCTGCATAGTCGCCTACCCGTTCCAGCTGACGACTTTCGGCTTCATCCAGCTTGCTGACGATCACCAATTGATGGTCGTTGCGCAGTTCGGCGGACAGCAGACTGTAAGCGATGATCAAGCCGCCAATATTCTTGCGCGAATCAGACCCGCCCGGCACATACAAGACCATGTTCCTGGTGATGCCCAGGCGCTGTCGTAATGTCGCTATTTCCTGGGGCGATCGGCGCTCAGGCTTGAACTGCGCGTCTGCCCCTGTGGAGATATTGACGATGCTATCCGGTTTAAATCCCAGCGCTTCAATGGCCTCCAAGCGCGAATAGTCTGAAATAGCCAGCAGCAGGTCGGCGTTTTTTAGCGATTCAATCTTGCCTTGGTAATACTGCTTGAGTTCGGGCGCAGGCAAATAAGCGGCAGGATTTAATAACGGTATCAGGTCGTACAGAATCACAGCTGTTTTGGTGTCGCCGGAAAACGCACCGACTGAGGTCACCGCATCGTCAAGGTAGCCCTCAAACAGACTGGTCACTAGCACCACATCCGGCTGCATCTGTAAAATAAAATGTTCGCGGATTTTTTCGGCCGCCCGGGTGCGCCAAGCATTACCGGGGCTATTTTCCGCCACTGGCGCGGGCACATCAAATACGCGGATGCGCTGTTTCGGGATGAGCCCCTCTAAGGCCAGTTGAATATGGCTGATGCTTTCTGCTAATTCGGCATTGAGGATGAGCCAGATTTCATGCTCGCCGGCCTGTCTGATTATGGCTTGAGTCAGGGCAAGCGAATATCGCCCGATGCCACGAAAGCGGCTTTCTGTTTGGCTGCCTTGCAGGTCAATCACGATACGCATTAGTTTTTCCCGGCGTCGATGGTTTGTTTAAGGTTGGCATAAATAAGCGCTGCTCGCGACGACAGGTCGGCTACTTTCTGTGCTGTTATGCATACACTGTCGGACGTAGTTGCCGGTTCGTGTATAACAAGGTGCAAACAATGCCGTACAGCTCCGGGCAGGAGCCGGAAGATGACGCGTGCCGCTCGCCTGAGCATCGGTTGCTGGCGCAACCTTTGTCTAAGTTGGCACAGCATCGGCTTGGCGCTGTCCTGAATGGCAGCGCCAAGCCGATGTAATTTGCCGCCAACAAGGCGCAGTGGCAGAGTGACTCGCCATGAGCGACTATTCAGTACCTCACGCAATTGGCCCTCTATTCGTACGGCGTATGCTTCGGTTTGTGCAAGCTGTGTTTCAGTTTGTGCAAGCTGTGCTTCGGTTTGTGCAAGCTGTGCTTCAGTTTGTGCAAGTTGTGCATCGGTTTGTGCAAGCTGTGCTTCGGCCTGTACAACACGTGCAGTCAACTCACTCTCCCTTGCCTGGTATGACGTTACCAATTCTCTGCACAGAGTGGAGCTCGCCGTTAATATCATGTCATCGAAAACATTAGGCGGCGAAGAAAATGCCGCCGCAAGTTCGGCATGTTCTTTTGCAATATAAAAACGATTAAGCCCGTCAAAGTAGACAAACTGGTAATCCGCTGCAACGAGGAGTGGATCCCAGCTGGCGTAGTCGACCTCGGTCGAGTTAGGAATGGTCGCCTCAATCACCATCACCCACGGCCGCAAGGCTTGACTGTCCCAGCCTTTGAGCACTTGACCTTCAAGCCCTTCCACATCAATTTTGAGCCAATGTACCTCTTTGCCCGCAAGCGACTGCAAAGCCGATTTTAAGGTTAAAACGGGGACATGAATCCGTTGGCAGTCAAACCCATGCTCGGTGTGGTGACGCCGGGCATAGGCGTCCACTGCGGTGCTGAGACCGGTTTCCGGTATGACATTGAGTTCAAGCGTGCCTTCAATGTCGGACAGCGCAACTTCCAGCACTACCTCATCAGGCCGATCCTGGCGCAAGAGCCTGGCGTATTCCGGCACAGGTTCAATGTGGATGCCTCTCCAGCCACGATCATAAAAGGCTTTGCTGACAGAATCAATAACGGGGTGCTGGGCACCCACATCAACGTAACAGCCTTTTTCGACGTGCCTCAGGGCGCGCCAAAGCATGACATCTTCAAAGTTCTGCGCGTAGGTAGTAAATGCCATGTTCAGCCTTTTGTCAGTATGATATTCATAAATTCGCCATCGACCACAAAGTCATCTATGCCGAGTTCGGCCTTGGCGGCCAGAATGGCACGCGATCGCCCCAAATAGAAAAAAAGATGGAAGCGGGTGAATTCGTAGAGATATTCGAAACACGGCGTCGCATGGGACATTTTGCCGCCGCTTTTGAGCAGGTCGCGCATGATCGAAAGCTCACGTACCGGATAGCGCAGATGTTCCAGGACATTGTTTGAAAAGATGCCGTCAAATTTCATGGTCGATAATTGTTCCATGCTTGAAATAATATAGGGGCTGCTCGCCGTCGCCGAACTGTGCGGCTCATAACCATACACGTTCCAGCCGTCTTGCCGCAGCACATCCATGCTCTTCGACCATGCTCCGGTTCCCCAGTTTAGATACACTCGGTCTTTTTCGGGATGGAGCGCATGAAATGCCCTCACCTCTTGTACCGTGGAATCGCCTTCGGAAAATATCTGGTAATGCCATTCATAGTCCCTGGAAAGTTCCTCCTCCGGCAGGCTCAGCATTTTTTCGGCGCCAAAAATAAGATCGCACTCGGGACACTGGTGACGAATCAGTGTCCCGCCCTCAAATATACAACCCGTAACAAACCTGCCGAACCCGGCAACTTCGCCCCGGTAATCGCAGAGTGGACAGGATAAATCCGCGCTCGGAATCCGGTGTCGCTCAAACAGGTCAACCATCTCCCACTTAACGCTGATCTGGTGACGCAGCAGTTGTTTGTGTCCAATATCAGTCGAATCTTTGATTTCCTTGAATGCCGGCGCAAGTTGTTCGTCCAGCGTTTTTTCGATAGGTTGATTGACACACAACGACCTGAGCGTTTCTTTCCGAATGAGCGCAACGCCAAAGTGACTAAGAATTTGGTTGATAAATTTACTGAACATTATGGGAGATTTGTCGGTGTAAAGAAATGCTCGGTTCCAGCCAAACACAACCGGTAAACATAAGCGCCAAGCTGTTGATCAACGCGGTGGCTATCGAAGTCATCCAGAAATTCCTAGCAGAGATGGCAAACCAATATGGTTCCAACAGCATTATCCGGAGATTCAAATTTTTTCACCGAAAACCCCTTCCGCTCTAACGTGGAGCGAAGATAACTTTCGCGGAACACTAATTCAAACCATCCATGAGTCCTTATTTGCCATAAAGCCTCACCATCCGGATTAAGCCCCCAGTCATAGGGCAAATTTTCATTCATAGGCTCACCCGCGAGCGCTAAAATACCACCAGGAGCAAGCAAAGAAGGTATGGAGTCCAAGAGCTGGAGATGATCGTAGGCATGGTGGAACGACTCAAAAAACAGGACGCAGTCAAACTTTTGATTTAATTTGCCGGCCTCTTCATAACCCAAACAAGCAAATTCTATGTCGACATTTAATGCTTTAGCGCGTTTGTCGATTAGATCTCCGTACTTTTGATTAATATCCAGAACAGTAACTTTGTATCCCATCTGCGCCAAAAATAAGGAGGTGTTTCCCCAACCAGCTCCCATTTCTAAAATAGACGCTCCTGGTGGAAGAGCTAGAGCTTCAATTATTTTACCGATACCCATTAATTGTCGAGATACGATACGAAAGTCTTGAGTGCAAAAGGGATAGGGGTGCGTTATGTGATATTCGACATCGAAGTCAAAAAATTCGTTTTTGACTTCATAGGGTTTCCCCGTCAGCTGTTCATACACCGACCACCAATGCTTACGGTATTCAAGGCTCCAAGGATCGCCGACAACGGGCGGAAAATCCAGCCAAAAAGAGTGCAACTGCTCAAGAAAATTATTTTCAGATACCATTCTTGCTTCACCGGAAAGACCTAGTGCATCATCAACTTCTGCGAGCGTGGTTAGGCGTCTACCGGGATAAGGAGGGCAGAGTGAAATTGGTTTTTCAATTGGCACGTCAAGAGTCTCCGGTGAAAGTGACTTTTCGAGTGGTACAGCACAAGTCTTTTTCCGAATGACCGCGATGCCAAAGTAACTAAAAATTTGCTTGATATATTTACTGAGTAACATGGGAAATTTGACGATGTAAAGAGATGCTCGGTTCAAGCCAGACACAACCGGCAAAAATAGGTTTAGTTATGTTTATCACGGTAAACAGTAACGCCAGGTCGCGCCATTCATAATTATTGCCCAGATGGGTGTCGCTGCTGGTAAGCGCCACAGCCACCGAGTAACTGCCGGCGCCCAGGTTAGCCGGAAAAGTAAAGCTATATTCGACCAAATCACCTGCTTGCATGTCGTACAGCGGCATCCCCAGATGATGCGTATTTGTACCGTAAATGTGCTGCCCCAGCTTGTCTTTGATCATATAGCCCAGCACCAGCCTGGGCACTAAAACGTTGGTCTGTACTTTGACACGCAATGTGACTACAGCACCTACGTCGACCGCCTCTACCCTTTCGCCGCGCTCATCAAGCAAGGCAATATCCACAACGGAAGCTTCGCCGGTGCCCGAGGTTGTTTGTATTCTGCCGTCCTCCGCTGTTGCCTGGGTCACCGTTGAGTTTTCACGCTCGGCAATCAGTGCATTATAGAAATCCATCACTTCTTCCGGGGCGCCCTCCTTGACAAGACGACCGCCTTCCAAAAGTATCGCCCTGTCGCAAATGGATTGGATAGCGGCACGGTCATGACTGACGATCAGCAAGGTAGTGCCTTGTTTTCTAAATTGTCTGATACGTTCGAAACTCTTGTGCTGAAAGTAGGCGTCGCCGACCGATAACGCTTCATCGACTATCAGCACATCCGGCCGCCTGGCCGTGGCTACACTGAACGCTACGCGCATTTGCATACCGCTGGAATACACGCGCACCGGCTGGTCGATGTAATCGCCAATCTCGGCAAAGGCTTCAATCTCTGGCATTAAATTGGTGATTTCTTCAACGCTCATGCCTAGGAGTTGCCCGGCCATGTAGACGTTTTGCCGTCCGGTAAAATCGGGGTGAAAGCCCATGCCCAGTTCCAGCAGCGCGGCGACACGCCCGGTGATATTGACGCTGCCGGTGGTGGGCTGGGTGGTGCCGGTGATCATTTTGAGCAGGGTACTTTTACCGGCGCCATTGATGCCAATGATGCCAAGCGCCTCGCCCGGTTTAACGCTGAAGCTGATGTCTTTCAATACCCATTTGAGCTGATGCCGGGGTTTATTGGTAGGCGTCAGCCATTCGGCCAGCCGCGACCAGCGCGTGGGATATTGTTTGTAGGCTTTGCCCAGATTGGTGATGGTGATAGTGCCCATAGTTACAGCGATTTCAATTTTGATTGGTTAGTGTGTTAAAAATTTATGTCATCATTAAGCGTAACCCAACACATTTCGCGGTAAATGTCGGGTTACGCTACGCTAACCCAACCTACGAACTGAAGTTAAAAACATTGTAAGTGTGTTTTAATCTCAGTTGGGCATAGCCGAAATGGGTTTATGCAGGAAAGCGGCAATAAATTGCAGACGATCGTTGGTGATCAGTTCGTAAACTAATTGCATATCAATATTCATATAGTCATGCACAATCCTGTTGCGCAATCCAATTGCCGAATTCCACTGCTGCAACTCTTGCGGGTTTATATCGCCCTGTTGTTCAAGGCCGGCAAAGGTATCATAGGCAGATACAGGTACCGGCCGGCCTGCCGCCTTGAGCAAATGTTTTGATTTACCGATGGCGTTGTCTATAAGGACTTGCAGTGCATGAAGTACCCCACTTTGTTCAAGCCGCGAAAGAGGCGCTCCCGACAGGATGCGTTGTTTCGCCTCGGCAAGCAAAGCCATTTGCTCGTTGGCAATACGTGCGCTTTCTGCCTGATACAGATCAAGCCGCATGGTTTTTCCTCCAGTAATAATCTTCCAGTTCTGCCCATGTTTGGATGAGGTAGTGGCTCCACGCCAGGGTATCCTCTCCCTTGAGAACAACTCCCTCTTCGGCAATCACGGCGTGCATTGCAAGCCGTGCCGATACCATGTCGATCAGGTCAATTTGATCTTTGTGCATCTCGATTACATCGGCAATTTGTTGTTTCAGGATTTCTGAGTTCTCCAGACGAGTCCAGCCATTGATGTGTTTTTTCCATCTAACAGCAATGTCCCAGTCGCTCTGATCAGTTGCGGTTCCATGTGCCCGGCTACCAACCAAGACCGCCAACTCAAGGTCGGGAATGGTTTGCAGCAACCGGGTTAAGTTATCGAGCCGGGTCATAGTTCATCTACCATTTCGCCGGCATGCCTGCTGAAAAGGCGCATGCCGAAAGCGCACAGGGCAATAGCAAGCAGGGTTACCGGCCACAGGCTTTGCCAGACCGGCCACTGCCCGGTGACGAGAATATCCTGGCAGGCGCCGATAAGCGCAGCCATGGGATTATAGCTCATCAGGGAGCGCACGGCTTCAGGCAGTATGCTGACCGGATAAACGATCGGGGTGAGCCAGAACCAAAACTGGATGACGATGCCGAAAAACTGCCCGACATCACGGAAGAATACGTTGAGCACCCCAAGACTGATGCCCAGGCCGATGGCAAAGGCGACAAGAATGGCAAAAACAGGCAACAAGGCCAAATAAACCAGGCCGGGGAAGTTCCCGGAAATCAACAAGAAAATGCTGAACAGGCCAAATACGATGGAAAAATTCAATAGGGCATTGGCGACCACAATGACCGGCAAACAAAGCCTTGGAAAACTCAGTTTCTTGAGCAGGTTGGCATGCTCAAGAAAGGTGTTTTGTGCGCGCGTCACAATTTCTGCGAATAATCCCCAGGTCAACACGCCGGCGCAAAGGTAGATGCTGTAAGCAAACGTACTATCGATGCCGGGCAGCTTGGCACGCATGATTTGGGAAAAGATCACGGTATAGACGATAATCATGGCCAGTGGATTCAGTACTGTCCACGCCGCTCCCAGCAGTGAGTTCTGGTATTTGCTTTGAAATTCGCGCTTGACGCTGCCGAGAATAAAACCCTTATATTGGTATAGGTGCCTGAGTCTGCCGATGATCATATAGTTATAAGTTTCATAGAAGTAGCTACTCCGCCATCAATATAATAGAACGCGGATGACGCTGATAATTATGATTGAATAAGATTTTTCTTGTTTGAAAAAACTTTGCGTTTAAACTCCGGCTTCTTTCCGAAATTCAACAATAAACCCACTTCAATTCCTGTTGCTTTCAGATAATTAATTGAAATTCGTGTCCTTTACATAAGGATTCTGCTGCTTTTAATTCAACAATTACACATCCATCAACGATTAAATCTGCAAAATACTCTCCCACTTCTTTGCCTTGGTAATAAACTTTTATCAGTTTTTGTTTTTCAACGAATAAACCCATCGCGACAAGTTCAATGAACAAAGCATTCTCATAAACCTCCTCTAAAAATCCATATCCCAATGCATTGCATCCTTTGTAGAATGCCTCAATAATTTGTTCGGTAATTTCTGAATATTTATAATTACCTGCGTTCGTCATATTAATCTACGTCGCCTCGGCAACTGCTCCATACAAGTCGTAGAGGCACCTGCTTTTGGCATCTGCGTTCTCGGCAATTGCTCCTGCATTGCTCTACCTCCTGCATCCATGCAGTCGTATTTTTCTAACTGCTGAGTAGTATAAGGCGCGCACTTTTAAGACTTTTCCAGCCAACCGTTGATTTCCTGTAAATTTTCCTCTGCTATCGAGCCGATGGCATGCATAAAACGGATGCGATTTTTTATGTAGTTGTATTTGGCTTGTGCGAAATCTTTTTTGGCTGAAAATTCATCCTGTTGCGCTTTGATCACATCACTGATGGTCACTACGCCATAATGATAGCCACGCTCCATGGCCTCCCGTGATTTGCCGGCAGAGTCCAGCGCTTTTTGCGAGGCTTTGATATACCGCGCATTGGCATTGGCACTGAGAAAGGCATCGCTGGTTTCTTTAATAATGGCGCGGATTGCGGCTTCGTTGTCGTTTTTGCTGAGCCGCAAGCGGGACTGGGCCTCAAACAGTTGGTGGGTGGTGGTGCCACCTGAAAACAAGGGTACGGTGACATTAATAGCCGCAATCTGGACTTGTACTGGCGGGGATTGGCTGCTCTGGAAGCCGGTGTCGGTGTCAAAATAATTAAGCTGCAGATCAGCGACTGGCAAATATTTGGATTTTTGAGCCGTCACGTTATTTTCTGCGGCTTGTATGGCAATTTCTTTTGCTGAAATAGCCGGATTCTGACTTTGTGCCATTTCAATCCACTGTTGAAGATCGCCTTGGATTTCCTGATAGTCGACAGTATCTCGAAGTTTATTGAGCGCAGCCGGGGTTACACCCGTTAATTCTCTAAGACTGTCTTGAGCAGTCACGCGCCTGCTTTCCGCTAAAATCACATTGGCAATGATTTGATCAAGCCGCGCTTCTACCGCATAGAGGTCGGTGACTTTTAATAATTGCTTGGCGTATTGTTTTTGTATTTGTTCAAGCTGTTTTTGGGCGGCCTGTTTTTCTGTTTTGGCAAAGTTAAGCTGGTCTTCTGCTTCCAGCACGCTGAAATAGCGATCCACCACGCTGAACATCAGTTGATTGTGCGCTTCGATAGCTTCAGCGGCATATTGATCTTCTACTTTCGACGTACGTCGCCATTCCCAAAACTTGGCAAAATCAACCAGAGTTTGATTGAGGGAGACGATGTAGCGGGTACCTGGATAATTACTGACTGTATCTCGATTTTGTTGAGTAACGGTTTGTCTGTTAGTCGACCAGTTACCGGTGGCGCTAACTTGCGGCAACATTTGACCCAGTGCCTGGCCTTTTTGTGCAGAACCGATTTCGACTTTGACTTCGGCGTTTTTTAGCTGCGGATCGGCTTGCAGTGCTTGCTGGTAAACGGTGATTAGATCTTCGGCTACCGCCGTTTGGGTATACGCAAGAATGATGACTATCAGCCAATATCTAAATATATTCATGACGGCTAGTCTTCTATGAATGAGCGTGCAAAGAAATTAGTGGCGGGTTGCGCCAGGTATTCAAACAACGTTCTTTCTCCAGTATTAATCAAAACCTCTGCCGGCATGCCTGGCAATAATTGCAAATCACCCAGTTCTTTACGACTTTCCGGGTTGAGCTCGACCCTAGCTTGATAATAGGAATTGCCTTTCTCATCGGTAAGACGGTCGGCGGATAAATGAATAACCTTGCCTGTCATTTTGGGGGTTTTCGACTGTTTGAAGGCGCTAAAACGGACTTCTGCCTGTAATCCAACGGTAACCCGATCAATATCCATGGGTGACACTTGGGCTTCTATGATTAACTCGGCATCCTGAGGAACGATGTCAAGAATAGGACGCCCCGGGGAGATAACGCTGTTTTCATTATGCACAGCCAACCCAAGCACCATGCCACTCGCCGGCGCCTTGATCACAATGCGGTTAAGCCTGTCTTGATTGGCTGCCAAGCGTTCCGCAGCATCGTTAAGCTGGGCTTGGGCTTCGCTGAGCTTGCCGGTTACTTCTTCCTGAAACTGTTTTTGCACTTGTAACATTTGCAAACGGGTTTCGCTGATCAGCATTTGATTGGTCGCAATTTCGGCGTTGAGTTGGGCAATTTCACCGCTTTGCAGGGCATGATTGCGCTCTATCTCGCGCAGACGTTGCTTGTCGGTAAAGCCTTCGGCTAGCAGTTCTTTCAGATCGTGAATTTCTTCGGCGTAGGAGGCTATCAGTTGTTTTTTGCTATCTACCTGGCCTTGTAAACCTTTTATCTTGCTGGAAATTTGACTGATACGCTGATTCAGTACCGCGATTTGACCATCATGAGAACTTATTCTGGACTTGAAAATATTATTTTCAGCCGATTTGGCTTCTGTGGTTCTAGGGTCTGATGCATCATCAAGCAGCGCAGGATAGTCAATTCTTTTAAGCTGATCTCTTTCGGTGCGCAATCTGGCTACCTGGGCAGCAAGGGTGATATTTTGAGCGCGCGCTATTTCCAACTGAGCTTTGATTTGCGTATCTTCCAGCATCAGCAACGGCTGACCTTCTTTTACTAAGTCACCGTCTTTGACCAGTATTGTGGCAACAATGCCGCCGTCGAGATGCTGCACAGTTTTCTTGTAGGATTTTACCACCACAACACCGGGAGCCAGAGCCGAACTATCCATAGGCGCAAAAAATGCCCAAACGCCAAAAACACCAAAGCTTGCAAAGACTATTGCTGCACCGATGTTACGAATGCCTCGATCATTTGTATGCAAGACTGTGGGGGTGGGAGTAGTGTTATTCAATGCGTGTTTTTCTGTCATAGTACTTCAATGTTATGCGGGTTGCGCGACGGGCATGACCGCTTGTTGCTGTTGCTGCAAATGGGCGACAACTTGATCTCTTGGCCCGTAAACGGCTAGCAAGCCATCGTTAAGGATCAAGAGCTTATCAACTTTTGACAACACGTTATTGCGATGAGTAACGATCAGTACGGTCGATTGTTTTTGCTTGAGTTGTAACAACGCCTTTTCCAAAGCGGCTTCGCCTTGTTCGTCGAGATTGGAGTTTGGCTCGTCCAGCACCACCAGTACCGGGTTGCCATACAGCGCCCGCGCCAAGCCGATACGTTGCCGCTGGCCACCCGATAAATTGCCGCCGGTAGAGCCAATAAGGGTGTCGTAACCTTCGGGGAACCGTAAGATGAGTTCGTGCACATCAGCCATTTTTGCGGCTGCAACGACTTGTTCAGGATCTATCTCGCCAAAGCGGGCGATATTTTCGCTAATAGTACCCTCAAACAGCTCAATATCTTGCGGCAAATAGCCGATAAAGCCGCCGAGATGTTCACGATCCCAATTGAACACTTCGGCGCCATCCAAACGTATGGCGCCATTAGCGGTAGGCCAGATACCCAATATCGCCCTTGCCAGAGTGGATTTTCCGGCGCCGCTAGGCCCTATAACGCCAACAATATCGCCTTTTTCAATGACCAGATTGATGCCTTTGATCACCGGTAATTTACTGCCCGGCGGAACGACCACGGCATTTTCCAACTGAATGCGACCTTCAGGGTCAGGAAGCAACATGTGTTCTTTATCGGCCGGAATTTGTCGTAGAATGTCGTTAAGGCGTTGGTACTGTCCACGGGCGCCGATAAATCCTTTCCAGGTACCTATAATAAGATCAATAGGAGCTAACGCCCGCCCCATTAGAATGGAGCCGGCAATCATTAGTCCGGGCGATATTTCGCGCTCAATTACCAAATAGGCTCCCAAACCTAAAATCAACGATTGCGAAGAAAGACGGATAACTTTGGACAGTGCCGATAACAAGCCCGCGCGCGAACTGGCAGTCGCTTGTAGATCCAAAACTTTGACTGCACCAACCATCCAGCGCTCTCTTATTCTGCCCAGCATGCCCATCGACTCAATAACTTCGGCGTTTCTGAGATTTCTGCCCAGGGCGCCACGCGTCGCCATAGCGACATTATTGGCTTCGGTGATTATTTTGGTGGTCGCCTTTTCAGTGAACGCGGCGACAATGCACAACAAGATGGCGGTAAATATTGAATACCAGCCAAACCATGGATGAAACATGAATAGTAGCGCCAAGTACACAGGCATCCACGGCGCATCAAAGAAGGCGAATAGGCCATTACCGGTTAGAAACTGACGCAAGCCGGTCAAATCATCCAGCGGCTGGGTTGTTGCACGCTGCCCGCCGGAATACAGCGATTGCTTAAAGGCTATTTGAAATAATCGCTGATTTAACAGCATTTCCAAGCGAGTGCTGACTTTGACTAGAATTTGTGAGCGCACCCATTCCAGTGCGGCCATAGTGATAAACAGCATTACCACTATCAGCGTCAACATCAATAAAGTTGATTTATTACCCGTGGCAACTACGCGGTCATAAACCTGTAACATGTAGATAGACGGCGTGATCATCAAAAAATTGATGAGTAGACTGAAACCGGCTGCGGACAGGAATGCGCCTTTACAAAGTTTAAGCGCTTCTTCTAAATCGGACTTAATATTTATTTTCATTCCTAGATAACAACAACATCAAACTTTGTATTTTCACATATTTGGCGAAAAATTAATAGAGGAGGCGTCCCTCACTACAAGGCAATCGAATTTGACTTTTAAATTTTGAACAAACAATCAATCAAATGTGTTTTTATTTTAATACGGCTACCCTGCTTAGAGCTTGTAGTGCGAGCGCATTGGGCTATTGAAAACAATCTTCACTGGGCTCTGGATATAGCCTTTGATTAAGATAGCAATCGAGCTCGCAAAGGACATAGTGCCGCAAACTTGGCTGTTATCCGGCATGTTGCTATGAATCTGATTAAGACCAAAAAACATCTAAGGCCGGCATCAAAATCAAGCGATTAAAGGCCGGATGGAGCAATGATTGTTTACTTCGAATCCCCGGGGTAATTTAAGCGCGATTGCCCTGACCCTGCTTATTTTACACAAATGGTCATTATGTAATGTGAAAAAGAATTTTACTCCGCCCCCAATTATCCTCAAACGTCGTAGGCCTTAAAGCAAGCAAGTATCTCAGCAGCGTCCATAGGAATCCTCAAACCGCACAATATCATCCTCACCTACATAATCACCGCTTTGCACTTCGATCATTACACAAGGCGCGGCACCCGGATTGGTCAGACGATGTTTGTGACCGGCAGGAATAAATGTGGATTCGTTGGTGTTGATGACGATTTCTCGTTCACCATTGATAACCTTGGCTATGCCGCTAACGACAACCCAATGCTCACTCCGATGGTGGTGCATTTGCAAGCTCAAACTCGCACCGGGTTTGACTTCGATGCGCTTGATCTTGAAGCCGTTGCCTTCTTCCAGTACGGTGTATATGCCCCAGGGACGATGCACGGTGCGATGTGATTTATGAGCCTCGTGACCCTTTGCCTTCAATTCCGCGTAAATGTGCTTTACATCCTGTGCACTGGATTTATCGACCACCAGAACGGCATCCGGCGTATCGATGATGATGAGATTTTCGACGCCAACCGCGCCGACCAGACGGTCATTGCTTTGGATGGTGCAGTTCCGTGTATCGTACAACAGGGCATCGCCCTGGATTCGGTTGCCATCGGCGTCCGGCTCGGTAAGGTCGCCCAGCGCCGTCCAGGTGCCAATATCGCTCCAGCCGATATTGCACGGGATAACGACAACCTGATCCGACTTTTCCATTACGGCATAATCAATGGAATCATCGGCAACATTACCAAAGGTATCGGGGTCGAGCTCAAGCAGCGTAAAGCCGGCGCCTTCGGCGGATCGCGACTGTTCGATACAAACTTTTGTGGTGGCAAGAATCCGCGGACAATACCGTTCCATCTGTTGCAGCATAGAACCGGCAGTGAAACAGAACATGCCGGAATTCCACAGGAACCGGCCAGAAACGAGATATTCCTTTGCTTTTTCAAGTGACGGCTTTTCAACGAAACGCAGCACCGTGTTGCCGTCGGCCTCGATGTAGCCGAAGCCAGTCTCCGGGGAGTCGGGTTGAATGCCGAAGGTAACCAATTTGCCTGTGACAGCCAGCTCAGCGGCTTTGAGCACCGCTTGTTGGAATGCCTGCTGATCAGCAATCAAATGGTCCGCAGCAAGCACCAACATGATTGCATCATTGCCATATTTTTGGGCAACTTGGGAAGCTGCGGCAGCAATCGCTGGAGCGGTATTACGCCCGAATGGTTCCAGGATGAATGATGTTGCGACCCCGTCAGCATTCACCTCACGAAACTCATCTTCTGTTTTAAAGAATAACTCCCGATTGGTGACGGTTAAAACTTCTTCCACGCCCGGCAATAATGCGCCTCGCAAAAACGCCTTTTGCAAGAGGCTTTGTCCATCGTCCAAGCGTATAAACGGCTTGGGGTGCAACTCACGTGAGACCGGCCACAACCGGGATCCTGCTCCACCGCAAAGAATTGTTGGAATCAATCGCACGAACTTTCCTTTGATATTATTTTGGCGTCGACGAAAACCGCGACAGCACAACAAGCCTATAAAAATGAAAATTATACCACACGGAGCGGAAGAGAGGTAAATTCTCAGATGCCCCGAAATGACTAAGAGCCGAGGCCTATTTGGTGGCCGACGCTTTCAAGCGCAAGAACCGCGCCTGGATGACAGATGCCTAACAGCCAATACTATACAGGTTAGTTCGGCAGAGTAATTGGGGGCAAGGTATGCGAATGCGGCCAGAGACGACTGCCACCGGCACCGGCAAGAATAATTGCAGAGCTTAGCTCCCACAAATTTTCTCGGAATATAAGCATCATTTAATCCCTGCTAGACAACCGATTGTTTCACAATCAAGCCATTTCTACGAGTGCTCAATACTTTATTTACTTGATATTTCATTCGTCGTTGTTTTCAGAAATTTCAAATAAATATTCGCCATACTCCGTCTTACCCAGCCCTTCAGCACTTTTTATTAAATCCTGCCGGGTTAGCCATCCTTGATTAAAAGCGATTTCTTCCAGGCAGGCGATTTTAAATCCCTGTCGATGTTCAACGGTTTGTACAAACTGGCCTGCTTCGATAAGGCTGTCATGAGTGCCGGTATCCAGCCAGGCAAAACCACGCCCAAGAATTTCTACATTGAGCTTTTGGTTTTGGAGGTAAGCACGATTAACTTCGGTTATTTCCAGCTCACCGCGCTCAGATGGCTTGATTCGTTTGGCAATCTCAATTACTCGATTGTCGTAGAAATAAAGCCCCGTTACTGCATAATTTGAGCGGGGCTGGGCAGGTTTTTCTTCGATGGATATTGCTTTTTTGTTTTCATCAAACTCCACCACACCAAACCGTTCCGCGTCTTTAACTTTATAGCCAAAAATGGTTGCACCTTGGTTACGATTTAGAGCGTGTTTTAAACTGGCTGTAAATCCTTGTCCAAAGAAAATATTATCCCCCAAAACCAGACAAACATTGCTCTCACCAATAAATTCCTCACCGATCAGAAAAGCCTGAGCAAGCCCTTCCGGTTTGGCTTGCACTGCATATTCGAGCTGTATGCCAAAATCCGAACCATCACCGAGTAGTTTTTTAAAACTTCGCTGATCTTCCGGCGTGGTAATAATCAGTATTTCCCGTATTCCGGCCAGCATGAGAACTGACAGCGGATAATAAATCATGGGCTTATCATAGACCGGCAATAACTGTTTAGAGACCGCCTTGGTAATAGGATGCAACCTTGTGCCCGCGCCACCTGCCAGAATAATTCCTTTCCAGTTCATAATGTTTCTCCAAGCCCCAGCCTTTCCAAGCGGTAACTGCCATCTTGAATATGACAACACCAGTCAAGGTTATTAAGGTACCACTGCACGGTTTTTCTCATACCTGTCTCAAAGGTTTCTTTAGGTGTCCATCCCAAATGATCGGCAATTTTTGTAGCATCGATAGCGTAACGGAGATCATGTCCCGGACGGTCTTTAACATAAGTTATCAGCTCTTGATAATTGCTGAGTCCATTAGGCTTATTGGGCTGAAGCTCATCCAATATGCGGCAAAGAGTCTGTACAACAATAAGATTAGTTTTTTCATTGTGTCCACCGATGTTGTAAGTCTCTCCATTTTTCCCTTTTTCCAGCACGACAAGAAGCGCCCTGGCATGGTCATCGACATATAGCCAATCCCTAATCTGCTGACCATTGCCGTAAACCGGTATGGCCTTACCTTCCAGAGCATTAAGCATAACAACCGGAATTAATTTTTCCGGGAATTGATATGGGCCGTAGTTATTGGAGCAATTAGTGACAACAACAGGAAGACCGTAAGTGCGATGCCATGCGCGGACAATATGATCCGAGCTTGCTTTTGAAGCGGAATAGGGTGAACTGGGCGCATAAGATGTCTCTTCTGTAAAAAGAGTGTCATTATCAATCAAATCGCCATAGACTTCATCGGTGGAAATATGATGAAAACGAAATTGTGCTTTTTTATCCTCCGCCAGAGATTGCCAATAGCGTCGAGCAGCCTCAACCAATACATAAGTGCCGACGATATTGGTTTCTATAAACGCAGCCGGACCATCAATAGAGCGATCTACGTGCGACTCTGCCGCAAGATGCATAATGGCATCCGGCCGGTATTGCTGGAGCAGTTGCTCAATTTTAGCCGCATTGCATATATCGGCCTGTTCAAAGCTATAGCGGGAACTGCCCTCTATCGGCTGGAGTGATTCAAGATTGCCCGCATAGGTGAGCTTATCAACATTGATTACGCTGTGCTCTGTCTCAGTGAGTAGATAACGGATAAGAGCCGAGCCTATAAATCCGGCACCACCGGTGATTAAAATTTTCATATATTATGCTTCATTGACGATGAACAGTAGCGGCTATATCTTCCATACAAAGCTTTAAAGCTTGATCCCATGCAGGCATTTTCAAGCCAAAATGCTGTTCCAATCGACCTACTGATAACCGCGAATTGACTGGGCGCTTAGCGGGCAAAGGGTAATCTTTTGTAGGTATGGGGTTAATGATGCGGTTTTTTAATGCTTGGCTTCCCTGTTGCCGTGCATAATCAACAATCATCCGGGCAAAACCATGCCAAGATGTTTCGCCCGCTGATGTTACATTATACAAGTCTGAATTAAAGTCACCTTTGTACCTTTCAAGCAGGGATTGCCGTAAAATATGCGCCGTTGTTTCAGCTATCAATCGCGCCCAGGTTGGCGACCCAATCTGATCCGCAACAATATTCAGCTCTTCGCGTTCTGCCGCTAAGCGCAGAATACTTTTTAAAAAATTATGACCTCTCGCTGCATAAACCCATGATGTTCGAAGGATCAAATAATCGGCTCCAGTCACCTGAATGGCTTTTTCACCGGCTAATTTGCTTTGCCCGTAAATATTGGCTGGATTCGGTACATCGTCTTCTGCATACGCAGAAATCTTTGTGCCGTCGAAAACATAATCAGTTGAATAATGAATCAACAAGGCGCCGGTTCTTTTTGCTTCTTCGGCTAAAACACCGGGGGCTTCTGCATTAATAAGAAACGCTAAATCCTTTTCGGTTTCCGCTTTATCCACAGCTGTATAGGCTGCCGCATTAACAATAACATCCGCGCTGTATTTTTGAACAGTGCGACGCAAACCATCAAGATCAGATAGGTCGACTTGCGAGCGGTTGGTAATAATAACCTCTCCCAGAGGCAATAACGCTCTGCCCAGCTCCCATCCCACCTGACCATTGCAGCCGGTTAGCAGAATTTTCATGCAAACACCTCGGCATCTTGAAAAGACAGTCCTTGCTCATCCTTGGCAGAAAGAAGGGGGACATGGTTTTCCGGCCAATCGATGTCAATATCAGGATCATCCCAGCGGATACATCGCTCGTATTCAGGAGCATAGTAATCGGTGGTTTTGTATAAAAAATCCGCTTGCCCGGATAGCACTAAAAATCCGTGAGCGAAGCCCGGCGGCACCCAGAGTTGCCGATGATTTTCTCCACTTAACTCCGCACCAGCCCAATGACCAAATGTGGCCGACGATTTTCGCAAATCAACAGCCACATCAAAAACACGTCCGGCTATAACACGAACCAGCTTTCCTTGCGGCTGTTTTATCTGATAATGCAATCCTCTTAATACATTTTTACCGGATCGCGAATGATTATCCTGCACGAACGTCGCTGTTACGCCAGTTACATCACGAAAAGTTTGCTGATTGTAACTTTCCAAAAAAAAGCCTCGCTGGTCACCAAAAACCTTAGGCTCAAGAATGAGTAAATCTGGAATTGCTGTGTGGATTACTTTCATTATTAAAAAATATTAAGTGAAAAAACGCCTCATGCACTCAATTGCTGAAATCATCTATATTATCCTACCAAGTAAGGGTGTAAATAAATACGTGTAACCGCTTATTTTCAGAGCCATGCAAGAATTAGGGCGAAGCTTGAAATCCCCAAGCGATCTGTCCGAGCTAAGTCGAGAATTATTAGAAATTACCGCTTATGAATTGGAATGTAAGTCTCCATGCGCTATTTTTGCTGAGCCATTATCAGAAGCCTCATGAATACAGGGAATTATACTTCTTAATTGAATCCCCATCACTTGTAATACCAGCATTAATCACACCCATGCGGATTATGTAGTAGCAATTATCGAGGAACGAACGCTTTTCAGATATTGCCGCAGCTAAACTTAACTTTAAACTCCGTCCGCTTTACTCCAGTGAAAGAATAAACTCCCACTGATCTTTGCTCACCGGCATTATGGACAATCGATTACCGCGCCTTACCAGCGCGAGATCTGCCGGCGCTTCCCGGTGCTTTCGGCAATTGCTCCTGCATTGCTCTGCCTCGGCAACCGCTCCCTGCGTTGCTCTCGGCAACCGCTCCATGCGTTGCTCTACCTCCTCCATCCTTGGAGTCGTACCTCCTGCATCCATGCAGTCGTCCTGCGTCCATGCAAGTCGTAGTTCTTTAAGGGTGATGGTGCGAGACAAGGTTCTGACATATTTAACATCAACCATTATCCAGCGAGGATGTTCAGGGTCGCTTTTAGGATCGAAATGCTTGTCATCCGGATCGAAAGCGGAAAAATCGGGGTAGCCTTCTTTGACGACTTCCATAATGCCGACTATGCCCGGCACATCGCAATTGGAATGATAGAAAAAAACCTGGTCGCCCAGCTTCATGTCATCCCGCATCATATTTCTGGCCTGATAATTACGCACGCCATCCCAATGCTCGGTCCGGTTGGGCTTGTTGTACAGATCGTTAATTCCGAACGTATCGGGTTCGGATTTCATTAGCCAGTAGTTCATGGGGATTTCTTTATGGGAAGCGATGTATGGTGCATCTCCCGCCTGCGCCGTAATGTGCTTTCGTCCTTGAACCGGAGGTTCAAGTGGGGACATGGCCGGTAAATCAGGCTTCCCGTATAAAACGGGCATGCTCACCAATACTGGTATCCGCCCCCGGGGTAAAAACAGGTTCAGGAAACACCCAGCACACTCTCGAACGCCGCAGGAAATGCAAGATAATAGTTTAGCGTGTTTACTGATTTTCTAAAACGTTTTCTATCTTGTGAGTCATTTTCGCCAGACATTCGCTCAAGGCTTGATTGAGTACGGCATTTTGACTTTTCATCAATTGTAACTCATGAGCCAAATTGAGCGCCGCCATAACCGCAATTCTGTCAGCGCCGGCTACCTTACCGGAATCCCTCATTTGGCGCATTTGAGTATCGAGCTGCCCCGCCGACTGGATCAGGTCGCTTTGCTCGTCAGGTGCGCAGGCAATTTTATATTCTTTGCCCATAATGGTCAGCGACACAGGCTGAGGTTTTTTGTTCATGATCCGTTCTCCATTGCTTTCAGACGAGTAATCATGGCTTCAACCCGGGTTCTGGCCAAAGTGGTTTTTTCCAAAAGTTTGGCTTTTTCCCGAACCAATGAATCCTGTTTGGTTTTCAGCGAACTGTTTTCATTTTTTACTTGGGTGTACTGCTCGATGAGCTGATCCAGCTTGTCTTCGAGGTCTTTTAACTCTAAAGATTGATTTGATTGCGTCATGGTGATACTAGGTTGTTGCAAGGAGATACGTAAAATATTGCGTATTTACCGGGCGATTCAAGATTAACAAATATTATCCAAGTTAATGATCATGGTAGCATAAGCGATATTTTTAGTCCGCGATAGTGAAATTATTATGTGGAATTTATGACTTACCAAATAATTAATGCAATAGTTGTACAAAGCGATGCCGAACTTTCGGCGGCGCAAGCCCACGGCATGGCGACGGGCATGTTGTGCGCCAATGAGCAGGCCCAAAGTACCGAGTGGCTGACCGAGCTGTTTCGGCATGGAACACCACAGGCTGATGAAGACCGGACGACGTTGGTGCATTTGTTCGAGGATACGCGAAACTTATTGGTTAGCGATGAATTTGAATTTGACTTACTTTTACCCGGTGATGACGCATTGTTGAGCGAGCAGGTTGAAGCACTTACCTACTGGTGCCAAGGATTTTTATTGGGCGTGGGTTTTACCCATGCTGCTTCCGATTTGTCCAAGGAAGCAAGCGAAATACTAAAAGATATTGTCGAATTCACCAAGCTGGATACCGAGGCTGAAGGCGAAGAAGATGAAAGTGATTTTATGGAAATTACCGAATACATGAGGTCGGCTGTTTTATTGCTGTGTAACGAATTAAATAAAGAAGGCGAAAGGTGAAGGGCGAAAAAACCTTTTCAACCATGACCTTTAGCCTTTTACCTTTCCCCTGATTTAAAAATGAAACAAAGTGAATTCAAAAAACGCCGCAAACAATTAATGCAGTCCATCGGCAAAGGCAATATTGCGATTATAGGCAGCGCAGCAGTTCGGGCTCGCAATCGGGATGTAAATTACCCGTTCCGGCAGGATAGCGACTTTTATTATTTGACCGGCTTTAATGAGCCGGATTCTCTGGCCGTTTTTATCCCCGGACGCAAACAAGGCGAATACATTTTATTTTGCCGCGAATTCGATGAGAAAAAAGCCTTGTGGGAAGGCGCACACGCAGGTCTTGAAGGCGCTACCATTCATTATAAGGCTGATGATTCCTTTCCGATCGATGATCTGGATGATATTTTGCCGGGCATGCTGGAAGACAAAGGCAAGGTCTATTATCCGATAGGGCGGGATTCCGATCTTGATCACAGCTTGTTGGTCTGGATAAACCATATCCGCAGCCAGTCCAGAAGCGGCGTTAATGCACCGGGGGAGCTGGCTTCGCTGGAGCATATTCTGCACGAAATGCGACTGTTCAAGAGCCCTGAAGAACTCAAGCTGATGCGTCGCGCCGCTGACGTTTCCGCCAACGCTCATGTCAAAGCCATGCAAAAATGCAAACCCGGACTGTATGAGTACCAGATAGAAGCGGAAATCATTTATAACTTTATACAGGGCGGCTTGCGTGCGGTGGCTTATCCTTCGATTGTGGCCGGCGGAAAAAACGCCTGCGTACTGCATTACACTGAAAATGCCGATAAATTAAAAAGCGGCGATTTACTGCTGATCGATGCCGGTGCGGAGTGCGACCATTACGCCGCCGATATTACCCGCACTTTCCCGGTTTCCGGGCGTTTTAGCGAACCGCAAAAACAGCTTTATCAACTGGTCCTGGATGCCCAGACGGCGGCAATCGCACAGATCAAACCGGGCTTGCCGTGGCATCTGGCGCATGATGCTTCGGTTGAAGTACTCACCAAAGGGCTGGTCTCGCTCGGCCTGCTCAAAGGCAAGGTGACCAAACTGATCAAGGATGAAAAATACAAACAGTTTTACATGCACAGGATTGGCCACTGGCTAGGCATGGATGTGCATGATGTCGGCGACTATAAACTGGATAAGGAATGGCGCTTGCTGGAACCCGGCATGGTGCTGACCGTAGAGCCGGGCTTGTATATCCCTGCGGATTGCCTGACCGTTGACGAGCAATGGCGCGGCATAGGCATACGCATTGAAGATGATGTTCTGGTCACCGCTCTGGGGCATGAGATTTTGACCGGCGGTGTACCCAAAACCATTGCGGAAATTGAAAGCTTAATGCAGGCGAGCTGATGCAACATGATTATGACTTATTGATTGTCGGCGGCGGTCTGGCAGGCAACTGTCTGGCGCTGGCGTTACAAAAAACCGGGCTACGGATTGCGATAGTTGAAGCAAGCACCCGCGAACAGCACCATGACTCTCCCGCCGGCGACAGGGCCTTGGCTTTGGCCGCCGGTACCGTAAAAATGCTTGAAGCGATGGGTATTTGGCAAGGTATCAGCCAGGCCGCCACCGCAATCAAAAACATCCATATTTCCGATCAAGGCCATTTCGGCAAAGTCAGGCTTTCGGCGCAAAAAGAAAATGTCGAAGCACTGGGCTATGTCATTACCGCGCGGAACATTGAAACGCATGTCGCCAGGCTTGTTACTGCGTCCGATATAGAACTGATCTGCCCTGCCCGGCTGGCCGGTTTGATGGCAGGTAATGATGCCGTCAATGTCAGCCTGAAGCGCGGCGATGAATCGTTAAACGTTTCGGCCAAACTACTGGTTGGTGCGGACGGCGGCAACTCCTCGGTTCGCAAGTTGCTGGAAATAACCCAGCTCATCACCGAGTACGGGCAGACGGCGCTGGTCACCACGGTTAAATCATCCCTACCCCATAAGAATGTCGCGTTCGAGCGTTTTACAGCTTCAGGGCCGCTGGCCATGCTGCCTGTCGATAATAATCATTGCGCCGTCGTCTGGACGCGCACCAGCGAAGATGCCGATGCGCTGATGTCCGGCAGCGAAACGGACTTTTTGGCCGATCTTCAGCAGTGTTTCGGTTATAGGCTGGGCGAGCTTGGATTGGCAGCTCCTCGGCGGGCGTTCCCGTTGTCTCTGATACGCGCCGAAAAAATGACTGCGGCTCGAACCGTGGTTATCGGCAATGCGGTACATCAGCTGCATCCTGTTGCCGGACAGGGATTTAACCTAGGTCTGCGCGATGTTATGCAGCTGGCCGAAATGATCGTCAAACAGCATCAGGCAAATCAAGACATTGGCGCCGCCGATTTTTTAACGGCCTATGCACAATCCAGGCAGCAAGATCACGACCGAACTATCGGCTTTACCAATAGTGTGGTGCGCATTTTTTCCAATGACTGGCCGGCATTGGCTGCCGCCAGAAATATCGGCCTGGCGATACTGGATCATATTCCTGCGGCAAAAACATTGTTGACGCGTCACGCCATGGGATTGGCCGGACGCTTGCCCAGGCTGGGTAACAGGGGATAAGGTAATGACTGAGCATTATGAAGTAATTGTCGTCGGCGGCGGCATGGTGGGCGCGGCAACGGCTTGCGCTTTGGCGCATGGCGGCATCAAGGTTGCCTTGCTGGAAAGGTTTAACCCGGAAAGACAGTGGCCGCCGGAACCTATTGATATTCGCGTCTCCGCCCTCACCAAAGCCTCCCAGAACATTCTGGAAATGTTGGGGGCATGGCCGGGCATGGTGCAACGCGGCGTTTGCGCTTACCGGGATATGCGGGTATGGGATGTCCGCGCTGGCGGGGAGTTGCATTTTGATTGCGCCGACACCGCCTTCTCCGAGCTGGGACATTTGGTTGAAAACAGAGTCACTGTTGCAGCTTTATGGGATGTACTGGACACCTTACCCTCGGCCACCTGCATTACACCCGCAAAGGTTGTCGATATGCAGCTTAACGAAAGCAGTAGGCAGTTGCGACTGGAAGACGGTCGAATCCTTGAAGCTGATTTGGTTATTGCCGCCGACGGGCGCGATTCCGCATTAAGAGCGATGGCGGGTATTGACGTTACCGGCTGGGAATATCATCAGGATGGCCTGGTCGCCACGATAAGCACTGAAAAGAGTCATCAATTTACTGCATGGCAACGGTTTCTGGATGAAGGGCCTTTGGCTTTTTTGCCGCTGAAAAACGGACAATGCTCAATCGTTTGGACGCTGAGCCCGGAATCGTCAAAAAGTCACCTGGCGCTTGCCGACAAAGACTTTCTACAGGTTCTGGAGCAAGCCTCAGGCGGCATTCTGGGCAAAATGCTGGATGTAGGTCCGCGCGCCGCATTTCCATTACGCTTTCAATATGCAAACCGCTATATCGACCAGCGTTTCGCCGTGTGCGGCGATGCCGCTCATGCCATGCATCCTCTGGCGGGACAAGGCGTGAATGCCGGGTTGTTGGATGCCGCAGCGATTGCGGAGCTGGTCATCCAAACCCGGCAGGAAAAAAGACCGTTATCCAGTTCACGCTTCCTGCGTCGTTACGAACGCTGGCGCAAAGGCGATAACCTAATGATGATGTCGAGTATGGATGTGCTGAACAAGACCTATGGCGTGACCGCACAGCCCTTTGCCAGTCTACGCTCGGCGGGAATGAACCGGGTTAATAACACGGCACCGGTCAAGGCTTATTTTAACCGTTACGCGATGGGCTTGCGTGGCGATCTACCTAAATTGGCAAAAAGGCAGATATGCTGGTAATCGCCGGGGCTAACTTCTAAGTATCGGACAGGTTTGCGGTTTTTTCGAATTAGAGTTTTGCCTACCCACCGGCTTCTGGTATATTCCGGCACTAGCGATACGGTTTTACCTGCTTGGATTATAGGTAGGGGCGTGAACGGAAGTTTTACCTGCTGACCGGCGACGCTTAATTTCAAAGCAGTGATGAAAAAATTAACTTTTAAAGAGGTGGAGAGCCATTATGACTGAAGGGTTGTTTATATTAACTACTATTTTTGTTGCGTATGTTGTTTATGCGATTATCGGCGAACAAAAAGCAACTGCTAAATCCAAAACGCCGGCAGCAAAACCTGAAACACAGGCAGCAGCCGTGGAACAACCAAAGCCCCAAGTTGCCGTCGCAAAAGAAAAATCTGCCGCCATTCCACCGGCTGCGGCTAAAACCGTTGCACCCAAAGCGGCTGCAACCAAGACAGCAGCGCCTAAGCCAGCGGCGGCTAAACCGGTAGCAGCCAAACCGGCTGCACCTAAGGTAGCGGCTAAACCAGCAGCCACCAAGGCAACTCCGGCAGCAGCTAAAAAAGCCACTGTTGTCGAAGCAAAGAGCGCCGGATTAAAGGATCCAAAAACCGGAGAGGTTACCACCGCTTACAGCAATTACCGATTCACCAAACGCTGGATAAAAGATGCCTTGGTTGCAGAAGGCTTGTTGGAAAAGGTCTATACAGCTAATGAGTTGAATGCCGAAATTGACGCGAAAATAAAAGAGGCCATAGGAAAACTGGAAGTCATGGATAAATACAAGGCGTAATGATCTGCAAAGCGCTCTTATCTTAGCTGCCTCATAATTCGCAACCCTGTAGGCCGGAATAAGCCGGTTCGAGCGATAGCGGGAACAGGCGTTTCCGGCCTACACCACCCAAACTCGCCGGAAACGCCACCTCGCGCTACGCGCTTGGATGGCCTTATTCCGGCCTACAAGTTTTCCGCGTTCCCACACGCTGTGTCCCCTACGTTGATATACTCTGCATTTCGGCGCGCTGACCGCAACTCGCGGCGCAGCGCGCCTTGACTGCATTCCCACGCAGCGCGTGGGAATGAGACAAAGCGTATAAAGGGAGACCGGACAGTCCCCCTTTTTAATGATCTGCAAAGCGCTCTTATCTTGGCTGCCTCATAATTCGCAGCCCTGTAGGCCGGAATAAGCCGGTTCAAGCGATAGCGGGAACAGGCGTTTCCGGCAAACACCACCCAAACTCGCCGGAAACGCCACCTCGCGCTACGCGCTTGGATGGCCTTATTCCGGCCTACGAGTTTTCCGCGTTCCCTCACGCTGTGCCCCCTACGTTGATATACTCTGCATTTCGGCGCGCTGACCGCATTCCCACGCAGCGCGTGGGAATGCGGTACTCACTCCACCGGAAAAATCAAATAATCCGTCCACTTAACTTCGCCGCCCGCCTGGTCGGGGCTGGGCAGCATGGCCACATTCCAGCCGCCCCCCAAGGCCTTGACCAGTAGCACAGAGGCCGCCAGACGTTCGCCCTGTAGCTGCACGGCGGTCTGCCGGTTGGACAAGGCCGCGGTTTGCGCAGTCATCACATTCAGGTAACTGACGGTTCCCGCCTGATATTGATTAATGGTTAGTGCCAGCGCCTGGTTGGCGGCGGCTACGGCTTTATCCTGCACCTGCTTTTCTTCGTCCAGTATCCGCAAGGCGGCCAGATTGTCCTCTACTTCCTGGAAGCCGGTCAGCACCGTTTGCCGGTAAGCGGCGACGCTGGCGTCGAAACCGTCGATGGCCTGCTTGTACTGGGCGTTTTTAGCGCCGCCGTCAAACAGCGTCAACGCCGCACCGGCAGGTCCCAACGCCCAGTAGCGGCGCGCCATGGTGAACAGGGTCTCCACCGTGGAGGATTGAAAACCATTGGTGGCGGCCAGATTCAATGCCGGGAAATAAGCCGCCTTGGCTACGCCGATCTGGGCGTTGGCGGCGGCCATTTTGCGTTCGGCGGCGGCAATGTCCGGACGCCGTTCCAGCAGTTCCGAAGGCAGGCTGACCGGAATCGGCGGCGGCTGCACGTCCAGCGGCGCAGGAGCCAAGGACAGTTCGGCAGGGGTTTTGCCGATCAATACCGCAATCGCATGTTCCAGTTTAGCCCGCTGTACGCCGAGATTAATAGCCTGGGCGCGCACCGATTCCAGCTGGGTTTCGGCCTGCATCACATCGCTCTTGGCAACCATGCCGACTGCGTAGCGGTTTTTAATGATTTGCAGGGTTCTGCTGTAAGCGGCTACGGTTTCATCCAGCAACGCTTTTTGCGCGTCCAATGCCTTTAACTGAAAGTAATTCTCGGCCAATGTCGCTTCGCTGGATAGCCGCAACGCCTGCAAGGTGGCCGCGCCGGCTTGGGCGTTGCCGGTGTTGGCTTCAACCTGACGACCGACGCTGCCCCACAAATCCGGTTCCCAAGCCATTGATACAGCGCTGCCGAACAGGTTTCTGACCCCTGACACCGCCACGCTTTGGCCGCTGGCGGCGCGGAAACGGTTAAAAGTGCCGGTCAGGTTGAGTATCGGCAAAAAAGCCGATTGCGCGGATTGCACCAGATGCTGAGCTTGGCGGTATTGCGCCTCGGCCTGGATTATCGATTGATTGGCGGCGGCGACCTGTTCTTCCAGTCCATTAAGCCGGGGATCGTTGAAAATTTCCCACCATTTGCCGGACAGCACATTGTCGCGAGGCTGGGCCTGTTTCCAGCCTTTGCTTTCCTTGAACTCATTGGAAATCTTTGCTTCCGGGCGGACATAGTCGGGACCTACCGTGCAACCGGCCAGTTGAGCGGTTAATAGGGCATAAATCAGAGGTTGGCTAATGCGAACTGTCATGTAAATCTCGTCTCGGTTCTGTTCTTCACCACGAAGACACGAAGTTTATGTTTTTCTTCGTGCTCTTCGTGTCTTCGTGGTGAGTAAAAATACGTAACATTGTGGGATATTACCTAAGCGAGCTTATTCGCTTGAGAAGCGGCGCGGTTAAACCTCAAGCGGGGCGGGGTTTGCAACCCCGCTCCTAATGTTTCTGCGATGACTAAGTAAAGTGGTCGCACTTAGCCAACGCAAAACGTTTCGGACGGGGCAACATGCCTCGTCCGGCTTGTGAGCAGCGGTTGCTGTGAGTTTATCAGTGAGCATCTGTGTCAATCTGTGGCTGAATGAAAGCGGCGCGGTTAAAAAATCGGTCATGAAACCACAGCCGGAAACGATCCAGGTAAAGATAAACGACCGGCGTCGTGTACAAGGTCAGCATCTGGCTGAAAATCAGGCCTCCGACGATGGAAACGCCCAGCGGCTGGCGCAGTTCCGCGCCGTAACCGCTGCCCAGCGCCAGCGGCAGCGCGCCGAACAGCGCGGCCAGCGTGGTCATCATGATCGGCCGAAAGCGCAGCAGACAGGCTTGAAAAATCGCCTCGCGAGAATCCAGGCCCTGCTCGCGTTCGGCAAACAGAGCAAAGTCGATCATCATGATCGCATTTTTTTTGACGATGCCGATCAGCAAAATCACGCCGATCAGCGCAATGATGCTGAATTCGGTGTCGCAAGCCATCAGTGCCAGCAGCGCGCCGACCCCAGCTGAGGGCAGCGTGGACAGGATGGTCAGCGGGTGGATATAGCTTTCGTAGAGTACGCCGAGCACGATGTAGATGCTGAACAAAGCGGCCAGAATCAAAAGAGGCTGGTTGCGTACCGATTCCTTGAAAGCTTTGGCCGAACCCTGAAAGCTGCCTTGAACTGCATTCGGCACGCCGATGTCGCGCATGGTTTTTTCGATCAGTTGGGTGGCGGTGGACAGCGAGGTGCCGGGCTGAAGATTAAACGACAGCGTAGCGGCGGCAAACTGGCCTTGATGGTTGACCGACAGCGGCGTGTTGGTCGGCGCGAAACCGGCCAGCGTCGACAACGGCACCTGGAGTGCGCCCGGCTGTTCGCCGGACGGCAAACGCTTGGCGGGCACACTGATATAGACCTGTTTCAGGGCTTCCGGGCTTTGCCAATATTCGGGAGCCAGTTCCATCACTACCCGGTACTGGTTGAGCGGGTTGTAGATCACCGAAACCTGACGCTGACCGAAAGCATCGTTAAGACTGGCGTCGATCATGGCTTGGCTGACGCCGTAGCGCGACGCCATATCCCGGTCGACCACCAGGCCGATCTGCCGGCCTTTGTCTTGCTGGCTGGTGCTGACATCGCTGAGTTCCGGCAGCTTGGACAGCGCAGAAACCACTTTCGGCATCCACTCCCGGAGCAGGCCCAGATCGTCGGATTGCAAGGCATAGTCGAACGAGCCGAACGAGGGCCGACCTCCGATACGCAGTTCTTGCGCCGCGAACATATGCAGATCGGCGCCGGGAATGCGTTTTACCTTATCGCGCAAACGGCCCATGACTTCTTCAATGGGCTCCCGTTCATCGTGAGGCTTCAGCACCACGAAGACTCTGGCGCTATTGCCGCCACCGGCAAACCCGGCCACAGTATCGACCGCCGGATCCTCCCGCAACAGCTCGGAAAGCTGGAAAAATTTTTTCTGCAAGGCCCAAAAAGAAGTGCCTTGATCGGCTTGAATCTCACCGAGCAGTCTGCCGCCGTCCTGAGTCGGAAAAAAGCCTTTGTCGATCACTGTATACAAATAAATATTGAGGCCTATCGTGCCGAGCAAAATCAGCATCATGATGCGGCTATGACGTAACGCCCAGCGCAACGTGCGTTCGTAAAAATGCTGTACCCGGTCGAAACCCCGGCCTATGCTTTGATAAAAACGGCCATGCTGCGGACTTTCCTTGCCCAGCCAGCGCGCGCACAGCATCGGCGTAACGGTCAGCGAGACCAGCAACGACACCAGCACTGCCGCCGACAGCGTCACCGCAAATTCCCTGAACAAACGGCCGACCACGCCGCCCATCAGCAAAATCGGCAGGAATACCGCCACCAGCGACACGCTCATCGCCAGCACGGTAAAGCCGACTTCTTTGGCGGCCAACAAAGCGGCCCTGAACGGCGTCACGCCTTTTTCGATGTGACGGCTGGCGTTTTCCAGCACCACGATGGCGTCGTCAACCACAAAGCCGGTGGCGATGGTCAAGGCCATCAAGGTTAGATTATTCAGGCTGTAGTGAAAAAAATACATAGCCGCGCAGGCGCCGAGCAATGAAACCGGCACCGCAATAATCGGCACCAGCGTCGAACGCAGGTTCCGTAAAAACAGCAGCACCACCAAAATCACCAAGCCAATGGAGATTAATAAACTGTGTTCGACTTCGGTAATCGAAGCCCGGATAGTCAGCGAACGGTCGATAACCACCGACAGGTCGATCGCGCCGGGAATGGAGGCGCGCAATTCCGGCAACATGGCCTGAACCTGATCGACGGTTTGAATCACGTTGGCCTGCGGTTGCTTCCTGAGAATCAGCAGCACCGAGGGCTTGCCGTTTTTCAGCCCGGTATTGCGCAGATCTTCAACAGAATCCACGACCTCGCCGAGATCGGCGATTCTTACCGCCGCGCCGTTGCGGTAGCTGACAATCAGCGGCAGGTAATCCGCGGCTTTGCGGACCTGGTCATTGGCCTGGATTTGCCAGCGTTGCTCGCCGTTTTCCAGTACGCCTTTCGGGCGGGTGACGTTGGCTTGGGTGATGGTGTTTCTAACATCCTCCAGGCCGATGCCGTATTTTGTCAGCGCGTTGGGATTCAGTTCGACCCGCACCGCCGGTAACGCCGCACCGCCGATCTGCACCTGGCCGATACCGGGAATCTGCGATATTTTCTGCGCCAGAATAGTCGAGGCCGCATCGTACATCTGACCGCGGCTGAGGGTGTCTGAAGTCAGCGCCAGTATCAAGATCGGCGAGTCGGCCGGATTATCCCGGCGGTAACTGGGACGATTGGGCATACTGCCGGGCAACAGACTGGCGGCGGCATTAATCGCCGCCTGCACATCGCGGGCGGCGCCGTTGATATCGCGATTCAGGTCGAATTGCAGTGTAATCTGGGTAGAACCCTGCGAGCTGCTTGAGGTCATTTCGGTAATCCCGGCGATTCGCCCCAATGTCCGTTCCAGCGGCGTAGCGACGGTCGCCGCCATGGTTTCGGCACTGGCTCCCGGCAGCTGGGCCTGCACATTGATGGTCGGGAAATCCACCTGCGGCAACGACGACACCGGCAAATTCAGGAAAGCCAAGGTACCGGCCAGGGCGATGGACAGGGTCAACAGACTGGTGGCGACCGGCCGGTAAATAAACAGTGCCGATAGGTTCATCTTAGGAAAACCGGTTTTTTGTCCACGAAAGACACGAAAAGCACGAAAAATCCCATAATATGACTGTTCGTGTCTTTCGTGCTTTTCGTGGACTCATTAAGGATCTTAAATTCATCACTGAGCGTGACGGGGTTTGCAACCCCGTCACTCACGTTTCGTAATCTATTGAGTCCTTGAAACGTTTCGGTCGGGGTTGCAAACCCCGACCGGCATTGGTATGCCAACACAACATCCTGCTTTTTTCGTGTCTTTCGTGCTTTTCGTGGACTCATTAAGGATCTTAAATTCATCACAAATTTCCGTCGCTTTCAGCCGGATTCAGGCGTAACCGGCCGGACACGCGCCGGGCCAGACTGTCCATCCATAAATAAATTACCGGCGTGGTGTACAAGGTCAATAACTGGCTGAGCAACAAGCCGCCGACCATGGTGATGCCCAACGGATGGCGCAACTCCGAACCGACGCCGCTGCCCAGCATCAACGGCAAAGCGCCGAGCAATGCGGCCAGCGTGGTCATCAGGATCGGCCGAAAGCGCAGCAGACAGGCTTGGAAAATCGCATCGGCGGGTGACATGCCTTGCTTGCGCTCGGCATCCAGCGCAAAATCGATCATCATGATCGCGTTCTTCTTGACGATGCCGATCAACAGAATAATGCCGATAATGCCGATGATGCCCAGATCGCCGCCGGAAACCATCAATGCCAGCAGCGCGCCGACTCCGGCGGAAGGCAGCGTGGACAGGATGGTGATCGGGTGGATATAGCTTTCGTACAGCACCCCGAGCACGATATAAACGGTGACGATGGCGGCCAGGATCAGCCACAGGGTGTTGCCCAGCGAGGCTTTGAACGCCAGCGCCGCACCCTGGTAACTGGTGCGGATGCTGGGCGGCAAGCCGATTTCCTGCTTGATGCGGTCGATGGCATTCACCGCATCGCCCAGCGCTACGCCCGGAGCCAGGTTAAACGATAATGTCGCCACCGGGAACTGGTCGAGATGGTTGATGGACAGCGGCGTCGGCCGTTCCGATATTTCGGCTATCGCCGACAACGGCACCTGCGTGCCGTTGCTGGAAGGAATCCGTAAATCGTTGAGATCTTCCGGGGAATCTTGGGCGGACGGATCGACTTCAAGCACCACCCGGTACTGGTTGGATTGGGTGAAAATAGTCGATACCAGCCGTTGTCCGTAAGCGTTGTACAGCGCATCATCTACCGCGGCGGTGCTGACGCCTAGGCGGCCGGCGGTGGTGCGGTCGATGTTGACATAGACTTGCCGGCCCTGATCCTGCACATCGCTGGCAACATCGGCAAACTCCGGCTGGCCGGAAAGTTCATCCACAAGCTTATGCGTCCAGCGGTTTAATTCGTCAATATCGGGTGTCTCCAGCGTGAACTGGTACTGGGTGCGGCTGACCCGGTTCTCCATCGTCAAATCCTGCACCGGCTGCAAATACAGGGTAACCCCGGCCAGCTCGGCCAGTTTGGGTTTCAACCGGGCTATCACTTCGGTTGCGCTCAGTTTGCGTTCGGCTTGCGGTTTCAGGTTAATCAGGAAGCGGCCGGCGTTGGGCGTGGTATTGATGCCGTCGACGCCGATGAACGACGACAGGCTGTCCACGGCCGGGTCCTCAAGCAGCAGTGCGGCCAGCTTCTGCTGATGTTCGGCCATCGCCGGAAAGGACACGTTTTGCGACGCTTCGGAAAAACCCTGAATGATGCCGGTATCCTGGATCGGGAAAAATCCCTTGGGAATGAAGACATACAGCGCCACGGTCAGCGCAGCGGTGGCGAAAAACACCGATAGGGTCAGGGCTTGCCGCTGCATGACCCATTCCAGGCTGCGGCCGTACCCGGCAATCAGCTTGTCGAACCAGTCGTCGCCGGGCTTTTCGGCATCGGCATGTTCCGATTTCGGATGCAGCAGCTTGGCACACATCATCGGCGTCAGCGTCAGCGACACGATTGCGGAAATCAGGATCGCCACCGCCAGCGTGATCGCGAATTCCCTGAACAACCGGCCGACCACGTCGCTCATGAACAGCAGCGGGATCAGCACCGCGACCAGCGAAAAGGTCAACGAAATGATCGTAAAGCCAATTTGTTCGGAGCCTTTCAGCGCGGCTTTTAATGGCGATTCGCCGCGCTCGATATAGCGGGAGATATTCTCGATGACCACGATCGCGTCGTCAACCACGAAGCCGGTGGCGATGGTCAGCGCCATCAGCGTCAGGTTGTTGATGCTGAACTCGGCCAGATACATTACCGCAAAAGTACCGACCAAAGACAGCGGCACCGCAACGCCCGGAATAATCGTGGCCGGGACGTTGCGCAGGAACAGGAAAATCACCATCACCACCAGCGCCACCGCCAGCAGCAACTCGAACTGCACATCATGCACCGAGGCGCGGATGGTCACGGTGCGGTCGGTCAGCGGCAGCACTTCGACGCTGAGCGGCAAGGATGACTGCAATTTCGGCAGCAGTTCCTTGATGCGGTCAACCACCTCGATGACGTTCGCGCCGGGCTGACGCTGAATGTTGACGATCACCGCCGCCGTTTTGTTCGCCCAGGCCGCCAGCCGGACATTTTCCGCGCCGTCCACCACTTCGGCGACTTCGGACAGCCGTACCGGCGCGCCGTTGCGGTAAGCCACCACCAAATCGCGGTATTCCACCGCCGAGCGCAACTGGTCGTTGCTGTCGATAATCGCCGAGCGCATCGGCCCGTTGAACATGCCTTTGGGCTGATTGACGTTGGCGGAGGCGATCGCGCTGCGCACATCTTCCAGGCTGATGCCGTAAGCGGCCAGCGCTTTATGATTGGCCTGAATCCGCACCGCAGGCCGCTGGCCGCCGCTGATGCTGACCATGCCGACGCCGGACAACTGGGCGATTTTCTGTGCCAGCCGGGTATCGACCAGGTCTTCGACCTTGAACAACGGCAAGGCTTTGGAGCTGACCGCCAGCGTCATGATCGGCGCGTCGGCCGGATTGACCTTGCTGTAAATCGGCGCTTGCGGCAAATCGTTGGGCAGGAAGTTGGCGGCGGCATTAATCGCCGCCTGTACGGTTTGTTCGGCAATGTCCAAGTCCAGGTTCAGGTTGAATTGCAGGGTAATCACCGACGCGCCGCCGGAGCTGGTCGATGACATCTGGGTGAGTCCGGGCATCTGGCCGAACTGTCGCTCCAGCGGTGCGGTGACCACCGAAGTCATCACCTCGGGACTGGCGCCCGGATACAAAGTCACGACTTGTATGGTCGGATAATCGACTTGCGGCAAAGCGGAAACCGGCAACATCCGGTAAGCCAGGATGCCGACCAGCAGCATCGCCACCATCAGCAGCGAAGTCGCCACCGGGCGCAGGATGAACAGCCGGGACGGGTTGAACTTCGGCAGGGTATGGTTTGAGGGTGTCATATTTGTCTCGTTCCCATGCGCTGCGTCACTGCCGTTAGATCGCCTCCGCGTTTCCACGCGCCGCGCTCGTCGTTATACACATCTCGACGTAGGCCGGAATAAGCCTGTCCGCGCGTTAAGCGCAGACTGGCGTTGCCTACATGGATGTAGGTAAGGAGCGTGAGCAGGAGCGGAAGCTTTTCCGGCGCTCCGATTGCCGGAAACGCCCACCCTTGCTGACGCCGGGCGGTCTTATTCCGGCCTACATCCAAGTCCGAATAACGGTCTTGAACAGACTTGTGTATAAAGGTGAGCGCGCCGCGTGGGAACGAGAGCAACGAGAATATTCCCAAGCGGCTCCTGGGAACGAGGGGTAAATTTCCAGTTGGAACCCGCACGAAGGCTGGAGTGCAGGCTTCGCCTGCCAGCGCAAGCAAAGCTTGCACTCCTGTTTGTGCTAGTTCCCAAGCTCCAGCTTGGGAATTCAGTACGGGAAGCTCCAGCTTCCCGTCTCGCGAAGCTGCGACTGCATGGGCAGATATTTTGCTCCATGCAAAATCTGCATTCGCCACGTCCCTGTGGCTTATGCAGGAGGTAGAGCAACGCAGGGAGCAGTTGCCGAGAGCTTCGTCAACTGGGTTTCCAAGCTGGAGCTTGGGAACCAGCGTAACGTAACTAAATGCAGAATGTATCAACGTAGGACGCAGCGCGCCTTGACTGCATTCCCACGCAGCACGTGGGAACGAGAGCGGCCATACGGCATGACGCCTCTTGGACGAAGTTGTGTATAACGATGAGAGTCTCGTGTGGAAACGAGAGCAGGTATGGTTTACTGGGATCATGATCAAGGACGCTTATCTTTTTTACGCGACTTGCCTTCGGGCTTGGCCTGTATATTCGGATCCGCCGCCACGGCCAGCCCGTTTTTTTGGGCAATATCGACCTGGCTGCCTTCGTGTAGCTTGTCGACGCCGTCCACCACCACCGTTTCGCCGGCGGCAAGATTACTGAGCACCGCAACCTTGTCTCCTTCGGTCGGCCCCAAGGTGATGCGGCGCACCTGTGCGGTTTTTTCCCGGCCGACCACGTAGACAAACGGGCCCTGGGTATCGTGCTGAATGGCGGCGCTGGAAACCACCGTCACGCCGGGCAAGGTATCCAGGTGCATTTTGATGTTGACGAACTGGTTGGCGAACAGTGTGCCCTCTTTATTGTCGAATTGCGCCTTCAGTTTCAGTGTGCCGGTGGTGGAGTCGATCTGGTTATCGAGCGCCAGCAATTTGCCGTCGGCCAGCTTGGTTTTACCGGCCCGGCCATAGGCCTCGACGCGGACCGGTTCGTTGGAGCGCCGGCGCTGCACCACCGCTTGCACCTTGTCTTCGGGCAGGGTAAACACCACGCTGATCGGCTGGAGCTGGGTAATAACCACCAGGCCGTTAGTATCATTAGCTTTGACAATATTGCCCTGATCGATCTGGCGCAATCCGATCCGTCCGGAAATCGGCGCGGTCAGCCGCGCATAGCTAAGCTGGAGTTTGGCGTTATTGACTTGGGCTTTATCCATTTCCACAATCCCTTGATACTGTTTGACCTGAGCTTCCTGAGTCATGGTTTGTTGGGCGGAAATCGAATCCTGTTCCAACAGGGTCAGGTAACGGTCATGATCTATTTGGGCATTTTTCAGCAGCGCTTCATCGCGCTGCAACTGACCTTCGGCCTGCTGCAACTGTACCTGAAACGGGCGCGGGTCGATTTCCGCCAGTAAATCGCCTTCCTTGACCATCTGGCCTTCGCTGAACACCACCCGCACCAGTTCGCCGTCAACTCGGGGCCGTACGGTCACGGTGCGCAATGCGGTTACCGTGCCCAAGCCGTTCAGATACACCGGAAAATCGGCTTTGCCTGCGGTTTCAATCGCTACCGCCGCCGGTGCATCATCGTTGCGGCCGCGTTTGCCGCCCTTGGAATCGGATTTTGCGTCGGAAGATGATGAATACTGGAAATAAAAGGCTGCGGCGATAAGTGCCAGAACGATCAGCGAACCGGGCAATAAAAAAGCCCGGCGTCGGTTGGCGGGCGGGGGTAATTCGTGGCGATTGTCTTGACTCATACGAACATTTTTAATTAAGGGTTTGAGAGCGGATAGCTTGAATGCCGGCCAGCGAGAATTGCACGACGTGTTCGGCAAACGCCTTGATGTCGCTCAAATCGCTGGGATGGCTGCGAAACGGCCGGGCGCTTTGCATGTGCTTCAACCGCAACAGCTGAAAGCACTGGCCCATGATGCTGGCGTGGCAGTATTGGATTTGTTGCTCGCTGGCCGCCTGTCCCAGGCACTCTTTCAGCAAAGTGAACATCTGCATGCGCTGCGGATTGATTTCCTTTTCCAGAATATCGGCCAGCAGCCGGGTAGGCTGCGCCATTTCCTTATGAATAATCGCAAACGAATAGGAACTCTCGTCGCCGATACGACTAATCAGGGATTTAATCCGCCCGGCCAGCCGTTGTTCCGCCGATGCATCGTTCATCAGGCCGCCGTCGGGCGGATACAGATCAAGTTCCTGATTAAAAGCAAAACGCCAGGATTCCAGATAGAGGGTTTCCTTGTCGCGGAAATGATAATTAACCGAGGCAATATTGGCTTTCGCCTGCTCGCAGATTTCGGCTATCGTCGCTTCCTGAAAACCTTTCTCGGCAAAAACTCGGCTGGCTGCGGTTAGTAGCCGGTTACGGGTGTTTTCCGACTTGGTGGTTTTAAGATTCGTCATGTACGAGAATTGAAAACAGGATTATGCCTGGCAATTAAAATTATAAATTCAAATGTGCATTTGATTTTTAAAAATCATATATCAGTTTTGCGGCATTCCAAATGTATTTTTGATCAGGCAAGCTTTATACCAAGTATTATCATGTTGTTTTTATTTGAACTTTATTCGAGATCAGCTCCCCATTGCTCGAAAATCAGCAGCGATTGCGTAAAACAGTTCGTTAGCGCCGCCGTCCGGCAGGCAATTTCGCTAAATTATCGGTATCGCGATAGTGACAGGTACGACAAGGCTGTACCTGACGAGCCAATTTCCGCAGGACGTTTTTGAATGCGGCGTGTCTTTGTTATAACCGTATTAATTATCAGCCGGATGACTTACCAAGACTCTCTCAAGCCAAAAAACCACGAATTTGTCCAGGAAAGGTGTTTTGATGTTGCAAAGGTGCGTAAAAAAGAACAATTGCACCGGACTGAGGCAATCCGGCGGCTAAAAAATAAACTTTCTTCCAGGATTGTCAGCAATCCCCTTTCCTCTTTATATACCCAAAACCTTTGTCAATCATGGCTTGCAGGGAATATTGAGCAGCGCCTTGCGGTCTTTCTCGACTAAAAACAGTTTATGGCGTGGGTTTTGCTGGTATTTAATCAAAGCAAGTTCTTAAGTAAAAAGCCGGGCATATCGGAATTATCGCCCAAACCTTTTCATCAAATTGTAACCCGCGTTACTTAAGATATCGTTGCATTAAGTCCACTTAAGTTTATCGAGGATAAGTCAATGTCCAGCGAAATTACCTCATTAACCACCTTTGTTGAATCCTATTTAACATGGCTCTCAAGCATGTCAGGAGAAGTGGCGACATTTATCCTGCTTATTGCATTTGTCGTGCTGTCGGCTCTTGAGCTTAACTATCCCAAGCGCAAATTATCCCTGAAACAATCGCGTCAGTCTTATCAAACCAATGTCAGTCTGTTTATTTTCAACAGCATCGTTATCTCGTTGCTGTCGGCAACACCCTTGTTGATGGTGGCCGAGCACTATTCAGATCGGGGACTGCTAGGTTATATCGCCAATCCTGCATGGAAAGCCCTGCTGTCGTTTCTGTTGCTCGATTTGATGCTCTATTGCTGGCACAAAGCCAGTCACAGTTTTGATTGCCTGTGGATGTTTCACAAAGTGCATCACAACGATCCGTATTTAAATGTTTCAACCGCATTTCGGATACATATTGTGGAGCTGTTAATCATCACCGTGCTGAAATCGGCTTACATTATCATCCTGGGCGTAAACCAAACGATGGTACTCACTAATGAAACCCTATTGACCTTGTTCATCATGTTTCATCACACCAATATTTCATTTCGCGGAGAAAAACAATTGGGACAGGTCATAATCGCGCCCTATTTGCACCGCGCTCACCATTCGACGGAGCGTAACGAGCACGACAATAACTACGGTGCGGTTTTTTCGATATGGGATCGTCTTTTCGGCACGTTGGCAGAACTGGAACCTGCGGAAATCGGCATTAATGACAGCTCGCCGCAAACCGTTTTAGGCCTTGTTAAATTCGGATTCACCCCGAAGAATCCCGTTCCTGTCTATGAGCTGGACTTGAGTCTTAAATCGATGATCGCCGAAGCGGCCTATTACAAAGCGGAAAAACGCGCTTTTAAGCCTGGAAATGAGCTTCGTGACTGGCTGGAAGCCAAGAGGGAGATTATCAGGATGGTTTACGGCGATAAGGCCGTCAGAAAGCAATCAAACGCCTTTGACCGTCCCTCAATGCAGGGGCCTTTTACGCTCTGTTAATCAGGACTGCATGGGCAGAGAAACGATAATTTGCGGGGATAGCTCGGTGTCGCAATTTTGCATCCCCGCTCACTCCCGATGCCAGATCAACTCGCCGTTCTTGTAAACCGACCTGACCCGATGCAAGGGAATGGTATGCGTCTGTCCCTCGTGATCGATCAGTTCGAAAACACCGGGGCCATCCTTTGGAAATGCGATTTCGCGAAACGGCACGCAGATGATTTCGTGCTCAAGCCGGTCGTAATAACCGATAACGAATTCGCCGCGGCCGAATTCCGGATCCCAGCGGATGCGGTGCAGGAGATCTTGAATCGGGATCATGATGGCGTTACCCGCTTGCAAGGACTTTGATCAAACCGGTTCCGTCGGCGGCCGGAGCGATGTCTATCCGCGCCAGCCCGAAACGCTCAACCACCCAGGCGTTGGTGACCAGATGCGGACTGATGCGCTCGACGCCGAACACGGATTCGCCCCGGCACAAGGCGGCCGGCAGGATCAACTGATCGGCGAGATGCTGTTCCAGAGCCGCGCCCGAGCGATAGTGATGCAGGAGCGCAAAACAGGCTTCCTCGGCAACTTGCTCGGCGGGCTTGCCGCGCTTCCCTTGGGCGCCGAAACCGGCCAAGCTGTTTTCGTAATGCGCCGTCAAATACAAACCGGCTCCGGGGCAGGCTGCCTTCATAACGACCGCCTCGATTTCCGCCGCCATCCCGGCCTGCTCCAGAAGATCGCTTGCGTGGTAAGCCATACGTTCGCAAATATGGGCGGGCAGGTTGGCGGCCAAGGCGCGTCCCGTAACCGCTCGTAGTGGGCCGCAATGTTCCAGGCGCAGGGGAAGCAATTTTTCAGCCCCCTCGATCCGCAGCCTCACTTCGCCCCGCCCCACCGGGTACCAGCCGGATCGCACCAGGGAAAGCTCGGCGCGCACTCCCATGCGGGCCAGCGTGGGCAGCCAGACATCATGCACGTAATCGTATGAAGGACTCATGTCAACGTGCGTGCCTCCGCGCAAAATGACGATGGATCCGCCCGCAGCCAGCGCCAGCGGCGGCAGCAGGGTTTGCAGCACCAGCATGACCGCGCCGGCGCTGCCGCCTTCCCGCGCCTCGGCCACGTCCAGGAAATAATCGCCGGCCCGAACCGGTTTGCGGGGGATAAATTGCAGCGTTTGCGAACCGAGTTCCGCGCCTTTCATTTCGGCGGCGCAGAGCATTGCCGCCGCCCTAACCGAAGTGAGATGCTGCGCCGCCAGGCCCGGTTTTTTCCTGTTCGCGCGAAGGTTCTCGATGCGCACCGGACGCCCGGTGATGGCGGACAGACTCAACGTGCTGCGCAGGATTTGCCCGCCGCCTTCTCCGTGGGAGCCGTCGATGATGAGAAAACCTGTCATATATTAAATCTCCCCATTGAAAAGATGATCCTAAAAACAGTTCGAGTCATTAACCCAGCACAAATACTAAACTCCCTCGACCGACCCCATGTGACGGGAAAAATGCTCAGCCCTACATATCCTCATGGATGCGCTAAATGCTGATTTTGAGGCCAACATAACGCATTCATAAGAAAATCCCTTGCTGGACAAGCCAGGGTTTGACGAACAACAGCAACAGCCCCGCCGCGCCACAAGCACCGATGACAGGAATGACGCCAGTCTTGTAACGGAACAGTGCCAGCAAGGCGCCCACACCGATCAGCGCGGCAATGCCGTCGAAATGTCCTTCGAAACCTTGCGGCCAGAACACATGCCAGGCAAAAAACACGGCGAGATTAAGAATAACACCGACCACGGCAGCGGTAATCGCCGACAACGGCGCGGTGAATTTTAAGTTGCCGTGGGTCGATTCCACTAACGGTCCGCCCGCTAAAATAAACAGGAAGCTGGGCAGAAAAGTAAAATAAGTCACTACAACCGCCGCGACCACACCGGCCATTAATAAGGCCTCGGAGCCGAACGGTAGCTGGCTCCAGCCGCCCAGAAACCCGACGAAGGTAACGATCATGATCAGCGGGCCGGGCGTGGTTTCGCCCAGCGCCAGGCCGTCGATCATTTGCGTGGCGCTCAGCCAGTGGTAATGTTCCACCGCTCCCTGATACACATAAGGCAATACCGCATAAGCGCCGCCGAAAGTCAGCAGCGCCGCCTTGGTGAAAAACCAGCCCATTTGCGTCAGCGCACCGTTCCAGCCGTATTGCCAGCACAACAAGCCCATCACGCCGCCCCATAAAATCAATCCTGCCGCGACGATTTTAAGAAGGTGCGACCAACGGAACAGGGCATGATCGGGAATGGGCATGTCGTCATCAATCAGCGCGGGACCGTAGCTTTGTTTGGCCGCGCCATGTCCGCCGCCGACGGCAAATTTGTCAGGGGCGATGCGCCCGCCAATGGATCCCAGACAGGCCGCGATCAACACGATCAACGGGAACGGCGCTTGCAATGCGAAGATGGCGAGAAAAGCCAGCGCTGCCAAAGTCCACAGTACGCCGTTTTTTAAAGCGCGCGAACCGATGCGATGCGCGGCGAACAGCACGATGGCGGTAACAGCGGGTTTGATGCCGTAAAGCACACCGGCCACCGCCGGAACCTGGCCGAAGCTCAGGTAAATCCAGCTTAGCAGGATCAGCAGGAACAGCGACGGCAGAATAAACAAAAGCCCGGCGACCACTCCGCCCCAGGTGCGATGCATCAGCCACCCGAGATAAACCGCCAGTTGCTGCGCTTCAGGCCCCGGCAATAACATGCAGTAATTCAGCGCATGCAGGAAGCGCTTTTCTGAAATCCAGCGCCGCCGCTCGACCAATTCCTGATGCATGATAGCGATTTGTCCGGCAGGACCGCCGAAGCTGATAAAGCCGAGTTTGAGCCAGAAATTAAAGGCCGTACCGAAGCTTACGGGTTGCGGTCGTTCCATAGGGTTCTCCTTGATCCTAAAAAATCAGTAAGATTTGATATTTTCGTGCTGCCGTAGCACCCGGAGCCATCAAGGGCGACCAGCCGGTCGCCCCTACAATGCTCACACCATTCTGTGCCACTTAGTGATGCAGTTCTTTAGCCGCAGCCAGCAGTTCGTCGATAAAATGCTGCGTGTATAAAGGCAGGTAGTTGTTCTTTAAATAGGCGATCTTGGTTCTTGAACTGGGAATAAGATGCGATAAATCCCGCGCCACCAGGTCTTGATCCATCGCCGGATCATACGCCATACCGGCGATAATGCCGACCCCCATCCCCAGGCGGACATAAGTCTTGATCACGTCGGTATCGGCGGCGGCCAGGATAATATCCAGCTCCATGCCGGTGTTTTTAAATGCGGTCTCGATATTTGAGCGCCCGGTAAAACCGAAACTGTAGGTGAGTATCGGATAAGACGCGAGCCGTTTAAGAGAAATATCGCCCTCGCTCAGCGGATGATTTTTTGGTACCACCACCGCATGATGCCATTCATAGCAGGGTTTGACGACTAAATCGGTATCTTCGCCGACTTTCTCGGTGCAGATGGCAATATCGGCTTTCCGGGTATGCAGTTTATTAATCAGTTGTTCGGGCGACGCTTCAATCATATAAATCCTGACGCCGGGATATTTTTCTCTAAAGCGCAGGATAGGTTTCGGTAAAAAATACTTGGCCTGGGTGTGCGTGGTCGCAATATGCAGAACGCCCTGATTGCTGTCGATATAGTCGGCGGCTATCGTATGAATATTGTTTTTGGCCAGGTTAATGGTTGCGACCTCCTCCATGATGCGCCGCCCCAAGGAAGTCAGGCCTATCAATTTTTTGCCCTGCCGTTCGTATAAAGGTGAACCCAGCTCGGCTTCAAAAAGCTGCAATTGCCGGCTGACCGCCGATTGCACGATGTGCATTTTTTCCGCCGCTTTTGAAAGGCTGAAATCATTTTCCTGAAGAACGCGAAGCAGTTCAATTTGGCTTAAGTTCATTTATTGGAGATTTTCCATCTAATAATTGCACACGGATTTAAACAGATACCCATGGACAAGACTATAAAAAATTCGTAACTGCCCACCCCTTTTTAAATCGCAAAGCCTACTTTAATGCGACCAAAGCAAGCTTTGGACTCCAGAAAACCTGACAAATCTGTCTGGAACAGATTTGCATTGACCCGAAGGGTGTCGGGCAGGAAAGCCCGACATGAATACTGGAGTTCAAAGCTTGCTTTGAACCTTATGAATTTAAACAGCACGTTTTGTGACGTGCAGAAGCGAGCATTGGCTAGGGCGGAGTGTCGTTACCAAAAAATTCGTGTGCTGATTTTGGATAAAAAACTAATGAAACCAATGCGCATGCCGTATCCGCAAATCAACCTTGTCGCCTTTATTCAGGTGCAAGCGCTTGAACTGCTTATTAGGCATTTCTGCATAAACGCTTGCAGCCGGACCATTGGAGCCATTCTTGACCAGTTCAATACGGATCAGGGCACCCAAATGTTGCCAGTCTTTCAAGGTTACAAACGCATCGCTATTGGCTGTCGATTTTTCAATGACAATATCATGCGGCCGAACATGTGCAATCCTGCCTTTTTGCTGCGCAGTTGATAATCCTGCTGTTTGCAGCCAATCGGCATCATGTTCTTCCAGGTCGAAAATATTGGTATGTCCGATAAAGCGGGACACGAAAGCATTGGCCGGATTATCGTAAATATCGCCGGGTGCGCCTTGCTGTTCGATGCGCCCGTGATTGAGCACCACCACCTGACTGGCGACTTCCATGGCTTCTTCCTGGTCATGGGTGACGAAAATACTGGTAACATTCAGGTCGTGATGCAGGTTGCGCAGCCATTGGCGCAAATCCTTGCGCACACTGGCATCCAGCGCGCCGAACGGTTCGTCCAGCAATAACACCGAGGGCTCCACGGCCAGGGCGCGAGCCAGCGCGATACGCTGGCGTTGACCGCCGGACAGTTGATCCGGATAGCGGTCATGCAGCCAGTCGAGTTGCACCAGCTCCAGCAAGGCATGGACTTTTTTAGTGACGGCATCGTTGCTAGGCCGTTCGCGGCGAGGCTTGACTCTCAAGCCGAACGCCACATTCTCAAATACGCTCATATGCCGGAACAAGGCATAATGCTGAAACACAAAGCCAATCTGGCGGTTTTTGACCGGTTTATCGGTAACCTTGTCGCCTTTTAAGAAGACATCGCCCTGGTCGGCCCGCTCCAGGCCGGCAATGATGCGCAGCAACGTGGTTTTACCGCAGCCCGAAGGCCCCAATAAGGCGACCAATTCGCCTTCGGGAATATCAAGGCTGATATTGTCCAGTGCGGTAAACGCGCCGAAGTGTTTACTGATATGGTTTACGCTAATGCTCATGGGATTTCTCTAAATATTTTAAATTCAAGGGATAGATGAAAGGCACAAGGCGAAAGACGAAACAGGAAAACCTTCCCTGGCCCGCTCACCCCTTTAACCTTTTATCTTGGTTTTGTTTCCATTCCAGGACGGTCTTAAGCACCAGCGTCACCACGGCCAACGCGGCTAGGGCTGACGCACCGGCGAAGGAACCGACGAAATCGTATTCGTTGTAACTGACTTCGACATGCAGCGGCAGCGTGTTGGTGAGTCCGCGAATATGACCGGACACCACCGAGACTGCGCCGAACTCTCCCATCGCTCTGGCGTTGCACAGCAGCACGCCGTTCAACAACCCCCATTTGACATTCGGCATAGTGACTTTAAAAAAGGTTTGCCGGCCGCTCGCGCCCAGCGATAAGGCCGCTTCCTCCTCTTCATGGCCGATTTCCTGCATCAGCGGAATCAACTCGCGGGCAACGAACGGGAAGGTCACAAACAAGGTCGCCAGAATAATCCCCGGCACGGCGAAGATGATTTTGATGTCATGGTCGGAGAACCACGGCCCCAGCCACCCCTGAGCGCCGAAAATCAGCACATAAATCAAACCGGCAATCACCGGCGACACCGAAAACGGCAGATCGATCAGGGTAATCAGCAGGCTTTTTCCGCGAAAGTCAAACCGCGCTATCGCCCAGGCTGCGGAAACGCCAAACACAGTGGTCAAAGGCACCGTGACCACTGCAACCAACAGGGTCAACCTCATCGCTGCCAGCGCGTCGGGATGCGTCAGGCTGGCACTATAGGCCGCCCAGCCTTTGGCAAAGGCTTCAATAAGTACGGTCAGCAGCGGCAAAACCAGAAACAATCCGATAATGCCCAGGGTGAGTCCGATCAAGGCATATCGAATCCAGTCGGGATCCGACAGTGTGAGCTTTTTTGACGCAATAAAAGAGTATGCGGAAACGGCATTCATCAGGTATCCCTCACAGTTGTCCTGAACGGCGGCGTACCCACCATTGCAGCCCGTTAATCAGTAACAGCAGCAGAAACGACAGGATCAGCATGGTCAAGCCAATCGCGGTTGCCCCGGCGTAATCGTATTGTTCCAGTTTGGTGATAATCAACAACGGCACGATTTCCGAGATATACGGCATATTGCCGGCAATAAAGATCACTGAGCCGTATTCGCCGACGCCGCGCGCAAAAGCCAGCGCAAAGCCGGTAATGGTGGCGGGCAGGATGTTGGGCAAGATGACTTTGACAAACGCTTGCAAGCGGGTGGCGCCGAGACTGGCGGCGGCTTCTTCCATCGCGGTATCGAATTCCTGCAACACCGGTTCAATGGTGCGCACCACAAACGGCAAGCCGATAAAGATCAAAGCAAAGACGATGCCCAGCGGCTTGTAGGCAATTTGTATTCCGGTGCCGTCCATCACCAGCTTGCCGATCCAGCCGTGGGGCTCGTAGATCGCCGCCAGCACGATACCGGCCACGGCGGTTGGCAAGGCGAACGGCAGATCGATCAGCGCATCGAACAGACGCTTGCCGGGGAATGAATAGCGCACCAGCGACCAGGCGATGATAAAGCCGAACACTGCAGCTATCGCTGCGGCAATCAGCGATGCGCCAAAGCTGAGGCGGAATGAAGCCTGCACCCGCTGATTGGTCAGTATCGCCCAGTACTCGTCGAGGCTAAGCTGGAACGTTTTCAGCAGCATCGCGCTGAGCGGAATCAGCACGATCAGCGCCAGATAAACCAGGGTAAAACTGATCGCCGGGCGAAACCCCGGCATGATGTTGCTTTGTGACATATCAATTATCTTTTATAGGTTGGCCTGCATCTTTAGAATTCGGAGTGCAGGCTTCGCCTGCTATGCAAGCACCAAAAGTGGGCGCTTTAGGCGAAGCTTGCACTCCTGTTGCCAGATGGGTTAACGAAAAGCCGTTAACCCATCAGCCCCCTGCTTTAAGGCGCGTAGACTTGATCGAAAGTGCCGCCGTCATCGAAATGCTCTTTTTGAGCTTGCGGCCAGCCGCCGAATTTCTCATTGACGGTAAACAGCTCCAGTTTCGGAAAGCGTTTTAAGTCTTCAGGACTGGCATGTTCCGGTTGGTACGGACGGTAAAAATGTTTCGCCGCCAGCTTTTGCCCGACTGGCGAATACAGGTATTGCAAATAAGCTTCCGCCAAATCCTGAGTGCCGTTCTTTTTGACGATTTTGTCAAGCACAGCCACCGGCGTTTCCGCCTTGATGCTGACCGGCGGCACGACAATATCGAATTTACCTTCGCCAAGTTCGTTAATCGCCAGAAACGCTTCATTCTCCCAGGCGAGCAATACATCGCCGATACCGCGCTGGATAAAGGTCGTCGTTGAACCCCGTGCGCCGGAGTCGAGCACCGGCACATTCTTGTACAACTTTTGCACAAAATCCTTGGCGGCGTCCTTGCTGCCGTAACTCTTTTCCGCAAACGCCCAGGCGGCCAGATAGTTGTAACGCGCGCCACCCGATGTTTTCGGATTGGGGGTGATGACGGATACGCCGTCTTTCACCAGATCAGCCCAGTTCTTAATGCCTTTGGGATTGCCTTTGCGGACTAAAAACACGATGGTAGAGGTGTAAGGCAAGCTGTTGTTCGGCAAACGGCTTTGCCAATCCTTAGGCAGCAAGCGGGCTTTTTCGGCAATTTGGTCAATGTCATAAGACAACGCCAAGGTCACTACATCCGCTTCCAAGCCGTCGATCACCGCTCTTGTCTGTTTGCCGCCCCCGCCGTGCGATTGCTGAACATTGACGTCTTCTCCGGCTTTATCTTTCCAGTATTTGATGAACTCTTTGTTGAAGTCCTGATAAAGCTCCCGGGTCGGGTCGTAGGACACATTCAGCAGAGTTCTATCTGCCAAGGCCGTACCGCTTAGCAGCAGGGTTAGCGTGAAGAACAGGTGTTTTAATGCTTGGGTGAATTTCATGATTTCTCCTTAATGGAAGATGTTTTATTGGTGTTGCCGCATCGTTTTAATAAGCGCCATAGCCAAACTGCATGGTGCTATGGTAGACAAATTGATTGGCCGGTAAAAACGATATATTTAGATATAATTATCTATTAATTAGATATACCCATTGGCCGGGCTTACTTTTACTTCGGCTTGCCATCGCCAAACGCATTCAGCGACACTTCAAAGTAGAAGAAGTTGCCTGCCTCGCTGGTGAAAGGGCCGGTATTGGCTTTCGCCTGCGCCCTGGTAAAACTACCCGGCTCAAAGCGGACATAACTCAAGCTCCAGTCTGCATAGGGGTTAAGTTTATGGCGTAGACGAATGTCGAACTCGTGTCCCAGGAAGCTGCCGCTTTTACCCGTTGTATCTCTCAGGTTAGCCCTGTTCCAAGCCTCGGTTTCGCTTTCCAGCCAAAAGGCGTTATAGCCGGTGTCGATGCGGACATCCTTGTACGGGGTAAATTCCAACCGGGCCTTGGGCGCACGCACGTTATCCCAGGAGAAATAATCGTTGCGCGACCACGGCTGGTTGAAGCCGTAAAAAGCATCGAAGCGTTCGTTTGATCCGCTGGAAGCGTTTCTGTTAGGATCCTTGTCGCCGGTACCGAAGCCGTAATAAACGCTGGCTCTGGGTTTCCAGTCATGGTCGAAGGTGTAGCCGAGTTCCAGCGAGTAAGCCAGGGCGTCATGCTGAAGATTAAGCTGCTTGGCCACGCCTGTTCTGGTGTAACCAAACCGGCCGAACTGTTTGTTGATATCCGCATCGAAATCAAAGCCGCTACTGCCGAACAAACCGTAAACCCGCAAACCAGGCGCATAAATATCCATATCGTTCTTGCGATTGGCGGCAACCTTATTGTACGGGTCGCCATTTACTTTACGGCCCAGGAAGTAGGGCTGGATCGTAATAAATTCCGACCAACGGCGCAGGCTCAGCACGCCGCCATAAAACCAGGTATCTTCGTCAGGCCGGTCGAACTTGTATTTCAAGCGTTCCACCGGCTGGAACGCAAAAGTATCCAAATCCCAGTCGTTTTGCTGTTTACCAAAACGGACACGAAAGCCTTCAAAATTGTTGGTGGTGTTGCGGAACTCGTTATTGCCCACCAGACGCCGATCCAGCAATTCCAGATGCTGGCGGCCGGCGCGGATGCTTAACGGCCGGTTATGACCGAGCGCATGGTCGAAGTACAACTCAGCGTAGCCCTGAATCAATTCAAATTCGTTGATATCAGCATCAGTTCTTTCATACAAGCCGTTGTAACTGCGGGCATCTTCAAATTCCACGGCAAAGCGCAGCGGATCAAGAATATTTTTTACCCCGATATACCCGCGAGTTCTCAGTAGCCACAGATTGTCAGGATCGTTGCGATAAGTTGATAGCGTAGCACCGGTTGTGGGATCATTTCTGCGCCGCAAATCGTTTTCGCGGTACTCATAGCGGGTACGAAAATCCAGCCCTACATCCAGCCATTCCACATCGCGGAACTGATCGAACTGGGTTTTGCTCAAATTGCGTACATAAGGCGGAGGATCGCTGGCCGGTTCGACGCGATAACCTTTTGTTTTGACATAGTAATCCTCTGCGCTTGCCAAGCCGGGCCGTGCCAGTAACAGGCCCAGAGCGCCGGTTGCAGACACTGTATTAATGAAATTACGCTGCATGTGTTCACCTTAAGTTAAAAGTTCTCTGTTAGTTCGAGTAACCTCCGGTGATCCGGTCGGTTTGTTTTCACGTTGTAGTCATGTTTTCGCCGTTTTTTTACGGTAGAAATGGGTAATTATTTTATTTATTATCAAAGCGTAATTTCTCCTTACGCTCGATTTGTACAACTTTGCCTTCGTGAATAATAATTTCAATCGAACCAAACCTAATATCTTGTAAAATATCGGAAATCTGAGTTGCAATTTCAGACAGTCTCGGTTCTCTGTGTGTGTTTTCCAATTTAAGCGCCATGACAATGCTCCTGAAGGTAAAAACCTGTCGTTTACGTTGGAGGGAAGTTTAAAGAGGATTTAATATTTAATAAAACGACATTATTAGATGCGCATATCTAATTAAGAGATATTAAGATTGACTTTAGTCAACCCTGTAATCTCTTAGCTTAATGGCAGTAATGCGTTGTGCGGGAAAAAATGCGAATAAAAGCCGAAGTAAAAACTTCGTGCTTTAACTTGATGGGTATGGGGCAAAAAACGTTGTCTGCTTGAGCTAGTGATGAAACAGCTCGCCCAAACGGATTAAATCAACAGTATTGGTTAAGATCAGCCATGCCTGTGCGCGACCCGGATGTCAGATAACATTGGATTCCAGAAATTCCGCCAATTGTGCGCTGGTAAGTCTGAGTCGCTGGCTCAGAGCTCGGGAAATATTCCAGATAATTTTAAACGCCAGGGTAGGATGCTTGTCAGCCAGGATCAGCATACTCGATTTGTCTAACGATAAGAAAACCGTTTCCCTTTCTGCGCGGGCAGTCGCTGATCGGGGCTGCGTATCAATAACTGACATTTCGCCGAAAGTACGTCCGACTCGCAGGGTTGAAATCAGCTTATTATTTTTGTAAATACCAATCGCCCCTTTGACAATAATTCCCATAGAAGAGCCTATCTCGCCTTCTTTATAAATCACCGTGCCTTTTGGTGCGGCATAAGGTTTAAAATAGTAGCTGATGGCTTGCAATTGCTCCCATGAAAAATCCTCTCCCCAATGTGAAGCATCTAATATTTGCGCGTTCGATTCTAGCGTACTTTCAATGGTTATTAACTTTGGAACTTTGGATTCAATCATAATGACGCGGTTTGTCCGGTTATACTTTTACAAAATGATAACATCTAAGCCCTGCAAATTCAGGGCAATCGCGCTATGCCAAAAATCCCTTATAAATCAATATAAATTATTTTACTTATACCGCTTATTTAAAATGTAGATGTTTGAATTTTCAATAAGTTTAAAAGTCAAATCCGATCGCCCTGCTGCAAATTTTGTAAAAAATATACAGCTTTTAGCCAAATACGTATCGGCTCATAAATACATGTTTTTGCCGGCTCGCAGGCAGATTGATCTATAGCCTCCAACTTCATATTCACCATAGAAGAACCCGATACTATTAATTAATAGGAATCCATTCACTAATCCTTTAAGTTCATGCCCCAAAAAGTACAACTGTCAGCATTTCTGATGCCTTTTCTTGCAATTGGGCTTATTATATCGGCCATTCTTGCCATGGGCTTCAGCTTGCTCATGCTTACCAACAATGATTTATGATAATGCGCCATGAAACCTTATAAATTATTAGTGCTTTTGCTGCTAAATCCGCTCATCGCAGGCTGCGGACAGCCCGGCCCGCTGTATTTGCCGGGACAAGCGGCGCCGATTCATGTAGAACCGGAACCCGCGCCAAAACCGGAACCCAAGCCCGACTAATCTGCCGGAAGCAGATTTGCATTTACCCGAAGGGGCATGGCAGGGATTGCTATGCATGACAAAGACAAATAACCATGGATTATTTTAATTACCGAAACGACGAGCTTTTCGCTGAAGACATTGCTGTTCAGGACATCGTCTATAAATACGGCAGCCCTTGCTACATCTATTCCAGAGCTACGCTGGAGCGGCACTGGAAAGCTTTTGAACAGGCTTTTGGCGAACAGGCGCATTTGATCTGTTATGCGGTAAAGGCCAATTCCAATATTGCGATACTCAACCTGCTGGCCCGTTTAGGTTCGGGTTTCGACATTGTCTCTCTGGGCGAATTGGAACGGGTGATTACGGCCGGCGGCGACCCTGAAAAAATTGTGTTTTCCGGTGTCGGCAAGCGCGAAGATGAAATTCTGGCGGCATTAAAAATCGGTATACGCTGTTTTAATATTGAAGTCAGCGGCGAGCTGGACCGGATTAACCGGCTGGCCGGGCAGTTGGGCGTTATCGCGCCGGTGTCTTTTCGGGTAAACCCGGATGTCGATGCCAAAACCCACCCTTATATTTCTACCGGTTTAAAGGAAAACAAGTTCGGCATAGACATTCAGCAGGCCTTGACTGAATATCGCCGTGCGGCGGCCATGCCCAATATCAGCGTGACCGGCATAGATTGCCACATCGGCTCGCAACTGACCGAAACCCGGCCTTTTCTGGACGCGCTGGATAAGATTCTCGATCTGGTTGCAGCGCTTGAAGCCGAGGGGATTAACTTGCATCATCTGGATTTGGGCGGAGGCTTGGGCATTTGTTATAAAGATGAACAGCCGCCTGAACCTGCCGAATATATCCGGGCGATTTTGGCGCGGCTGGGCAAAACAGATTATGAGATTTTACTGGAACCGGGCCGCGCTATTGTCGGCAATGCCGGTATTCTGGTGACTCAGGTTGAATATCTTAAACCGACCGCCAATAAAAATTTTGCTATCGTCGATGCGGCCATGAATGATCTGGTGCGGCCTTCTTTATATAGCGCATGGCAGAACATTATTCCGGTAAACCGGCAAAATAACGCGGCGGAAACGACCTGGGATATAGTCGGCCCGGTCTGTGAAACCGGTGATTTCTTAGGCAAAGACCGTGCGCTTAAAATTGCTCAGGGCGATTTGCTGGCGATACGTTCGTCCGGCGCCTATGGTTTTACCATGAGTTCAAATTATAATTCCAGACCGCGCCTGGCTGAGCTGATTGTTGATGGAAGCAACCTGCACTTGATCAGGGAAAGAGAAACGATTGCACAGCTTTGGGCGGGCGAGCATTTATTGCCCTAAGACATAAATATTCACCGCGAAGACATGAAGAAATAAGATAAAGCTTCGTGTTCTTCGTGTCTTCGTGGTGAACAATTAAATCCATTATATTTAATATATAAATGATCAACTTCACTAAAATGCACGGTCTCGGTAATGATTTTGTGGTCATTGACGCCATCAATCAGCACATCGGCTTAACGTCCGAGCAAATCCGGCTGCTGTCCGACCGGCACTTTGGCATAGGCTTTGACCAGCTGTTACTGGTCGAAAAGGCTGTAAACGCCAATGCCGACTTCAAATACCGGATTTTTAACGCGGACGGCGGCGAAGTCGCTCAATGCGGCAATGGCGCGCGCTGCTTTGCCCGTTTTGTACGCGATAAAAAGCTGTCGGACAAGGATGAAATCCGCGTCGATACCAATTCAGGTCAATTGCTACTGCGTTTTGATGACGATAACCTGATCACGGTCAATATGGGCGTCCCAAAACACGCACCCGCTGAAATCCCGTTGCTGGCGGAAGGAGAATCCCGCTTTTATACGGTGCTGGTTAACGATACTGAAAAAGCTTTTGGCGCTGTTTCGATGGGCAATCCACACGCTGTTATTCAAGTCACGGATGTTAAAACCGCGCCGGTGGCTGAATTGGGAAAAGCCCTGGAAAGCCATGCTTTTTTCCCGGAACGGGTTAATGTCGGTTTTATGCAAGTCGTAGATCGCCAACACATTAAACTGCGTGTGTATGAACGCGGCGCGGCTGAAACCCTGGCTTGCGGCAGCGGCGCTTGTGCCGCCGCGGTCATCGGCATTGAACACAATCTGCTGGATCATACTGTCAGTGTTGACCTGCCCGGCGGAACGCTCACCGTCAATTGGCCTGGCCGTGGCGAACCGGTTTTAATGACGGGATCTGCCATTTCTGTTTTTGAAGGACAAATAACGCTATGAACGAACACCCCCCGGTAATGACCCTACCTCCCGACCTGACCTCCACGGATGAAGGAAATGCCGCGATACTGCCGGGAGCAGTCGCGGCCATGCAGTCATCTGAACTCACTTCAACCCAGGTTGAAGACTATCTGCGAAAACATCCCGAGTTCTTCCATGAGCACTTGAATTTGCTGGAACACATGAGTATCCCTCATCCCACCGGCAGTGCGGTCTCCCTGATTTCTAAACAGCTGGAACTGTTTAGAAGCCGGCATCATGACATGGAAAACCAGCTCACTGCGCTGATAGAAATAGCCAGAGATAACGACACTTCCCTGAACCGTATGCACAAACTGACTCTGGCGCTGCTGGATTCAACAACGCTGGAAGAAGCAGTCGCCAACCTGGATGTAGTGCTGTCGGAATATTTTTTGATCGATTTTGTTGCGGTGCGCATCATCAAACACAATCCGAACACCGCTATTAGCAATCTGTTTATTGAACCGGACAGCAAAGACCTGGAACCGTTTGCCGGCGAACTGGCCGGCAATCAGCCCAAATGCGGTCGCCCGACTATAGCTCAGGCAAGAGTATTATTCGGCGAGTTGGCGTTTGAAGTAAAATCCTGCGCCATTATCCCCCTGGCCTTTACCGAACTCGAAGGCATTTTAGCCATCGGCAGTCGGGAAGAAGGCCGGTTCCATTACAGCATGGGCAACCTGTTTTTAAACCAAATGAGTGAAATCATAGGTACCCGGCTGATCACCTTGTTGCAGCAACGTTAACAACATGGATTCCGATGCCGAACTGTTGCTGGCTGACTTTTTCAAGCAGCTCACTGTCGAAGTTCGCGCCTCGGAGCACACCGTAAAAAGTTATCAGCGGGATATTAAACATCTATCCCGCTATTGCACAGACAAGGCCATAACCCATTGGGCCGACCTGAAGCACACCGATATTCGCTCCCATATAGCCAGCCGGCACCGGAAAGGCCTAAGCAGCAAAAGCCTGCAACGTGAGCTGTCCGCTATTCGCAGTTTTTATAACTACCTGTTAAAAAAAGGCCAAGCCGACATAAATCCTGCGCAGCATATTCAAGCGCCCAAACAAGCCAGGAAGCTGCCTAAAACACTGGATGTCGATCAGTTATCCGGCTTGCTGGAAGCCGGGGCAAGCTCACTGCTGGAAATACGCGATCTGGCCATGTTCGAATTATTCTATTCATCCGGCCTGCGGCTGAGTGAGTTGGCGGCGCTTGATTTAACCGACCTTGACTTGCCGGACAGCACCTTGACTGTCCGCATAGGCAAGGGAGGTAAATCCAGAGTATTACCGGTAGGCAGCAAAGCTGTTGCAGCTATTGAAAACTGGTTACAGCAACGCGCCGTAAAAATCCCCGCCTCCGAGCCCGCGTTATTCGTTTCAACGCGGGCTCGGAGGCTCGGTCAACGCAACATTGAATTAAGACTGAACCAGTGGTGCAAAAAAAAAGGTATTGCCGAACATATCCATCCGCACATGCTGAGACACTCCTTCGCCAGCCATTTACTTGAATCCAGTCAGGACTTAAGAGCCGTTCAGGAACTGCTCGGACACAGCAATATCAGCACGACCCAGATATACACTCATCTGGACTTTCAGCATCTGGCTGAAATCTATGATAAAGCACACCCAAGAGCCAAAAAAAAACCGTTATAGCCGCTTGCGCCATAAGCAAATAACAAAAAAACCTGCTACCATGTAGTCAATTTTTCATATAAAAAAAATAGGATGAAATGTTTTTCGATCCTACGAAAAAACCTCTTTACGGGATTTCAAAAATGGCGGCAAACGATACACTGAACGATATAAAATCTAAAGGGATACTCTGGGGCTTTGGTGTTTTTGCCCTCATTGTGGTGGTCATCCTGGTCTTCCTGGGAGCTTGGTGGGGCAGAGAGCCTGGGCAGTTTAATGTCATGGACGAAGCCGTAAAACGCGCCGAAGAAACCCATTCCACCGACACTATGCCTGTCGGCTATGTCTACACCAACACCCTGGCTCATATCGCCGAGGTTCTGTTGCATAAAAGCGGTGGTTATATTACCAACGATGTCGCGCCTCCGGGCGTATTTCTGGACAACATTTCCAATTGGGAGTATGGCGCATTAGTCATGCTGCGCGATGCCACATCGGCATTAAGAAACCACTTTGCCCGAGATCAATCTCAATCGGCCGAAGATCGTGATCTTGCGATTGCCGAGCCTTATTTCTATTACGAAAACGACTCATGGGCTCTGCCGTCAACGGAAGCCGAATATCAAAAAGGCGTCGAGGCTTTGCATAAGTACATGGAACGTCTGCAAAAATACGGCGGCCCCATAAAAAAAGCTCAATTTTATTCCCGTGCCGACAATCTGTGGCAATACACCGAAGTTGTGATTAAGCGTCTGGGCGGGCTTTCCACCCGCTTGACCGCAAACAGTGCCAGTGGCAACTACGGTCCCGGATTGACCGAGCTGGAGCGTGAAGCCGCTGATGAAAAAGGCACCTCTGTAGCCAGAGTAACCTGGTTGGAGATTGACGACGTTTTCTATGAAGCGCGCGGTGCAAGCTGGGCGTTGTTGCATATACTCAGAGCCATCAAACATGACTTTGAGGATATTTTATTGGACAAACGAGCCATGCGTACCGTTGACATCATGATTAAGGCGCTGGAAAATGCCTTAACCCCCATTCTCAGCCCGATGATTTTAAACGGTAGCGGCTATGGTCTTTTCGCCAACTACTCCCTGTCAATGGCAAATTATATAGCTCGCGCGAATGCAGCGGCTCTTGATTTACGCGACATTATGAACCGAGGTTAATTACGATGGATGAACAAATAAATTACAACTTGACACAAATCAGCACCTGGAAAAGAATTTTCTTTATGCTTATTTTTGCGGCTATCGGCGGACTGGTCAGAATGCTGCTTTGGGCCGTTATTATATTGCAGGTGGCATCAACGCTGCTCACCGGCAAAGCTAACGTCAACATTCTTAATTTCGGACGCAGTCTTTCCATTTATACGTACCATATTTTGCTGTTCCTGACTTTCAATACCGAAACCCTGCCCTTTCCTTTCTCCGACTGGAATATGACCGCAGAACTGCAACTGCCGGAAGCGAAAAACTCCGCAAAATAACATTAATCCTAAATACGGCGATTTATCCACGAAAAGCACGAAAGACACGAAATAAATCAGTACGTTGTATTAATTTAGCTATTCACACTTTGAGTGCAGTCGACAGCTTGGTATGTCTTTGAATATTTTCGTGCTTTTTGTGTCGCCTAGAGGCGCCTACTTTTGGTTTTCGTGGATGAAATGATTTTTCGTAACTACTCAGCGTTCTCAAACACAATAGAACGCAGATGACGCGGATGAATATGATGAACACAGATAAAATCTTATTTAATCATAATTATCAGCGTCATCAGCGTTCCATTTTTTTAACTGCTGAGTAGTTACGATTTTTCTAGATTAATGAACTCTACCCGCAAAATCATTCATATTGATATGGATGCCTTTTTTGCGGCCGTAGAGCAACGCGATTTCCCGCAATACCGCAACAAGCCGCTGATCGTCGGCGGCGCTCCGGACTCTCGCGGCGTTGTCGCAACCTGCAGCTATGAAGCAAGGCAATACGGCATCCATTCCGCGATGCCTTCAGCTCATGCTTACCGCTTATGTTCGCAGGCTATTTTTGTAAAACCCCGCTTCGAAGCTTATCAAGAAGCGTCAATGGCCATTCGAAAAATCTTTGCCGACTACACCGATCTTTTTGAACCCCTTTCTCTGGACGAAGCCTATCTGGATGTCAGTAGTGCGAGCTTGCATCAAGGCTCTGCCACATTAATCGCCAAAGCCATCAAGGCAGCGATTAAACGTGAAACCCAGCTGATTGCTTCGGCGGGTATCTCTTATAACAAATTCCTCGCCAAAATCGCCTCGGACATCAACAAACCGGACGGGCTGTATTTAATCACCCCGGAACAGGGCGCAGACTTTGCCGAACAGCTTCCGATCGAAAAGTTTCATGGCGTAGGCAAAGCCACTTCGATAAAAATGCACTCGCTGGGCATCAAGACCGGCAAGGACTTGAAGGCGCTACCGCTGGAAATGTTGCAGCACTATTTCGGCAAGGCCGGACTGCATTATTACAGTATTTCCCGAGGCATAGACAACCGCCCCGTCAGCAACTACCGCGTCAGAAAGTCGCTGGGCGTGGAAATTACTTTTCAACACGATATTAAGCTTAAACAAGATGTCATCGCGCAGTTGCAAAACTTACTGGAAAAGGCACTCAGCAAAGCCGCCGAAAAGCAGCTGGTCGCCCATACCCTAACCGTAAAAATCAAATATCACGATTTTGTGCAAATCACCCGTAGCCGGACACTGCCCCATATCATTACGGCGGCATCGATCCTAGGCGACATTCTTGAAGACTTATTGAAAGACACCGACATAGGCAGGCGCAATGTCCGTTTGTTAGGTGTTACGCTGTCATCGCTGGAAAACAAGTCCGGCCAGACTTATTTCCGACAAATGGACCTGTTTAGCGATTGTTAAGCTGATGGAGCGACGGACAATTAATCATCTTCCTGCTCATCCTCAAACCCTGATTCATCCTCCGGTTCGCCTTCAACCTTAAACAATTCTTTCAGTTGGCGATATAGCAGACGGGAAGATTTGGGCGGCTTACCGGCTTCGGCTTCTTTTTGAGCATTACGTAATAATTGTCTTAATAATTGCCTATCGGCATGAGGTTGCTCGTCAAGCAAGGCGGTCAAGGCGTCATTACCCTCCGCAATCAGCCTATCCCGCCAACGCTCAGCAACATGATGCTCCCTGACAGCGTGGGCGCTTTTATTTTTGATACGCGACAGTTTCTCTAAAATAGGTTCTATATCTATCTTATGGAGCTGGCCGGTAATAAATTTCAGCAGCCGTTTTCTCGCGCCTTTATGCGGCATTCCCGATACTTCTACAACGGCTTTATTAATGATCTCAGGAAGCTCAAGCGTTTTTAATTGTCCCGCCGGTAACTCCGACATTTCTTCGCTTAAAGCAAAAAGCGCAGCCATATCTTTTTTTATTTGTGTTTTATTAGGTCGGATTGCGTAATATTCTTCCGCCTCATCATCATATTCGTATTCTTCACTCATTTCATATCAAACCATTGCAATTAAAAAACAACAAATAACACCAGCACTCCTCGGCAATTGCTCCTGCATTGCTCTACCTCCTGCATAACCCACATGGAAGTGGGGAATGCAGATATTGCAGGAGCAAATATCTGTCCATGCAGTCGTCGGCAATTGCTTGAGTCAGGCCTGTTTGATTATTTTACAGTATTTTTAATCAGCCTGTTTTTTGCTCGGCAATGATTGCGGATTTTATTGCCCGTACGCATTCAGCGGCTGCAATCGTTGGTATTCAGTTAACGGTTAAAAGCTATCCTTTTCCGCTTTTAAGATATTCGATTTAAGTGGCATACCGCGTTGCTTACATGGACAGATATTTGCTCACGCAATATCTGCATTCTTCTGTTCAAAGGATCAGTTACCCAAAAAAGCTCAAGTAATCCCCACACAACAAAAAACCAGCAGTCTCTATACAATTAGAAACTGCTGGTCGCTTGAAATAACTACCGATAATCTACTTGGTTTTTTCTTCTATCTTTTTATCAGTTTTTTGATCCGCAACTGCCGCAGCATCGCTTAACAAGACATCATTTTTGATTTTTTCGACGGTTTTCGCACCGATTCCATCAACGTTAACCAAATCCTCCACTGTTTTGAATTCACCTTTTACCTCCCTATATTTAACAATGGCTTCGGCTTTTTTCAGACCTATACCTGACAGGGCTTCCCCTATCGTTTTTGCATCAGCGGTATTGATGTTTACAGGTGAGGCAATGACATTAAATGAGCAGAAGGCGGCAAATAACACAACTAATAATCTTTTCATCTTTATTTTCCTATTGTAAAAAATTATGTGATTTATGATTTGAGAACAGTTTTATATATGCCAACCAAAATTATTATTAACCATTCGCCGCTAAGTTTAGACGCTTGCCTTATAAATACAACTTTTTTATCTCCCTATCGCATAGCAGGCTAATCCGCTACGCTTAACCCTGTTCGGCTCATACATAATTACCGCCGTCAAAGATCACCTTATCCTGCAGTTGTTGACTCAACGCATCAAAATCAGGACTGCGAAATTGCTTCCATTCCGTAACAATTACCAAAGCATCGGCTTGCTTTAAGGCGTCCTTGGGCGAGTCGCAGTACCTCAAGCCCGGCTTGTCGCCATAAAGCCGTCTCGCTTCCTGCTGCGCTTCAGGATCAAAGGCCTGAACCGTTGCGCCTGCTTCAATCAATGCTTCCAGCACAACCCGGCTTGGCGCATCGCGCATGTCATCGGCATTGGGTTTAAACGCCAGCCCCCACAGGGCGAATACCTTACCGGTTAAATTACCTTGATAATGTACAACTTCTCATTAATAACGGGTTAAAAAACTTAAAAAGATTATCACCACGAAGACACGAAGAAATAAAACTTCGTGTCCTTCGTGTCTCGGCAACTGCTCCTGCGTCGCCTAAAGCGCCTACTGTTGGTGCTCTACCTCCTGCATCCATGCAGTCGTTCGTGGTGAATAAAGGCTTTTAATTACCTGTTTGCCGGCATTCCGTGCGTAGCCGATTTGATTCCTAATGTTGCCTGGTGGTAATGAGAAGTTGCGGTACTTAACAGATTAATTTTCAGCGCTCTGTACCAAAAGCAGGCGCTTTAGGCGAAGCTTCCGCTCCGGCTCACGCCCCTTACTACATCCATGCAGGCAAGCAGATATTGCATAACGCCATGGATGGCGTGTAGTAGAGTAATGCAGGGCAATTACCGAGGAGCAAATTCTGTCCATGCCGTCGTGCTCACGCACCTTATCTACATCCGTACAGGCAATGATTGCTTGTTACATTTGCCGGCATTGACCTATCATAACCGCCAAGTTTTCAAATTATTGACTATCGTTTGATGCAAAAAGACACCGAGCCCAATAAACAACTTTTTAGCGGATTTTCCGCTCCCGATACAGAACAGATAAATAGGGCGCTGGCGATTATCGCGCAAATCCCTGAAGATCCCCATTATTTTCGCCCCAAAGGCGTTGAGGTAGCGGCAATTTTGATGGACTTTAATGTCGATCTGAAAACTATCCTCGCCGCGATATTAAGCGATCCACGCTTAGCTCATTTAAATCCAAAGCCTGACATTAAAGCGCAGTTCGGCGAAACGGTTGCAACATTGGTTGACGATGTTAACTGGCTGAATAAGTTAACCGTTTATTCGCTGGAAATGACCGACCAGCCGAGTCAAACGGAAACCTTGCGCCGAATGCTGCTGTCTATGACTCAGGATGTCCGCGCCGTGTTAATAAAGCTGGCTTATCGGGTTCAACGGCTTAAGGTCTTGCCCAGAGAATCGTATGAGCTGAGACGCTTTATTGCCCAGGAAACGCTGGACATTTATGCGCCGATTGCCAACCGGATGGGCATTCACCAGTTAAAATGGGAGCTGGAGGACATGGCCTTCCGCTATCTGAAGCCCCAATCCTACCGCCGTATCGCCAAGTCGCTGACCGATAATCGCTTGCAGCGGGAAAACTGCATCAATAACTTTATTGCACTGTTGCAGGGAAAGCTCGCCGAACAGGGAATTTCTGCCGAGATTTACGGTCGCCCCAAGCATATTTACAGCATCTGGAAAAAGATGCGCCGCAAGCAACTGGACATAGACGAACTTTACGACCTGCTGGCGGTGCGCGTTATTGTCGACAACCTGACTTCCTGTTATGCCACCTTAGGTATTGTACATAGCCTTTGGCAAACTATCCCTAAGGAATTTGACGATTACATCGCCAATCCCAAAGAGAACGGCTACCAGTCTTTGCATACCGTCATTATCGACTCTGACGGCAATCGTATCGAGGTGCAAATCCGCACCCAACAAATGCACGACTTTGCCGAGCTGGGGGTTGCTGCACATTGGTCTTACAAAGAAGGCGGCAAGCATGACGCGGCCATTGAAAAAAACATCGCCTCTTTGCGCAAGTTGCTGGACGAAACCAATCCTGAGCGTAGCCGAAAGGAAGGCAGCGATGAAACGCTATCGGAAAACTTTCGTAGCGAATTATTTAATGATCGGGTTTACGTTTTAACACCGGCCGGCAAATTAATCGACTTGGTTAAAGGCTCTACGCCGCTGGATTTTGCCTATGCCATCCATACCGAAATAGGACACCGCTGCCGTGGGGCAAAAGTCAACGGCCGCATTGTGCCGCTGACCTATACCTTAAAATCCGGCGAGCAGGTGAAAATATTGACTGCAAAAGAGGGCGGACCCAATCACAACTGGATCGACCTCAATCTGGGCTATTTAAAGACATCGGCTGCGATCGGCAAAGTCAAAAGCTGGTTTAAAAATCAGCAGCAAGCCCAAAACATAGCCACAGGCAAGGCTATTCTGGACAAGGAAAGTCAGCGGCTGGGGTTGAAAAATGCTGTGTTAACCGTAGGGGCGACCGGCCGGTCGCCCCGACAACATTTTAATCAGCCGGATACCGATAAATTATTCGAAGCCATAGGCCGTGGCGATATTAACAGCCGTCAGCTTGCGGCGTTTTTTAAGATACCTGAATTGGAAGCTCCGCCGGCGCCCATTCAACGCAAAAAGCCCGAAATTAAATCAGCAATTTCCGTAGAAGGTATTGATAACGTCCTGACTTCTCTTGCACATTGTTGCTCCCCGGTTCAGGGCAATGACATTATCGGTTATATTTCCCACAAAAAAGGCATTACTATCCATCGGAAAGACTGCGAAAACATCTTGCACCTTAGCCCCGAAAAACAGACCCAGCTTATTTCGGTTAACTGGGGTACAAAAAAAGCCAGCTATGCTGTCCCTATTGTCATCCATGCCTTTAACTCCCATAATTTGCTGAATGACGTGACCCAGATTTTAGCCCAGGCTAAAATCCATATTTCCAATGCGGTACTGGATACGCATCCCGATTTTTCAGCGCTGCTCAATTTGACCATTCAAATTGAGAATACCGATCAGTTAAGCCAAGTGCTTAATAAAATAAGCCAACTGCCTAATATCGTCGATGTTAAACGTAAAACTTGATGTTGGGGCGATGTGGGGGCGACTTCGCCTAAAGCGCCTACTTTTGGTAGTCGCCAAATTGTTGATTAACCGGGCGACTGAAGTCGCCCCCACAATCATAAGCACTTCTCACAGCCTTGTACCTTTAACCTTGCACCTTTAACCTAAATCCTATGTCCCAACAAACACAAATCCCCCCTAACCCCCCTTTATCAAAGGGGGGCGTCAAAAAACGCCTGATTCTGGTTGACGGCTCGTCCTTTTTATTTCGCGCTTACCATGCCATTCCACCGCTAACCAACGCAAACGGCGACCCCACCAATGCCATTTACGGCGTAAGCAATATGCTGCGCAAACTGATTGCCGACTATCACAGCGACTACATCACCGTGGTCTTCGATGCGCCGGGCAAAACCTTTCGCAACGAGCTTTACGATCAGTACAAAGCCCATCGACCGCCTATGCCTGACGATTTGCGGGTACAGATTGCCCCGCTGCACAACCTGATCCGGGCTATGGGTTTGCCGTTAATTATCGAACCCGGTGTAGAAGCCGACGACGTGCTGGGCGTGCTGGCCCAACATGCTGAACAACAAGGCTATGACGTTATTATTTCCACCGGCGACAAGGATATGGCACAACTGGTCACCGAACATATTATCCTGGAAAACACCATGTCCAATATCCGCATGGATATTCAGGGCGTTATCGACAAATTCGGGGTCAGGCCGGAACAGATTGTCGATTATCTGGCCTTGATAGGCGACACCGTCGACAATATTCCCGGTGTACCCAAAGTGGGGCCCAAAACAGCGGCAAAATGGTTGGAGCACTATCAGACTTTAGAAAACCTGATGACCCACGCCCATGAAATCACCGGCAAAATCGGCGAAAACCTACGCGCCAGCTTGGACTATCTGCCTTTATCCAAACAACTCACCACCATTAAGTGCGACCTTGACTTACCCTACAGCATGGAAGACTTGAAACAGCAGCCGATGGATACGGCAGAACTAAAAAATTTATTGGCTGAACTGGGATTTTCGTCCTGGTTAAAAATGCTGGATGCTTCGACTCCACCCAGGACAAGCCCTTCGGCTGTGAGCGGTACCGGCCCTGTTGTCGTTAATTCGAATTCAGCACAAGTCGCTTCATGCATCGCTCAACCTTCTGCATCGGTACCGTCGTATGAAACCATACTAACCGAGCCGCATTTTAACGACTGGCTTGAGCAATTGAACAAAGCCGAATTGTTTGCCTTCGATACCGAAACCACCAGCCTGGATTACAGCAAGGCACGGATAGTCGGCGTGTCCTTTGCGGTTACCCCGGGCTTTGCCGCTTACGTGCCTTTAGCCCATGACTATGCGGGCGTACCGGATCAGCTGGACCGATCCGAAATACTGGAAAAACTGCGGCCTCTGCTGGAAAATCCGCACAAGCCTAAGCTCGGGCAAAACCTGAAATACGATATGCATGTACTGGCTAATCACGGCATTGCATTAGACGGCATTGCGCACGACACCATGCTTGAATCTTATGTGTTAAACAGCACCGCAACCAAACATAATATGGACGATCTGGCCAAGGAATATCTGGATGTTAAAACCATCCATTATGAAGAGGTGGCCGGAAAAGGCGCAAAACACATAGGCTTTCAGAAAGTGTCGATAGAACAAGCCGCACCTTATGCAGCGGAAGATGCCGACATTACCTTACAACTGCATCGGGTGCTCAATGCAAAACTGGCACAACAGCCAAAATTGCTTGAGTTATATACAGAGGTGGAAATCCCGCTGATCAGCGTGCTGGCCCGGATTGAAAACAATGGCGTGTTAATCGATACCGCCATGCTCGCGCAGCAAAGCCTTGAACTTTCCAGCCAGATTATCTCCCTTGAACAGCACGCTCACGATCTGGCCGGACAGGTATTCAACCTGGGTTCGCCCAAACAGATCCAGGATATCCTATACGACCGGCAAAAGCTGCCGGTGTTAAAGAAAACGCCTAAAGGCCAGCCGTCGACCGAAGAATCGGTACTACAGGAATTAGCTCTCAATTACCCGCTGCCCAAGCTGATTCTGGAGCACCGTAGTTTAAGCAAGCTTAAATCAACCTATATCGACAAACTGCCGCAGCAGGTTGATGGGCAAACGGGTCGGATTCATACCTCTTACCATCAGGCGATAGCCGCAACAGGCCGACTGTCTTCTTCCGATCCCAATTTGCAAAATATTCCGATACGCAGCAAAGAAGGCCGAAAAATCCGGCAGGCGTTTATCGCCCCCGAAGGCAGAAAAATAGTCGCTGCCGATTATTCTCAAATTGAGTTACGCATCATGGCGCATTTATCGGCTGATGAGGGCTTGTTAAAAGCCTTTACCGAAGGAGAAGACATACATCGGGCCACAGCGGCTGAAGTATTTGGCGTTGCTCCGGAGCAAGTCACCACCGATTTGCGCCGTTCTGCCAAAGCCATCAATTTCGGACTGATTTACGGCATGTCGTCCTTTGGCCTGGCACAGCAACTGGGCTTGTCGCGCAACCAGGCGCAATCGTATATCGATTTATATTTTACCCGTTATCCGGGCGTCAAAAACTATATGGACAGGATCAGGGAGCAAGCCCGCGAACAAGGCTATATTGAAACATTATTCGGCAGGCGGTTGTATTTACCGGAAATAAATTCACGCAATGCGGCACGTCGCCAATACGCCGAACGCACCGCTATCAATGCGCCGATGCAGGGAACTGCGGCTGACATAATTAAACGCGCCATGATATCCACCGACCGGTGGCTATACAGCGAAAAGCCGGATGCCAAAATGATTATGCAGGTACATGATGAACTGGTGTTTGAAATTGCACAAAATCAGGTAGACGACTGCGCGGCCAAGATCAGATCCATCATGTGTGCGGCTGCCGATCTTGAGGTGCCGCTGATTGTCGATATAGGTATTGGCAATAATTGGGATGAAGCTCACTAACGGTTAGTTTTATTTTTCGGCATTATGACGGTATTGTATTATAGTGGCAGCATGCCCTCGGTCTTATGTAACTAATAACTGACAAATACTTTTCTCAACTATGCTCTCCTTGTTGATTATTGCTTAACGACACACAATGCCAAACTCAAAAAACGAAAAACTCATCGTCCTCGTTGAGAAAATGCCCGCCTTTCCTAAAAGCGTCCAACAGATAGTGCAATTAACGTCAGACATCAACGCCTCGGCAAAAGATATTGTCCGTGTTATTGAATGCGACCCGATTATGACCGTTAAAATCCTTAAAGCCATTAATTCATCTTTTTACGGGCTACCCCAAAAAATCACCTCGGTGCAGAGGGCCGTCGTGCATATTGGCCTTAATACCATAAAGAATATAGCCCTGGGTGTTGCTGCAATGGGCATGTTGAGTGCCAATAACAAGGCCAATTTCAATACCTCCAATTTCCTGTTACATTCTTTGACCACTGCAGCAATCAGCAAACTGCTTGCTGAACGCATAGGTTTATCTTCAACAGAATGCGGCGATTGTTTTGTTGCCGGATTACTGCATGACTTTGGGAAAGTGGTATTCGCTGAATTTATGCCTGATGAATTTAAACTCGCGCTGGAGAAGAGCCAAGAACAACAACTGCCCCTGCATCAAACCGAACTCGAATTTATAGGTCTTAATCATTCGCAGGCCGGCAAAATACTAGCCGAAAAATGGGAGCTGTCAGATCCGTTAATTGATGCCATCGCTCATCATCATGATCTTACCCATAGCCAAAATGTCTTACGAGACTGCGTTTTTGCCGCTAATCAAATCAGCAAGCATATGCAATTCGGCAATGGCGGCAATCCTATGATAGAAGCCTTCCCGGAATCCATTGTCACCCGCTTTGGCTCGACCCTCTTTGCCCTGTGCGACGCTTTGGGGGATTTGGAATCCATCAAAATAGAAGCTCAATCTTTTATTAACTTGTAGTGCTCGGTTTGGGTGCCTTACCTCCTACATCCATGCAGCCGAAGGACAACAATGAAAATTAAATTCTGGGGCGTTAGAGGATCCATACCCACACCGGGACCCAATACCGTTAAATACGGAGGCAATACTACCTGCATTGAAATCAGAACCCATTCCAATGATTTGATCATTCTTGACGCCGGTACCGGCATCCACGCGCTCGCACAAAACCTGCTGAAAGAAATGCCCGTCCAGGCGCATATCTTCATTACCCATACCCATTGGGATCATATACAGGGCCTGCCCTTCTTCATCCCCATTTTTATCCCGAACAATCAGATTACAATCTACGGCGGAATCGATCCGGTAACCAATGAAACCATCAACCGGGCACTGTCCGTGCAGTTGCAATACAGTTTTTTTCCAATACGGGAAGCGCAACTGAATGCCCGGATTGAATACGCCACAGTCAAGCCGGGGGTACCGGTCAAGGTAGGCAGCGCCACAATCACCCCCATTGTGCTCAGTCATCCGGTATTAAATTTCGGCTATCGAATCGATTGCGACGGGCAATCGGTTTTTTTTACCGGCGATTACGAACCGCAGCTCAACATCTATGATCCGGAAGATGATGAATATGCCGAATTCCAGTCTTTTGTCGATGCAAAATGGGACGAAGTCGTGCTGGCCATGAAAGATGTCGATGCGTTGATTGTCGACTCATCCTATACCAACGAGGAATATGCCTCCAAACAAGGTTGGGGGCACGGCACTTATGATTCGGGGATAAAGCTGGCTACCGCCGCAAAGGCAAAAAAACTGTTTTTCACCCACCATGAACCCACCCGTAGCGATGCAAGTCTTGATGCCATTTATCAAGGTTTGCTGCAAAACAATCCTGCAAGCTGTTGCGAATTATTGCTCGCTCAGGAAGGTGTCGATATTTCACTCCGATCCTGACTCGCAAGGGCGACCGGTCGGTCGCCCTTTTAGGTTAAACAACTGATCCAGCGCACTATGCACCTCATCAATACCGGTTTTTTTCAACGCCGAAAACAGCTGTATCGTCAAAGGAAAACTAGCATCCTTTAGCTCCTTTTGCACCTGCAACAAGGTATTTTTAGCTGCGCCGTAATTCAATTTATCCGTCTTGGTTAACAAGATATGCAGCGGCAGCCCGGTATGTTCGCACCACTCTATCATCTGCCAGTCGAATTCGGTTAAGGGATGACGCACATCCATTACCAGAATAATGGCGCATAATGACTTGCGACTGGTTAAATAAGTTTCCATCAACTCATGCCATTTTTTCTTCACCGCTAAAGGCACTTTGGCATAGCCGTAACCCGGCAAATCAACAAACCGTTGCCGCTCATTAATTTCAAAAAAATTAAGCATCTGGGTTCTGCCCGGTGTTTTACTGATCCTGGCCAATGCGTTTTGCCTAGTTAATGTATTAATCGCGCTGGATTTACCGGCATTCGAACGCCCCGCAAATGCCACTTCCATACCCTGATCCGGGGGCGTATTGCTGAGATGTGGTGAACTGTTAATAAATTTTGCTTGATGATAAACTGGATTCATCGTTGTCTCGCTTAGAGTTACTATTTAGAGTAAAATTTGGTTATGCACAGCAGCCTTGTAGGGGCGACCGGCCGGTAGCCCCTACAATAAATGATTAACCATTCCGAAGGGGAATTTGATGAAGAAAAAATTGCAGGTACTTTCAATTTCTCTGGCGTTGGCCAGTGCTATGAGTATTTTACATGCAGAAGGCAACGCTAACGCTCCTTACCTACGTCCTGTAGGCAATATTAACGCAGGAAAACAAAAATCAGCGTCCTGCACCAGTTGTCACGGAGACAACGGCAACAGCATGGTAGCAACATTCCCCAAGCTTGCACAGCAACATTCTTCTTACCTGGTAAGGCAGCTGCACGCATTTAAAGACGGTAGCCGCAACGATCCGATGATGTCGGCTATGGCGCTGCCATTAACGGATGAAGATATAACAGACATTTCCGCTTACTACGCGGCACAAAAAATTTCGGAAAATACCTTGCCTGTCCTGGAGTCTGACGATGAAGACGAAAAACCGGCAGCAGCAACAGATAAGCCGGCCGACAAAAAAGACGCTATCCAGGCCATCATCGCTCAAGGCAGCGATCTGTATCGCAACGGCAACCTAAAAAGCGAAGTCTCCGCCTGCATCGCCTGCCATGGCCCTTTTGGCGAAGGTAATAAACCAGCTTCATTTCCGGCATTAAAATCGCAACATGCCGACTATTTAATAAAAGCACTCACTGACTTTAAATCCGGTGCGCGTAGTAATAATCCGGAAAACATAATGCATATGATTGCAAAGAAGATGACGGATGAAGAAATAAAAGCCGTTTCTTATCGTATTTCAATGATGAAATAATTTACAACGCATTGACACTTCCTGCACGCTTACCGAGAACTTTAACCCATGCTTAAAAAAATCGCTCAAACCAGCTTATTAATCTTATTATTTTCCTGCTCAGCCTTGTTAAAAGCCGAACCCGTTGGCTATGAAACCCTATCGCCGGCACAACCCACCCATAATCCTGATAAAATTGAAGTCATTGAGTTCTTCTGGTACGGCTGCCCACATTGCTATAGTCTTGAACCGTTACTGGAACAATGGGTAAAAAGCCTGCCTAAAAACGTTGAATTTATTCGTCAACCCGCTATATTCAGTGATCTTTGGGGCAAACATGCCAAAGCTTATTTTACTGCTGAAGCGCTGGGCGTAGTCGATAAGATTCATACCGACTTTTTCGACGCCATACAAAACAAAAAACAAACCCTTGAGACCGAAGATCAGCTGGCTAAGTTCTTTGTTGCGCACGGCGTTAACGAAACCGAATTCCATAACGCTTACAACTCATTTCTGGTCGACGCCAAAATGCGCCAGGCAACCACCATGGCCGGTCGTTACGGCGTAACCGGTGTTCCTGCCATCATTATTAACGGCAAGTATAAGACGAATGGCCCTATAGCCGGTTCTCATGAAAAAATGATAGAGGTTATCAATCAGCTGATTCAACAAGAAAGCGCTGCAAAATAATTGTGGCGTGCATCAACATTTAATAAATATTTTATAGCTTGAACAAACGATAACAATGCGGCGGCGTGCAAGGTCGCCCATTGCACACAACGCATAAGTTATTTAGTTTTCGCTCATTAATCATTGACAAGGTCTATCATGAGCTTTTTTAGTAAGACAGCTGAGCAAGACAAATGGAAAGAGAAATATTTAGATCTGCTTGATGAGCAGGAACAATCGACAGAATCCTGCAAAGAAAAAGAAGAGCTGCTTTGTAAGATAATAATACGTCTGACTATCGCAACCGCAGGACTGGACCCTCTTCTGGACCCGCATCTACTGGGTATACGCGATCAATTAAAAAACGGCATAGATAGTCACGCACTTAAAAATGAGCTTGAAAAATTCACCATTTCCGTAGCTCAAATCAAGCATACACCAGATCAAAACCAGTCAGTGGAAATCGAGCCGTTATTTGATTTTCTGCTTCGGCGATACACAACTGAAAAACAACAAAGCATACTAAAACTGCTGAAGAAAAAAGCTGAGACTGCAAAATTCGAGAGCTCCAATCAACTATTTATCGCCATACTTGAAGCTATCGACTCTGACGACGACGCCTCAGCGTCAAATATCATCGCCAACTACATCGATATAGGAATTGTCAGTCGGCAGTTATTGCTTTTTCTGGAAAGCATTGAAATACCGAGCATTTTTGACCAACAAGCGCAAACGGCAAAACAATTGCTCGCCGCTCCAAATCAAACCGCAATAACTTTTGAATCTATTCTGGATAAGTCTTTTAAGCTGCTGCTTAAAATCAAACACCACAACCAATCAGAACAGCAAGACATTGATAAGTTTCTCTCCCATATCACTGAACAATTAGCAGCACTGGATGTAAGTGTGATGGGAGCCAGCTCGGCCGCTCAAAAATCGGCTGAAAACAGAAGCAAACTCGATCAATCCGTTTCTGAACAGATGGAAGAATTACAGTTAAGCTCGACCAACGCCACCAAACTTGAGCCTTTAAAAGGAATAATCAACAGTCGATTAGCAAGTATTGCCAAAGAAATTGAGGAACACAGCCAGAAAGAAGCTATTCAACGCCAGAAAACACAGCAGCAACTGGATGATTTGGTTGATAAAATAAAAGATATGGAGTCAGAATCCTGTGAGCTTAAATCCAAACTAAAAATTGCCAATACCCAGGCATTACGCGACACCTTAACAGGCCTGCCAAATCGCAATGCCTATAACGAACGCCTGGAAACCGAACTGGCTCGCTGGAAACGTTACCATATACCATTAAGCCTTATCGTTTGGGACATTGATTATTTCAAAAATATCAATGACAGCTATGGCCATAAAGCCGGTGATAAAGTGCTGCTGTTAATCGCCAAGCAATTATCCGATCATTCCCGCGCAACCGATTTTATTTCCCGTTTTGGTGGCGAAGAATTTACCATGCTGCTGCCGAACACCGATAGTCAATCGGCTTTGGTGCTGGCCAACCAACTGCGTCAAACTATTGAAAAAACGGGCTTTAATGCCAGCGGCGCCTCCGTTGTCATTACTATTTCCTGCGGCATTACCGAGTTTATCCTGAACGACACCGATGAAACGGCATTTGAACGCGCAGATCAGGCGCTTTATCAGGCTAAACAGCAAGGCCGTAACCGGTGTTGCGTTTTGTAAAGACGAAGAATAAGGGACAGACCACGGTTTTTCCGGTAGAAATATCACTTAAATTCATTTTCCGCTTTTCTAGGTCGTCCAGACTGTCCAGGCGTCACCCTTCTGCCCAAGGTTTCTGATATTTGCATAGCAAACGCGTCATTGCCC
>JAURZV010000075.1 GCA_030653175.1 Methylobacter sp.
CGGATTTAAAAATCACAGCCACATAACATATTGATTTTAAAATAAATTAATTTTTTATTGCTTTTCGTTATAAAAAATAGTTTATATATATTTCAATGACTTAGTATTTTTAGTGAGGCATAATCCGACAGCCTCCTAGGAATGCACACTCCTGAGAACGATCAGGTGCAGGACGATTACGACTACGACCTCAGCTAGTGCGTAGGATGGGTAGAGCAGCGCGAAACCCATCACATTGGCGATTGATTAAAATGGGTTTCGGCATCACCTCGACCCACCATCCTACGCGCTGCCTAGCAAAGTCCAGTAGTGTGTGCATCGCATCCCTTTTCGACGCCCAGCCGTTGGCATTCTAAAATGGTGCGCGATGCGCACCCTACTACCCCATGTGAAATAATTCCTTAATCAATAGCTCAACACCCCAGGTTACAACTAAACCCAAAACAGACATAGCCAATGATGCAGTCATTATATTGAGATTGTTCAGTTTGAATTTGTTCATGGCAGTTAACCCTTGATAAATGATTCAAGGGTTTATTCTGAGTCAGCCACGTTAAAATTTGATGACACGGCAACAATGCGCTCATTTACTGCAAGGCATCAATCGCCAACTGGCCCAAGCGAGTATGGTGCAGGATTTTGGCAAAGGGTCGCATGGCTTGTTCCTCGCCCTTTACAAAAACGAACACCGGCGTACTGGTATGGGTTCCGGTCGCCCAAACCACTTGCTGGCTGGCGGCAACGGCCTGCGCCAACAGGTTTTCGCGATTTTCTTTTTGATACACAAAAAATGCACCATTAACTTCCATTTTGGGCACTGCTTTCTCGCCCAGCGAGACATGCCCCGCCCTATAAAACGGATTGGCTTCGGTTGCCAGGATTTTTACCGCTTGCGCTTCGGTAATCTTAAATTCCGTGTAGCGGTTAACCAGCTCAGTGAGCTGTAACGGTGTCTGCCGGTCTTTAGGCAGCTTATCAAACTGGCTGAAAATATCGTGATAACTCAGTTGTTGCGCATAAATTTTGTCCAATACATCAGGATTGCCGAAATTAAAGTTGGGCTGAAACAATGTGCCGCCTGCAAATGCGGCTCCCGGCAGACTGTGCGGCTTGGGGATGTTCACACCGGAATAGCTAAAGCCGAAACCGCCTGTTTCATGATCGGCGGTCACTATAATCAGTGTGTCCTGCCGGTTTTCCGCCCAATCCAGCACGGCGTTCAAGGTGTCGTTGAAACGCAGCATTTCATGTAACAGCAGGCCGGTATCATTGCGATGCGCGGCCCAATCGATTTGCCCGGATTCAATCATCAAGAAAAATCCCTGCTCGTTACGGTCGAGAATCTCCAAAGCTTGTACGGACATTTCTTTTAAAGTCGGTTGAACATGCCGCGCATCGCCACGGTTTTGAGTTTCAACAATACCGTTCGCCATGCCGGAATTTGCAAACAAGCCCAGCGTTTTACCTGTGGCTTGTTGCAGTTGCGCCTTGTTAAACGCCAGCGTGTAACCTTTTTGTTGCGCGACGGTTAACAGGTTTTTGGCGTCCTTGCGCGATGATTTAATCTCAACGCTATTGTCCGTCAACCGTACCAATTGTTGATGCAGCTCAGAGTTTTTATCTCCGGCCTGCTCGGGCAGCCAATAGCTTAAACCGCCCGACAACATGACATCCGCCCCGGTTGCCAGCAAATCTTCCGGGATGCTGTTTTCCTGACTGCGGTGCGTCTGGTGCGCGGCAAAGGCGGCGGGGGTTGCATGCGTAATACGCGTATCTGAAACCAGGCCGGTTGATTTACCCAGACGCCTGGCTTTTTCGATAATATTTTCCTGAAGATTACCGTCTTTATCCAGACCCAGCATTTCCGCACCGGCAAACTTTCCGGTTGCCAATTGTGTTGCGGATGCGGCAGAATCGGTCACCAGCGTGTCGGCGGTATAGGTCATGGAAATACCCAGCCGACCCTGCTCCATCATACGGTCTAACGAGGTAGTACGGTTGACGATAACGCCGTACGGGGCCTGTCTGGCATAAGACAACAATAATCCGACTTGTTGCGGCCCCATACCATCACCAATAATCATGATGATATTTTTAACCTTCGTGGCAGTCTGAGGCTTAACGCTGTCCACTGTAGTGCAACTTAACAGTGCCACGCTAATCAGGCAATAAGCCCATCCTTTTTGCATTGGTATTTTCATAGTCATTCGTTTTTTAACCGGATTGCGTTTTATATCAAAAGAAAAGAATGGGGGGTTTCGAGCCACACCAGATCAACCGGGTAAGATTAGAAAGCCGCTGTTTTATCACAAATATGACTGATAACGCGCCAGTATTATTTCTCGCTCCGTTGACCTTCAAGTTCCACTACCGGATAATCGGGAAATTCTAACCGAAAGAGCATTTAATGAATAATACAATGAAGTTTGTTGTTTCTTATCCTCAAACTAACTGGGACTATGTAAAGTTTAGATTAAACAGAATAATTAAAGGTGCAGATCGTTCTAATGATGTCTTTAGCGGTTCTCCCGGTGGTAAAATTGAACTGTTTGAACATAACGGCGAGCTGGGGGGCATTAAATCACTGGGTAGTTATCATTCGGTCAAACCTTTTGGCATGCAATATGTTGCCGGCGAAGGACTGTATTTTATTACCGGATTACCGTGTTGCAAGGACGGCGTCGCTGGTGACGAACATATTGCCAGGCTCAATGATAAGGGCGAAATCGACCTGGAAATACGCAGCCCATTACTTACGCAGGTTCGCTCATTGCGTCGAACCGATAAGGGTTTATTAGTCACAGCCAGCGGCATTGATGCGTTATTGGAGTTTGATTTAAACGGCAATCTCATCTGGTCCTGGTGGGGTACAGAGCAGGGTTACGACCAAGCTTATGGCGGCGGTACGCGAGTACTCGATAGGCAACAGGATCATCGAACTAAAAATTATCCCGGCCGGTTACAAACAACCCATCTTAACTCCGCCATTGTCGACCCTTATGACCCGACAAAAATCCTGACTATTTTATTTTATCAAGGGACAGTCGTCAGAATTGACAAAGATACATTAAAACATGAAATTGTAATCAGGGACTTAAACGGCGCCCACCACATTCGCCCTCATTCCATGGGTTATATGCTATCAAATTCGCGCAAAGGCGAAGTATTGTTGTTTGATAAAAACTTTATTCTTCAAAAAAGAGTTCCCGGCACAGGTCGTTATTACCCGGTCAAATGGGTACAGGATGCGATTGAAACGCCCTTTGGCACGCATTTGATAGCTGATTGCAATTCTTTTAAATTGCGCGAACGCAATCAGGGAGGGAGAGAAAAAAACTATAACACCCGTATGCCTAACAGGATTTTTCAAATTGAACCGGTGGCAGACAGCTTTGGATTTGCTTGCATGGATGCCGGTAAGTAGCATGAGCACGGCGACAGTATGGATAGATATATTTTCCCCTACTATCTCATTCACCACATCCATATGACTTATGGCGGAGGTACGACCCCATGGACGGGGAGGTAGAGCAACACCGGCGCAGCACCCGAGAAACTTAAGCTTTGTCCAAAATAAACATTTTCAGCTTTACTTGATACAAAAATCTCCAGTGCATCTATTTACCTCAACGGTAATATGCGACAGCTTGTTAATACCTCCGCGAAACTCCTTTAATAGTTCCTTGTAATATTCCGGTGCTTTGGGATCGTGCGATACTATAGAAATGATTATTGCAAAATGTCCGGGGCTTACCCGCCAGATATGCAGGTCTGAAATACGATTGTCGGCATCACTTTCTATTTTTTCCTTGATAGCCAATTTATACTTCAACGCGATGCTTTCATCCAGTAAAACCGGACTGGTCTCTCTGATCAAAGAATAGGACCATTGCACAATAATCAGCGCACCAACAATTCCCATAACAGGATCCAACCAGTTCCAGCCATAATATTTGCCCAATACCAGCGCGATAATGGCCAGCACTGAAGTCAACGCATCGGCAAGAACATGCAGATAAGCCGCTTTGAGATTATGATCATGACTGTGACCATGACCGTGATCATGGTCATGGTCATGGTCATGGCCGTGGTGATCTTTAAGCAGCAGCGCACAAATCAAATTAATAAATAGGCCGAAACCAGCAACGGCGATAGCTTCATTAAAATGAATTATATGAGGATGAGCTATGCGTTGCCCCGACTCGATCAACATTATCAAGGCTACAATGCCCAAGACAACAGAACTGGTATATCCCCCTAAAACACCCACTTTTCCAGAGCTAAACGCAAAGGTCTGGTCATGCGCATGAACGCGGGAATAGCGATAAGCAATGATAGCGATCATGAAGGCGGCAACATGCGTCCCCATGTGCCAGCCATCGGCAAGCAGCGCCATCGATCCGAACAGGATGCCCGCCGCTATTTCCAGCAACATGGTTAAAAAGGTGAGAACCAGAACCTGCTTGGTTCGCCGCTCCCCTTTCTTGTTGATGACGGAGAAGTCGTGCTCGTGCTTCAGAAGGCTTAATGTACGCGTATGCATATAAGAAACAGCAATGATTAGGAAAATTCTATTTTATAGAATAATTACTGTTTTTAATAAAGATTATTCCGTAATAGCTGACGCCAAAATAAAACTGACAGGCATAAAAAAAGGGTTATCATTTCTGATAACCCTTCTGTTAATGGCGTCCCCAGGGGGGTTCGAACCCCCGTTACCGCCGTGAAAGGGCGGTGTCCTAGGCCACTAGACGATGGGGACTAAAACTGGTTTAGTCAGCCTGCACTTAACTGTAAATCATATTGCTGCTTTTTATGTCCTAAAAACTATAAAAAGACAAATTCGTAAAAAAAAGACCTATACACATAGGCCTTAATATATGGCGTCCCCAGGGGGGTTCGAACCCCCGTTACCGCCGTGAAAGGGCGGTGTCCTAGGCCACTAGACGATGGGGACTAGAACTGATTTACCAACTTTTTGGTGGAGCCAAGCGGGATCGAACCGCTGACCTCAACACTGCCAGTGTTGCGCTCTCCCAATTGAGCTATGGCCCCTAAGTTGAGAACCGGCATTGTACAGCAATTACCTCTTGTGTCCAATACTAATTTAAGTTTTTTATATGGTTTATGGCTCGCTGTATTCTAGCCAAGGTTTTTTCCTTGCCCAACAACGACAAGGTTATATCAATCGCCGGTGAAACCGCAGAACCGCAAACTGCGACACGCAAAGGCTGAGCCACCTTACCCAGACCCAGCGTCATGGTTTCGGCAAGATTCACCACAATCCGGTGCAACGCCTCGCCCTGCCATTCTGTCACGACTGCAAATTCATCGTGCAACCTAGCCAAAACCTCATCCGAACCTGGGATGAAATTCTTTTTAGCCGCTTTTTCATCGTATGTCTCGAAATCCTTGTAAAAATAGACGCTGGCGGCAGCTATTTCAACCAGGGTTTTGCAGCGTTCCCGTTGCGCCTTGACCATATCGACAAGACTGGGTCCTTCTGAAGGATCGATGCCCAGCTCGCCCATGTGCCAGCTTAAATGACGCGCCACATGAGCCGGATCGCTATTCATAATGTAATGATGATTCAGCCATAACAGCTTTTCGGTGTTGAATGTAGATGCCGACACATTGACATTTTCCAACGCGAAATGCTCGACCATTTCATCAATGGAAAATATCTCCTGATCGCCATGCGACCAACCCAGACGCACCAAATAATTCAACAAGGCATCGGGCAAATAGCCGTCGTCACGAAATTGCATCACACTGACCGCACCGTGGCGCTTCGACAGCCTGGCGCCATCGGAACCCAGTATCATCGGCAGATGCGCGTATTTTGGAAGTGCAGCACCCAGGGCTTTAAGAATATTCATTTGCCTTGGCGTGTTATTGATATGATCATCGCCGCGTATGACATGCGTGACCTTCATATCCATATCGTCAACCACCACCGTTAAATTATAGGTAGGCGTACCGTCTCCTCTGGCGATAATCAAATCATCCAGCTCTTTATTGGCAACAACAATATCGCCTTTAATCAAGTCGGGAATTGTCACTACGCCGTCAATCGGATTTTTAAAGCGGATCACCGCTTCCCGGCCATTTTTCGGCCCGACAACATCCCTGCATTTGCCGTTATAGCGCGGCTTTTCCTTATTAGCCATCTGCTCGGTACGCAACTGTTCCAGCTCTTCTTTACTGCAATAGCAATAATAGGCGTCGCCCTGACCCAGCAACTGCTGAATAATCTCCTTATACCGATCGAAATGATGGGTCTGATAAAAAGGTCCTTCATCATATTCCAACCCCAACCAGGTCATGCCTTCCAAAATGGCATCGACCGATTCCTGCGTGGACCGTTCCAGATCGGTATCTTCGATCCTTAAAATAAACTTTCCGCCATGCTTGCGCGCGTAAAGCCAGGAAAACAAGGCAGTGCGGGCGCCGCCTACATGCAGATAACCCGTTGGACTCGGGGCAAAACGTGTTTTTATACTCATTTGATATTATTTCGTTAGTAAGATTTTGTTAGCGTACTCAGTCGGGATTTGCTTGGAAGCGCTTAACCGCATCGCTTGATAATTAAAAGCCACCGCTCCCTTGGCGGCAGCATTTTTGCCTAAAATAGCCAGTGAAGGGCCATGTCCTTGAGTAGCGGCTTTTTCGTACCATGCTGTCGCCATTTTAACATCGTTTTTCACACCCATACCTCGGTCATACAGCGCAGCCATAATCACTTCAGCCTCAATAAAGCCCTGATTTGCCGATTTTAGCATCCACTCCGCTGCTTTTTGCTCATCCTTTTCAACACCATTACGGCCTAATAAATACATCGCTCCCAGTTTAGCTTGAGCCTCTGCATTGCCTTGCATTGCTAACTGCCGGACATCATCCTGCGGTGATTGCTGCTGAGCTTGCACACCCGGACAAAGCGACAACAAAAAAGCCAGAATAAATAATTTGAACATCAATGTAACTCCCTTTTGCTTTAATTGAAAAACCCGCATTATTTCACGCCAAGGATTAAAGATAAATTATCCTCGGCAATATCGGTCCATACAGTCATCGAAAATCAGCCGTTATTAAAAGTTAATATAAAAATGCAAGCATTGACCGGCATTCCGCTATAAGTTTTTCCGATAAGTATTACCACTGATTTCATGAACAGCTTGTTTCTTATATCCTGTGACCGGCACTACCATTCCAACTGATTACTTTAGGGTCATCTATTCAAGACAATATTAGGATCAACACTGCTGGTCACTGTATAACATTACGTTATCTTAAACGATTTGGTCACAAGGAGATATTCCATGAAAAAAGCACTTATCATTGCAGCAGCTATTACAAGCGTGCTTATGTCGGGTTGCGCCTCGCAACCGTTAAGCACTTTCGAAATCTTTCATCCTCAAGACCTAAACGGCTTGGTCTCTTCAGGACAATATATACAAAAAGCCGATAACTTCTTTGTCATCAACGATTCATCATCATCAATGGCAGAAAATTATCTGGGTACCGGCTACCGAGCTCAACCCTCCCCTACAAAATTATCCGTTGAAAAAGAAATCCTGAGCAGAATAAACCTGAGCATCCCCGACCTAAAGCTGACTTCCAGCATCCGCAGTTTCGGTTTCGGTCCTTGTCTGTCCTGGAAATTCACCCGGCTTAATCAGGCGCCGACCAGCTATTCAAAACCATCTTTCGGCAGCGGAATAGATACACTGACCTGCGCAAGCGGCGGTACACCGCTCGATAGCGCAATTGAAGAAACCACCAAAGACTTATCAACCACGACGGGCAATATCGCTGTACTGATCCTCAGCGATGGAGGAGTAGACACCGACCCTGTCCCAGCCGTTAAATCCTTAAAACAACGGTATGGCGACAAACTATGCATTTATACTGTCTGGGTAGGCAATGAACAGGACAAATACGGACAAGCCGTATTAAATCAACTTTCCGATATTGCCGGCTGCGGCTTTGGCACTACCGCCGAACGAATTTCCAGCCCCGACGGCATGACTAAATTTGTGCAAAGCATCTTCTTAAAAGCCGGCGCGCCGCCGGTTGCCGACTGCTCGACACTGGATGACGATGCTGACGGTGTCAACAATTGCAATGATAAATGCCTGGATACCTTAAAAGGCGCTCACGTTAACCCATTCGGCTGCTGGATTGTCGATATAAAATTCGACAACGATAAAAGCAACATCAAACCCCAATATTACCGTGAACTCGATAATGCCGTTACCGTCATTCAACAAAATCCCGGCGTAAATATTGAAGTGCAAGGCCACACCAGCAGCACCGGCACCGTGAATTACAACCAGAGATTATCCGAGCGCCGGGCGATAGCCGTTAAAAACTATTTACATCGCAATATCCAAAACGGTGGAACATTGACTGCCCGTGGATACGGCTTAACCCGACCTGTCGACACCAATGAGACCGAAGCAGGTCGCTCCAACAACCGCAGAGTGCAGCTGGAAGTGCTTAAATAACTTTATCTGAGCAACTAAACCGTAAACGCTTAACTCATCAGGCGTTTCCAAATACAAAAAAAGGGCGGGCGCCATTAACCCGCCCTTTTTATTGCCGACTTAAAAAAGAAAATTTCCCTGCCATTATCAGGAAAATCACTCAATACCTTTTGCCCGGATTTATGAATAATAGGTCATTTTAATTAATGGCATTAATGACATGATCCGTTTACCCTACCTATTACTGAGTTTCCTATTATTCCCCGTTACCTCTCTTGCTCACGGACCAACCCCGCAAAAAGCCAAAGAAAGCATCACGATTAATGCTCCTGTTGACACCGTCTGGAATGCCATCAAGCAATTTGACGCCATTGCAAGCTGGCACCCTGATGTCAAAGCAAGTTCAGGCGATGGCAAAAACGCCTCCGACGGCATTAGAACCATTACCCTGCAAAATGGCGGACAACTGGTAGAAAGCCTGGATTTTTACAGCGATAAAGATCATGAATACAATTACCGCCTTAAAATCGAGAATGTAACGGCATTTCCGGTCGGTTCATACACCACCAACATTCAGGTAACGGCCGGGAGCGACGCCAACACCAGCGTGGTTACGCTAAAAAGCCGCTTCTATCGCGGCGATAGCGGCAATACCCCACCCGAAAACCTGAATGATGCGGCGGCAGTTAAAGCGATGAATACGTTTTTCAAGAACGGTTTGATGGGGCTAAAACAAAGGCTATCTCATCGTTAAGTATGGAAGCTACTGACTACTGGAGTGCAGGCTTCGCCTGCAAGCACAAGCAAAGCTTGCACTCCCGTTGCAATGTGTTGATTGCTTTTTCCTAAGCGTAATGATGAGTTGTCTTCAACACTTAACGATGACATAACCAAAACAAAAGCTGGAAAAATAAAATCAAGACTGAATATTGGTGCAGTCACAAGGAATTATTCCTGCACCATGATTAATTCTCGCGCACTTCAATAAGCCCTTGTCTGCTTGCCAGCAAGGTCAGCTCGGCCAGTGTTTCCGCGCCCATTTTTTCCTTGATTACGGTACCGTGGTTACATACCGTTTTATAACTCAAACACAACTTTTCCGCCGCCTTTCGAACTGTATAGCCATTCGCCAATAAACAGAACACATCGAATTCTCTAGGGGAAAGGAGTTTGATTTTTTCCGCTTCGTCCTGTTCGCCGGCCATGGAAACGGCCAGTTGCTGGGCAATTTCAGGATCGACGTAAGTCCCGCCTTGGGCAATTTTATACACCGCAGTAATCAGCGTTTCAGGCACGCTGCTTTTGGTGATATATCCCTTGGCTCCGGCCGCAAGCGCCCGCGTCACATAGACCAGTTCATTGTGGATGCTGAATACCAGGATTTTACAGTGCGGATCACGGTTGATCAGTCTCCGGATGCTCTCAAAACCGCCTATGCCCGGCATCGATAAATCCACTACGACAATATCCGGTTGATGTTGGTTGTACATTTGACAAGCTGTTTCGCCCCGATCCGCCTCATAAATCTGTCCGATTTTATCGGATAAGGAAAGATAGGCTTTGTAACCCGTGCGAACCACGGCATGATCATCCACCAATAACACACTAATCTTACCCGCCACTACTTTGCTCCTTAACGTGTCAAAACAATCATCATGCCTGTTTATACACGGTAAATCGATAGGAGCTTTTCCTGTTTTATCGTTGTCCAGAAAAGTTTCGCCCTCTCGCTGCTGTTCCCGGCATAAGGACATTCACTGTAGGGCGTGCTGTGGCGCGCCTTAGGAGTTAAGGCGCGCACAGCACGCCCTACGGATGCAGAACAAAACTTATCTGGATAGCTATACCCTTCCAAACGGCGTAGGAAGTTTTCTTGGTTTATTTCGGGATTTTTCCCGCCGATTTCCGGGCTTATTCCGTAACGCTGCAAGCAACGACTCCCGTACTATGACCGCCTGCTCAGCCCTGCATCTCAATGAGGCATTGCAAACGTTTTGATCAAGAAAGCTGGTTGTCTTACTTAAACTTTATTGATACGCACGGGCTCGGCTTTATATAAGTACAACAATCATAACCCCTGGAGGAACTATGCGGATTTCCAAATTCACCCGTGCCGCTGTCGCATCGGCTGTCTGTAGCGGCGCCCTATTGACGGTTTCCATGCCGACACAGGCCAACAAGGCCTTGGCGAGACTGTCGAAAGAAGATACTAACTGGGTCATGCAGACCAAGGACTACAGTGCCAGCCACTTTAGTGAAATGACCCAAATCAACGCGCACAACGTCCAGCATCTACAACCGGTCTGGTCGTTTTCTACGGGCGTGCTGAACGGACATGAAGGCGGACCGCTGGTCATCGACGGCATCATGTATGTGCATACGCCGTTCCCTAACAATATTTTTGCGATTGACCTGGATGAGCCGGGCAAAATATTATGGGAATACAAGCCCAAACAAAACCCCGCTGCCCGCGCAGTAGCCTGTTGCGATGTGGTGAACAGGGGCTTGGCTTACGCACCCGCCGACGACGATCATCCGGCGACTATTTTCCAGAATCAGCTGGACGGCCATATCGTTGCGTTAAACGCGAAGACCGGCGAGTTGTTGTGGAAAATGGAAAATTCCGATATTGCGATGGGTTCCACGCTGACCGTTGCGCCTTTTGTGGCTAAAGATAAAGTCATTGTCGGAAGTTCAGGCGCGGAATTGGGCGTAAGAGGTTATGCCACCGCCTATAACATTAAAGACGGCAAACAGGCATGGCGCGTTTATGCGACCGGTCCTGATGCCGACATAAAACTCGCCAAGGATTTTAACAGCGCCAACCCGCATTACGGTCAATTCGGCCTGGGTCTTAAAACCTGGGAAGGCGATGCCTGGAAAATCGGCGGCGGCACCAACTGGGGATGGTATGCGTTCGATCCCGATCTGGACATGCTCTATTACGGCTCAGGCAATCCCGCGCCGTGGAATGAAACCATGCGTCCGGGCGACAACAAATGGACGATGACCATCTGGGGTCGCGACATCAATACCGGTGAAGCGAAATTCGGTTATCAAAAAACGCCCCATGACGAATGGGATTACGCCGGCGTCAACTACATGGGCTTATCGGAGCAGCTCGTTGACGGCAAAATGACCAAACTGCTGACCCATCCCGACCGCAACGGTCTGGTTTATACCCTGAACCGGGAAAACGGCGATTTGGTCAACGCCTTTAAAATCGACGATACCGTCAACTGGGTTAAAAAAGTCGATTTAAAAACCGGCTTGCCGGTTCGCGATCCTGAGTTTTCCACCCACATGGATCATGAAGCCAAAGGGATTTGCCCGTCCGCCATGGGTTATCACAACCAGGGCATCGAATCTTACGATCCCAACAAAAAACTGTTCTTCATGGGAACCAACCATATTTGCATGGACTGGGAACCGTTCATGCTGCCTTATCGTGCCGGCCAATTCTTTGTCGGTGCGACGCTGAACATGTATCCAGGGCCTAAAGGCACCTTGGGGCAAGTTAAAGCGATGAATGGCGTTACCGGTAAATTCGAATGGGAAATTCAGGAAAAATTTGCAGTCTGGGGCGGTACCACCGCAACAGCGGGCGACCTGGTTTTCTACGGCACCTTGGACGGTCACATCAAAGCGCTGGATTCACGAAACGGTAAAGAATTATGGAAATTCAAACTGCCTTCCGGCGTTATCGGTCATCCAATCACCTTTGGACACAAAGGCAAACAATATGTGGCGATTTACTACGGTGTCGGCGGCTGGCCAGGTGTCGGTTTAGTGTTCGACTTGCAGGATCCTACCGCAGGTTTGGGGGCGGTCGGTGCGTTTAAAGAACTGGCCCACTACACGCAGCAAGGCGGTGGTGTGATGGTGTTTGCATTAGGTTATTAAAACATAACTATTCAGATCTCCCGTTCCCATGTTGAGCATCACCACCCCGTCGTGTGCGATATCTGCATGATGTTGTTCCGGAGTCCAAAGCTGGCTTTGGATGATTTACGCATACAAGGCCAGCCTTGTACTCCGGCATGGCGCTCAAGACTACTGTGCGATTCAAGGCAGACTGTAGCATGGGCAATCGGATTAATTAGTTACATTAAAACTGTATGTAGGTGCGGATTTATCCGCGCCTATTTAACCCGGCATTGATGAGAGTAAATATGCACATAAACAAGTTTTTCATAACGGTTTTGTGTTTGGGGAGCAGTTTAGCAATACCCCAAGCCAAGGCTGAACAAAGCAAACCGCTAAAGGTTTGCGCTGCGGAAAACGAAATGCCTTATTCCAATAAGGCAGGCGAAGGCTTTGAGAATAAACTGGCGGAATTGGTAGGCAAAGCCCTGGGCAGAAAAGTCGAATACGTTAGCTGGAACGATCCGCGTTACTACATACGGGACACGCTGGACAAAGGACTGTGCGATGTGGCAATAGGCATTGATAAAGGCGATCCCAGTGTTTTAACCACTCAGCCTTATTACCGTTCCGGCTATGTCTTCATCTCGCGTGAAGCCGATAAGCTGGATTTGGAAAATTGGGATAGCGAAGTGTTACGCAAGGCACAGCGCATCGCTGTTGTACCCGGTACGCCGCCGGAAGTGATGCTGCGGGCTATCGGGCGTTATAACGATATGTTCAATTATTCTCAGGAGCTGGTCGGCTTTAAATCCAGACGCAACCAGTACATTAAATACGAAACCTCGAAACTGGTCTCTGAAATTTCATCAGGTCATGCCGAGATTGCCGCGCTTTGGGGGCCGTCTGCCGCGCGTTATGTTAAAGCATCGACCACACCGTTAGTAATGACGATGATTCCTGACGACAACGTTCGCGCCGATGGTCAAAAAGTAGGCTCCCATTACAGCACATCAATGGGCGTTCGAAAAAACGATCCAACTTTACTGGCGCAGTTGAACAAGGTTATTGAAGACAACCGGGATGAAATAACCGAGTTGCTGGAAGAAGAAGGCGTTCCTTTAGTTCCTGAACCCGATGCGCCTTAAAAATCATAAACAACAGGTCTTAACATGAACCAAAAAAAATTATTAGCCGTATCTGCAATCAGCCTTGCGTTGATCAGCACGGCGGCTTTAGCGGAAATAACCTTTCGTAATGCCATTACCGGCACACCGCTGGATATGAGTGTTGCCAAATCGGGCGGCAACGAGGCCGTTTTCAATCAATTTAAGGAGACGGGTAAAAACCCTTACAACGGCGATAAAGAAGCCATACAAAAAGGTCATAATCTTTATTTGACCGCCTGCTCCGGCTGTCATGGCCATGAAGCCGAAGGTAAATTAGGGCCGGGACTGGCAGATGATTACTGGACATATCCGGCTAATGCTACCGATCAGGGCTTGTTCGAAGTGCTGTTTGGCGGCGCCAACGGCATGATGGGGCCGCAATATGTCAATTTATCAACCGATGAAATGCTGTTGATCATGTCCTGGATACGGGACATCTATACAGGTGATCCGAAAAAAGCCAAATGGTTAAAAAAATAGAGAGGAAAAACACATGAAAAAAATGATTTTAATTAATGCAGGCGTAGTGCTGGCAGTAATGTCATATTCGGCCATCGCTTACGACGGCCAAAATTGCAGCGAACCGGGTGTTTGCTGGGAACCCAAGCCGGGTTATCCGGAAAAAGTAGCCGGCAGCAAGTATGACCCGAAACATGATATTAATGAACTCAATAAACAAGCCCAATCGGTTATAGAAATGGAAGAACGCAATAAAAAACGCCAGGAAAATTTGGCCAAAACCGGCAAGTTTGTTTATGACGTAGACGATATCGAGTAGCGATTTGTTTTGGGCATAGATGCATCCCTCTCTTTCATCCCCTTATGAGTCTGTTTGTATCTTATGCCTTTTTTTCTCGTTCCCACGCGCTGCGTGGGAACGCCGTCAAGGCGCGCTGCGCCGCGAGTCACAACCAGCGTCTTTGCGTATACGGGACGCAGCGCGTCCAGCACTGCATTCCCACGCGGCGCGTGGGAATGAGGGGAATACTGATTTTTTTAAGGTGAAAACAGAAATTTTTTATATAGCCAATGAGCACAGACACACAACTTATCGACTGGCGCGACAAGGCGTTACAGTTTGAACAACAAATCAATCAAACCGTTATCGGTCTACAGCCTGCTGTCAGGAATATCGTCCTGGCCGTATTTGCCAGAGGCCATGTATTGCTGGAAGGCAATGTCGGCGTCGGTAAAACCACGCTGCTAAGAGCGGTTGCACAAGGCTTGGGCGGCGATTACCAAAGGATTGAAGGCACCATTGACCTGATGCCCGCCGACTTGATTTATTACACCTATTTAAACAGCGAAGGCCGTCCGTGTGTCGATCCGGGGCCTTTGCTGAAACACGGCGACACACTCGCCACTTTCTTCTTTAACGAAATCAACCGCGCCCGTCCGCAAGTCCATGCCTTGCTGTTAAGGGCAATGGCGGAACGCAGCATCAACGCCTTTAACCGTGACTATTATTTCCCGCACATCCAGGTTTTTGCCGACCGCAACCGCGTCGAGAAGGAAGAAACCTTTGAGTTGCCCGCCGCCGCCAAAGACCGCTTTATGATGGAAATCAACATCGATATGCCCGGCTCGGATACTGTGCTGGATGAATTGATGTTTAATCCGCGCTTTCATGATACCGACCAGCTTATCGGCGGTGTAACTAATAGCGGTATTTACTATCAGCTGAATGAGTTGGCGCAAACAGTGCAACAACGCATACAGACCAGCCCCAAACTCCATACTTACGCGCTGGCTTTATGGAAAGCCACGCATCAGCCGCAACAATACGGCGTTCAATTAACCGATGTTGAAATGCCGCAATTATTAATGGCCGGAGCCAGTCCGCGTGGCATGAGTTATTTGATCCGCGCCGCCAAAACCCGCGCTTGGCTGGAACGCCGGGATCATGTATTGCCGGAAGATCTGCAAGCGGTTTTTCCAGTCTGTATGACGCACCGGCTGTTTTTAAACCCGATGTATGCCTATAGAAAAGAACAGCTGCTACCCGAATTGATCAAGGGTATTTTGAACCAGGTGGCCGCGCCTTGATATGTGCTCCCTCTCTCCGGGAGAGCTACACAGATAGTCCACGAAAAGCACGAAAATCACGAAAATGCTTAAAGAGACGTCATACCGTAGATCGTTACTCAATGGAGGCTTCCCTTAAAGACTGGGCAAGTACAAGTAGCAAGGCTTAACCGTTCGCCCTGAGTTTGTCGAAGGGTGGACGGTTAAGCCGTTCATGGTTCGACAAGCTCACCACGAACGGCTTAACCTTAAACTGTCCCGGCAAGTGGGTGAGTTCCCTTAACGTAACAACACATTGCTTTATTTCGTGCCTTTCGTGCTTTTCGTGGACAGCACATAAATCAAATCGTAAAAAACCAACCCATGACCGAAACGCTATTTTATCGCTTACCTTGGCAATCAAGTTCCGTTTATCCGGGAGCGCATCCCGGACAAATGATCGGCGCCGGACAGTTGTTCAAACGCCATGAGCCGCTTATTGCCAGCCCGGACCCCAGACGCATAGACTTGCGCGCCAGTGTGCTCGACCCGTTTTCAGACTATCGGGTGCGCGTCTATCAACAGCAAAGCACAGTCAACGTCTATGTGCTTGCCGATATGTCGGCATCAATGGGCTATGCCGATAAACAACAAACCCTGCTTCAGTTTTTACTGACCGCCGCCAACTCGGCATTCGGTTACGGCGATAAATTCGGCTTTATCGGCTGCACCGAACGTATTGAACACCGCTGGCTGCTCCCCGCCTGCCAACACTCAGGAAGGGTGTCGGCACTGATAAAACAACTGGAACGCCTGACGTTTACCGGCACCGCAAACGGACTGCAAAACGCCGCAGCCTTTCTACCCACAGAGCGTTCGCTGGTGTTTTTGTTATCCGACTGCCATTTTCCGCTCTTTCAGTTGCGTCAATTATTAGATTCACTGCAAGGCCACGATGTCATCCCGTTGGTGTTATGGAATCAGGATGAATACGCCACCTTGCCCAACTGGGGCCTCATTTCTTTTCAGGACATGGAAAATAATGCGACCCGTACGCTGTTTATGCGTCCTGCATTGCGACAAAAAATAATTGCCGCCTATCAGCAACGCCAACACGACCTGAAACACATCTTCAGGGCCTTTGGCAGTGAACCTTTGTTTATTACCGAACGCTACAGCACCCAGACTATCAATCGTTATTTGCAGCAAAGGGCCGCATGAGACTCGCATTAATCCTGGTGTTGTCACTGCTGGGCTGTTCCGGCTCGATTGATGAGCCTGTAGGGGCGACCGGCCGGTCGCCCCTACTCGTCAAAACGCCCCGCCCGTTCGGTTACGTTATCGGCGATGAAATTCCCCAGCGCATTATTATCGAAACCCGTTCGGGCATCAGTTTGCAAACCGGCAGTTTACCCGCCAAAGGACAAATCAGCCGCTGGCTGAACCTGAATCAGGTCACGGTTAAACAAACAGGCCGGCGTTATCAAATCGACTTGCTCTATCAGGTTTTTTACGCGCCGCTGGAGGTTAAACCGTTAACCCTGCCCGGCTTTACCGTGCAACTCAGCCAAGGCGAAAAAAGCATCAGCCAAAACGTCCCCGCCTGGACTTTTACCCTGTCCCCGCTCAGGGAGCTGGTGGTGCGCCAAACCGAACAGGGCGAATACATGCGCCCCGACAGCCCTCCGTCGTTATTGGCCAACACCCAGGCGTTGTATGGCTTGGTCGCCAGCCTGACCGTTGCTGCTCTGATAGCGGCTTACTTAGGTTATTTATACGGTTGCTTTCCCAACATGTTGCGGCGCACCTTGTTTAAGCGGGCATTACGAAAACTGGCAGGGTTATCGAAAGCCGACATGGAGCAAGCCTTGACCATTGTCCATCACGCCTTGAACAGCCTCAACGGACAGCCGCTGTTCTCTAACCAGCTGAGTGAATTTTACCGGCGTAACCCGCAGTATCTTCAAGTCAGCTCCCAATTAGATTGTTTTTTCAACTACTCCAATCGTTACTTTTTTTCTGACGGCATGATTGCTGTAGCGCAGGATTTGCAGCAGCTAAGAGACCTTTGCGAACAATGCCGAAAAATCGAACGGGGCAGTCAATGAATCTGGCGATTGATACCCCTTGGGCTTTGACCGGCCTGTTGCTCGCCCTGTTGCCGCTGTTCAATAACGGTATGCGTGCCAGCCTCGCTCCGTGGCTGACATTGATACCTGCCGACACGCTGTCGGTTTTTATCGTCTGTTGCTTGCGGCTGTGCGCAATGGCGGCAATCGCCGGATTAGTGCTGGGCATGGCGGGTCTGCATCGCACCGAACAACGCCGGGAGCGTATCGGTCATGGCGCGCATATCGTGTTATTGCTGGATCGCAGCAGCAGCATGGATAACAGCTTTGCCGGACGCGCACCGAACGGTTTGGATGAGTCTAAAGCGACAGCGGCGCGGCGGTTATTGACCGATTTTGTCAAACAACGGCAAACCGATTTAATCGGGGTGGCGGAATACAGCACTTCGCCCTTATTTGTGATGCCGCTGACCGAAAACAAAAACGCGGTACAAGCGGCAATTGCCGCGACGGCGACACCGGCGCTGGGCTTTACCCATGTCAGCAAAGGCTTGGGGATGGCCATATCGTTTTTTGAACAACAACCCGTCACCGGCTCGCGTATTGTCCTGCTGGTTTCGGACGGCGCGGCGGCAATTGATCACGACAGCGAACAGAAATTGCGGGAATGGTTTAAACAGCAACAAGTCCGCCTGTACTGGATTTTTCTGCGCACCGCCAATAGCCCCGGTATTTTCGATACGCCGGAAGACAGCCGGGACGACAACGCTGGGGCCATGCCCGAGCTTTATCTGCATAAGTTTTTTCTGGGGCTGGGCAGTCCCTATCAGGCTTATGAAGCGGAAAGCCCGGACGCATTAAAACAGGCGATTGCCGACATCAACCGACTGGAGAACTTACCCATGCACTATTTCGAACGCATCCCCAAACAGGATTTATCGGCCGCTTGCTACAGCATAGCGACCTTGTTACTACTGGCTCTGCTGGGCGTTAAATTCTGTGAGGTCAAACGATGATAACAGGCATCTGTGGGCGCGAATTTATTCGCGCGTCAATGGTCAAACCATGATTAGAACAATCAGGCATATGACGCTGTGGGCCGCGTTGGCAATCAGTTTAGCGGCTTTCGTTTACAGCGCCGGTGCGTTGTACGGCATTCATCGCGACAATGAATTAATTAAACAACTGACGTCTGGAAAGGATGTGGCCGTTAATAAAATTATCAGTGGCGAACCGGAATTACGACTGGCGCGGGCTTTTTATTTCAAGCAAAAACACCGCTACGATGAGGCGTTATCGACCCTCAGCCTGATTATGGACAAAGGCGATCAAAAATTCCAGGCCAAAGCCCGCTATAACCTCGGCAATTTGTATCTGGAGCAAGCCGTGCAGCAGGTAAAAGCCATGAATATGAATGAAGCCCTGCCCTTGGCGGGATTGGCAAAACAGGCCTACCGGCAAGCATTGGCATTAGACAGCGGCAACTGGGATGCCAAATATAACTTTGAAGTCGCCATGCGCTTATTGCCGGAAATGGACAGGGTCGACATGCCTGACGACGAACCTAATAACCAGAAATCGCAGTTGTGGACGACAGTGCCGGGGTTTCCGCGCGGTTTGCCGTGATAATCGCGGCTAAAGCCGCTCCTACACGAGGCGACTAAAGTCGCCCCCACAAACGAGAAAACAATGAACCACACATTAAAAGATTATCCCGAGCGTGACGGGGTTTGCAACCCCGTCACATACGTTTACCGGCTGGTTATGTTCGTCGCAAAGTATCGGGTCTTGCGAGCTGTCTCGTTCCCACGCGCTGCGTGGGAATGCAGTTAAGGCGCGCTGCGCCGCGAGTCACGGTCAGTATATAGAAATGCACATTACGCAAATACAGGACGCGGCGCGTGGGAACGAAGAACGAGAAAACAATGAACCACACATTAAAAGATTATCGAACCTGGTGCTTGCTGTTGGCGCTGATCGCCATGCTGGTGCTGTTCATGCACCCCAGCAAACAACAAAAAACGCCAACCTATAACTACACCTTTATTATCGATATTACCCGCAGCATGAATGCAACCGACTACCAACAAGACAACCAGTCCGTCAGCCGCCTGCATTTTGTCAAACAAACCTTGCGCGAATTGCTGCGAGACCTGCCTTGTCAATCCAAAGTCGGGCTGGGCCTGTTCACCGAAAGACGCTCAACCCTGTTATTCGAGCCTCTGGAAGTTTGTTCCGCTTACACGGAAATAGATACCGCCATCAGCAAAATCGACTGGCGCATGGCCTGGGCGGCAGACAGCAATATTGCCAAAGGCTTGCTGAGCACGCTCGAAATGCTGCAAAAAAGCGACAGTTCGGTGATTTTTATTACCGATGGACAGGAAGCGCCGCCTGTTAATCCCAATTACCAGGCTGACTTTTCAACTATAAAGGGACAGGCAAAAGGCATGATTATCGGCGTGGGCGGCTTGCAGGCTGTGCCTATCCCCAAGTTTGACAGCCAAGGCAGACAAACCGGGTTTTATACGCAGGATGATGTACCGCACCGTTCTTCGTTCGGACAATCGAATCTGGACCCTTCGCAAATCAAAGGCTACAACGCGCGTAACGCCCCGTTTGGCAGTGAAGCCGCCACCGGCAACGAGCATTTAACCGCTTTGCACGAAACCTATTTGGAAAAACTGAGCGCGGAATCCGGCTTGGCTTACGCCCGATTAACCGACTTGCAAAACCTGGGTCTGGCATTAAAAAACCCGAAACTGGCGACTGAAAAAGTTGTACAGACCGATATTCGCAGGCAACCGGCATTATTGGCATTGCTGATGTTAAGCCTCATCTATCTGCCTAAGGTGTATAAATTTCGCCGGTTTTTCGCTAGGGAGTGTTCGCTGATTCCCAAGCTCTAGCTTGGGAATCAGCTTTAGAAGCTCCAGCTTCCCGAGTACGCGAAGCTGGAGCTTCGGCTCAAAGGTTCCCAATCTGGAGATTGGGAACCAGCAACTACCATTAGTTATCTATCATCTTGAGAACAGTTCATGAACAAACAAAACCTGCTATCAACTCATAATCTTTTTACGCTGCGTTTACTTTTGTCGCTGCTCGGCGCCTATCTTGGCCATACCTATCGGCATACGAGCCACGATTATTGGTTTGTGCTGATGTTCTTATTTACTGTTATCGCTATCGCTCCCGGCTATTATCAATTCAAACAACATGGCGATAATCTCAAAGAGTTTATCCGTCAACTGCTGCATTGGGCAGGCGGTTTGGGTGCGGTAATTATCGTTTATGCCTACCACAGTTCAGGAAGGATCTACCATGAAGAGGCCGGTTTGATAGTCTTGTTAATGCTGGCGTTAACGACGTATCTGGATGGCATACAAACAGGGTGGAGATGTATTTTTACAGGATTATTTCTAGGCCTTATCGCTATTTGTGTGGCTTATTTTGATAGCTATATCTGGCAGCTTGTAGTAATTTCGGTAGCAGCCATTACCTTTAGCTACCAGTCGAATTCAAAAGTAGCGAACTGTCATTAACTGCTTGTCCAAGCCAAGCAAACGTTCTTATGTATGCATTTATTTTTAGGAGAAAACCATGAAAACAACAACCCTTACCTGCGTATTAGCCCTTGGTCTTGCAACATCAGCCTCCGGTTATGCGGCTGAGCAGTCTATAGATCGCTGTATCGCTGCCATACAAAAACAAAAACCCGGCGAACTCATTAAGCTGGAAAAACTGGATGTAGCCGGCAAACCCTTTTATGAGTTTGAAATCAAGGATTCCAAGGGCATTGAATGGGAATTCATGTGTGATGCCAAAAGCGGCAAAATCACCGAAACGGAAAGCGAAGCCGGCAGCGTTGATGACGAAGCTTTCAAGAAAAACGCTAAAGTGACGGAAAAAGAAGCCGTAGACATCGCGATTAAAGCCCACCCCGGCACCGTCCGGGAAGTTGAATACGAGATAGAAAAAAATGGCGATTCCAGCTATGAAATTGATATAGTCAATAATAAAGGCGTGGAAACCAAAGTCGAAGTCAATGCGGCTAACGGTAAAATTATTGAAGTATCAACAGAAGCATGGGAAATTGGCGAAGAGGCCGATGAAAAAAGATAAAATAGATTACTCCCCGTTCCGAGCAATCGCTGGAACGGGGATCCCCCGCATAACCCTCGCAGCCATCCCTGCTGTTTTTTAAGTTGACGCCGCCAAATCTATAAGCCTGACCTCAACAACATCCTTATCCGTCACTAACGCGCTGCAAACACCCTGCCCTAAAGCTATATCCTGCACATGCCACGTTGAAGCCTGTCCGCACTCAGCTGGAACCCTTAAAAACCCGGCCTGGTTTTCAGGATTAATGACACAGCGATTCAACCCTAAGCCGATACCGCGTCCCGTAGCTTTGACGAAAGCTTCTTTGCGCGTCCAGAAACGATAAAACTCCAGTATTTTTTGAGCTTCCGGCAGCTTGTTCCAGTATGCAATTTCTTCTTCGGCAAAACATTTATCGACCAGCCCCGCCAGACTGGTTCTCGGCTTACAGCTTTCTATATCCACGCCCAACTGGCAGTTCCAGCCTACCGCAATCATCAGTGCGCTTGCAGAATGCGACAGATTGAACACCAACTCAGGCATGTCGACAAGATAGGGTTTGCCATGCTCGGTTTTTTTTATGTTTATCTGTTCCGGCGGCTGATTAAGCGCTTGGGCTAATATGTTTCTTAAACATCCATGCACTTCTACATAGCGTTTATGCAACAAATCATTTTTTATTTTTTCGGCATGAGCTCGTTCGACTGCGTCGAGCACCCGCCAGTAATTTTGATAATGAGCGTTATCGACAGCAATATTGCCGTGCCATATTTCAATAGTATCGATATTCAATTCATAATCCTGAAAGATTCGGTTCTTCTCGTTCCCACGCAAGTGGGCGCGTATTTATTCGCGCGGTAGGTTAAAAAGCGCGAATAAATTCGCGCCCACAATATAAACTTAATGGCAGTGGCACAGCGAAACAGATATTCCTTAATGCCCAACAACAGCCCGCCCTTCGCCCCGACGATCACTGGCCGCAGTCAGTTGATGCGTGGTTTTATTCCATTGCACAGCCTGCATATCGCCATAACTGTAACGCGCTTCTTTCAGCTGATGCCCCATTGCGGCAAGGCCGGTGAGCTCATTTGCCGTTATTGCGCCTTTTTCATATTCAACCACATCAGGCATAAATTGATGATGGAATCGAGGCACTTGCACCCATGAGTCCGGCTCATGACCTTTGGCAAAATCCAGCGCTGCCAACAGCACCATCGAGATGATGCGACTGCCGCCGGGCGTTCCCAACGCCGCAACGTTATGACCGTCGTCAAGAAAAGTGGGCGCCATGCTGGACAACATACGTTTGCCCGGCGCGATCGCATTGGCGGCACCCCCTACCAATCCGTAACCGTTCATCGCACCCGGCAGGCCGGCAAAATCATCCATTTGATCATTCAGCAACACGCCGGTTCCATCCGCTACCAAACCCGCACCAAACGGAAAGTTAATGCTCAGCGTTGCGGCAACCCGATTGCCGTCTTCGTCAATAATCGAAAAATGGGTGGTATTGATGCCTTCGGGTTGCGGTTGAATTTCGCCCGACAGCATCGCGCTGGGCAACGCCTTATCAGACCGCAGACTGCTACGCAATCCGGCCGCATAATCATCATTCAACAAGCGCCTGACCGGCATGTCGATAAAATCCGAGTCCCCCATATATAAGGTTCGGTCATGATAAGCGCGACGCATGGCCTCGACAATAAGATGCTTTCGGGTCAATTCATCGGTCTGTTTTAAATCATAGCCCGACAGAATATTTAAAGCCTCAATCAGCACAATCCCGCCGGAGGATGATGGCGCGGCACTGGTGATTTTTATGCCGCGATAATTGCCTTTTACCGGCTCCCGCTCGACAACCTGATAGGCTGCAAGATCCTGCTTTGTCCAGATACCGCCCGCCTTTCTGACGCCCGCCACCAGTTTATCGGCTATCTCGCCGCCATAAAACCCATCCCGGCCCGACTCAGCCAGTTGCTTTAAGGTATGGGCCAAATCCGGTTGTCTGAGTATTGAATAGGCTTTGGGAATATCGCCGTCGGCCAGGAATATCCGAGCGGTCTGAGGGTGTTTTTTTATCACCTCAGCCCTGAACTTGAGCAGCTTCCGGTATCTTTCGCCGATTGCAAAACCGGTCTTGGCCGCCCTGATCGCAGGCTGCAGACTTTCCGCCAGCGGCAAGCGTCCGTATTTTTCCGACAGATGCACCAGAGCCGCAGGCATGCCGGGAATAGCGGCGGCTAGCGCGCCGTCAAGCGACAAACGCGGTATCACCTTACCGGCCTTATCCAAATACATCGCCTGATGAGCCGCTAACGGCGCTTTCTCACGCCCGTCGATCATGGTTTCAAAACCGTCCTGCTCCCTGTGCAGCAACCAGTACCCGCCGCCTCCCAGTCCTGACCCGGAAGGTTCGACAACCGCCAATGTTGCGCTGACCGCCACGGCTGCATCGAAAACATTGCCGCCTTTATCCAGGATTTCAAAACCGGCAGCGGTCGCCAAAGGATGAGCACTGGCAATTGCAGCTCCGGACCCATCCGCATAAACCTGCGCGACCCCAAAAATAATCGTTAAAAAGAGCGCCGCACAATATTTTTTTAACATCTTTTTCTCTGATCGAATTTAAACTGAAAATGGTTTAGGTAATTAAACCACATTTACAAGAACGCACCAGCTTGATGCTCAACTGATTATTTAGATTATCAATAAAATTATATTGTTAAATAAATCACTAAGTATTTACACCAATATTCTTTCTCATTTTTCTATTTAGAATAATAGCGAGGTTGTTTATTTTACATACAACTCAAAGGGCAATCCTTAACCATCATAATGAGGTGAAAAATGGCTAAAACTGCTAAAAAAGCTAAAGAAGAAATTTCAAATCCTGAAGAAGACTGCTCAACGATATGCCTTCCCGATCGTGACGCCAAAGTTTCTGAACTCGCCTATTACAAGGCTGAAAGTAGAGGATTTTCGCCAGGTTACGAGCTTGAAGACTGGCTTGAAGCCGAACAGGAATTTTTGCTGTAGCGATACAGCCGGATATACGCCGTGATGCCCTGTCAGGCGGACACTTTTAATTAAGTTAAACATATTGCCGGAGAAATTTATGTCAAATAAAGAAGTAGATAAAACAAAAAAAGGTTCTGAATTAACGCCCAAAACATCGCTCGGCGGTTTGATGTCATTTGATGAATTTGATAATTTTTTTGATGACTTTCTCTCACGCAGATGGCCTCGCTTGCTGGATTGGAATATGCCCAACCTATCGGAAACCAACTTTCCAAAAGTTGATATTCTCGATCACGACAATGACATAGAGGTTCAGGCTGCATTACCGGGTGTTAAAAAAGAAGACCTGGACGTATCGGTTACCAATCAGGCCATTACCATACGCACAAGCACTAAGGAAGAAAAAAAGGAAGAGGAAAAAGGCAAATATTTTCGCCGCGAAATAATGCGTGGTGAATGTCAGCGCACAGTGTCCTTACCTGACAATGTCGATGGTGAACAGGCAAAAGCTTCGTTCAAAGATGGCATATTGACAGTAACCATTCCCAAAACTGAAAAAAGCAAACGCAAAAGTATCGAAATCCATTAGTTTGCGTAGACCGAAATAAACCTGTTTGAGCGCAAGCGAAAACAGGTGTTTCCGGCATCACCGCCAATGTCGACGCTTGCCACAGCGTCAATTTGTTCCGGGAGAAAAATAAATGAAAAATGAAACCATTGCCGCTATAGCGGCCGTATTAGTGATTATCCCGGGAATACAGGCTTATACGATGTTTCGGCTGAATGACCGACTCAATCAGCTGAGTGGTTTTTATAGTCAGACCGGAGAACCTCAAACCAAAACATCGAATCTACCCAAACCAAATCCTCTCAAATTGGATGATGACGAGTTCTTTAAAGGCCGCACATGGAACCCTTATGCGGAAATGCAGCGCATGCAAAGCGAAATGGAACAGATGTTCGATGAGTCATTTTCGCGTTTTCATATGAAAGCCCTTCAGGCAGTTTAAGCAAAATGCCTGACGTGGATTTACAGGAAAAACCAGATCTCTATATTGTGACTGTGAATGCGCCCGGCGCCGATGAATCGTCAATAGAGGTAAAGTTGGAGGACCGGATTTTGCATATTTCAATTAAAACAGAACAGGCAAAGGATGAAACTGATGATAAAAACGGTCAATACCGGTATCGTGAACGTTTCGTCGGACAATTTCAACGCGCATTAACCTTACCCGGACCTGCCAACGCGGCCAAAATGAAAACTGAATACCACAAGGGTGTGCTGACCATTACGATTCCAAAGGCATAGCTCTGAAAAGCAGGCGAAAGGCAAAAAACTTGGGCGTCAAATTAAACCACTCTTAGCCCTTAGCCTTTTTTTTGGAATTTAACCTTTAATACAGCAGGCTTAACAATGATGCGAATTTTTCTTTTTCTGGCGACCAATATCGCAATAATGGTTGTGATCAGTATTGTCTTTAGTCTTTTGGGCTTAACCGGCACTTTAGACGCACAAGGTATAAATCTCGACCTTAACGCGCTGCTGGTCATGTCGGCGATCATTGGCATGACTGGCTCGTTCATTTCACTGGTCATGTCAAAGTGGACTGCAAAACAGGCCATGGGCGTTCAAGTGATCGAACAACCGCAAAACCAGACCGAACAATGGTTGAGTGCTATTGTAGCCAGACACGCTCAAAAAGCGGGCATCGGCATGCCGGAAGTAGGGATTTTTCAGGCCCCCGAGGCTAACGCCTTTGCTACCGGAATGAACAGAAACAGTGCCTTGGTAGCGGTCAGTACCGGTTTGCTGCAACACATGAATAAAGATGAAATTGAAGCCGTCCTCGGTCATGAAATCACCCATGTCGCGAATGGGGATATGGTAACGATGGCCTTGATGCAGGGCGTGGTAAACACCTTCGTGTACTTTTTTGCCGGCATCATCGGCCATGTGGTTGACCGCGTTATTCTTCAAAACGAACGAGGTCAAGGTGCAGGCTATTTCCTGGCCCAGATGGTTGCGCAAATTGCCTTAGGGTTTCTGGCCACCATGCTGGTCATGTGGTTCTCCCGTTACCGGGAATTTAAAGCGGATGCAGGCGGCGCCACCCTGGCCGGACGGGAAAAAATGATCGGCGCTCTTCGCGCCTTGCAACGTGAATATGAGCCGCAAGACCTGCCCGGACAACTGGCGGCTTTCGGCATTAACGGCAGTAGCGCACAAAAATTGTTTATGAGCCATCCGCCGTTGGAAGAGCGTATTGAGGCGTTACAAAATATGCGTTGAGATAAGCAACATGATTCCGGTCAATGCCAAGCCATTCCGTAAAGCCTCTTAATCGGCATCAATGGATTTCAGAAGCTGCTTATTACATAGCACTAGCGAGAAAATTCGAACCCGGCAAAGAATTAAACGACTGGCTAGAGGCTGAAATAGACTATTACAACATGCTGACAGCTCTCTATATTTCCATTTTGGAAGAAGACGGCCCGATGACGATTTTAGGCTTGCAACAGTTGGCGGAGCTGATCGGCATTCAAAATCCGAAAGATATTCTGTTGGAAATAGAACTTGTACAAGCGATTCAACATGCTACCGGGCATAGGCGTTGCTTCCGTTCTGAAACCAATATGATTTGTGAAGAAGTGGTGGAATGTAAATGGAGAGCCGAATGCCGGAAATTGATTTCAGCTTGGTATTGATGGATTTTATCGTTTCCATACTCCAGCGCTCATCGTTATATACAAGTTTGTCCCAGAGTCTAGGAACAGTGCAAAACACCACGAAGAATTCCGCAAGCGTGCCCGGGAATATACAAACGTAGTAAGGCCATACTCCGTTCGTAGTTTCGTGCAGCGCTATTGCGCCCTACGCCGCGCTTACCGTACCGGTGCATTTGTAGTGAAATGCACCGGTACGGCATTGTTAAGGTGATTTCCAATAATGAATCTACCAAAAGAATCGTCCACGAAAGACACGAAAAGCACGAAAACCCCATAACACGATTCTTTCGATTGATTTTTTCGTGCCTTTCGTGATTTTCGTGGACCCTGTTTTTTTTACGGATCAGATTCTTGATGGGATGTTCTTTCTCGGGAATCACCTAA
>JAURZV010000078.1 GCA_030653175.1 Methylobacter sp.
GGTGCACCGGCAACCGCCGCTTCGCTAAGAAGCTTTTCGACTATGACACTCGCTTCTGTGCCATTTGACGTTAAGGGGCTATTTCGGCCTAACTACTCACTCAAGCACACGCTTCCCAAACTTTTGATGTGTTATTAAGGGGTTAATATGACTGAAAGACCTGTTGTTGCCTTTAAAGTTCGCGGAGAAGCGGTGCTTAGCTCGAAATTATCTACGGGTGCCAGCTGCGTTATCGGGCGTGTCCATAATACGGTTTAGCAGGTTGGTCTGTTGCGACACTCTATCGGCTTGAGTTAAGTCGATCATACCTTTAAGTTCTGAAAAACGTTTCTCAGCTTCTTTTAAGTCTTCTGTTGCTTTAATCAAATCGCCATCTTGTACAGCTACTCGAGCTTTTTTCAAATAATCATTAGCACGGTTACGATTACGGTCAAGTTTATCATTAGCATTGATTTCTTTACTTAACTTTAATGCATCTTTGATATTGCTAATAATGACATCGTCACCAGCTTTGCCACTGTCTGCTGCGCCACCGCTGTTTCTTACCTGAATAGCTTTTAATGCTTCAGTAACTTGACCTAAAGTAGCGTCAATTCCTTCAATTGGAGTCATTTTATTATACATACATGCCATACCCAAACAGACGGCAGCAGTAGTCGAAAAAGATCCTAAAGAAAGTGCCAATGTAGTCGCTACGACAGCGCTTTTTAATAATTTCATGTAATGTATACCTCGTTGTAGTTATTATTATTAGGTCTGCAACTGCCTAGATATTAAGCATATTTAATTAGTTACATGACGATGTGGACTTTATCATAACTCTTGTGAATATTAAATGAATTAACTCGGTTCTAGGAATTCAGAGCATCTCAAATAAAAGCAATTAACATTTTAAAGTATTTTATTTAGTCCTGTAGGCCGGAATAAGCCTGATCGAGCGATTGCGAGAACTGGCGTTTCCGGCAATCTATCACTCAATAAGCCGGAAACGCCACCTCGCGCTACGCCCTTCGACAAGGCTCTCCTGAGCGAAGCCGAAGGGCTCAGGACAGGCTTGGGTGGTCTTATTCCGGCCTACGAGCTTTAACCTGAGGCGCAAAGCGACGAGATGCGCTAGAATTGCCTCGTAAAATTTTAATAGGATTCCGGGCATGAATACAAACCTTTTACAGCAAGCAAGTGTACTCGATGTTGACGAGCAGATTGAACTGGTTGAGGCTATCTGGAACGGTATCGTTAGTCGCGGCGCCGCACCATCGTTGACAGAAGCACAAGAAATTGAACTGGATCGTCGCCTCACAGACCATCTGGCGAATCCAAATGATGTGGTTTCATGGAATGAGGTAAAAGCGGCCGCTTTGATCAAAATTGGACAATGAGTCTATCAGTCAGCTTTCATCGTGACGCTAGTGCAGAGTTCATCGAAGCTAGAGCTGTAGAGCTGTAGTTTATGGCGGATTCGCCGTTAGGCAATCCGCCATAAACGGAGCCTTGAACCCAACCTCCGCTCTAGGTTTTATTCTTCGTGAACTTCGTGTCTTCGTGGTAAAAAACTACATCTCTACGCGCAAAACTTCTCAACCTTAGCAAGAATCCCCTGTATATCCAGGCCGCACAGCGCCAGTAATTCCTCTCTTGTACCTTGCTCGACAAAGCTGTCCGGCAGGCCGATATTCAGCACCGGCATCAGGATTTGTTGCGCTTGCAGGAAGTCGTTGACGGCGCTGCCTGCGCCACCGGCGAGTACGTTTTCTTCGACGGTGATCAGCACTTCATGACTCTTGGCTAATTCAAGAACCAGTTCGGTATCGATAGGTTTGACAAAACGCATGTTGACTACGGTTGCGCCCAGCTGTTTGCCCGCTTCCATAGCCGGGGTTACCATGCTGCCCCAGGCCAGTATCGCAATACGGCTGCCTTGGTGACGAACTTCGGCCTTACCCAGCGGCAATGCGCTCATGGTTTTATTGACCGCAACGCCGGGGCCTTTGCCGCGCGGATAACGCACGGACGCCGGGCCTTCATGGATAAATCCGGTGTAGAGCATTTGTCTGCATTCGTTTTCATCGGCAGGCGCCATCACCAGCATATTGGGAATGCAACGCATGTAGCTGTAATCGAAACTGCCGGCATGGGTCGGGCCGTCAGGGCCGACAAGACCTGCGCGATCCAGCGCAAACAATACATCCAGGTTCTGGATCGCGACATCATGAATCATTTGGTCGTAAGCCCGTTGCAAGAATGTGGAATAAATTGCCACTACAGGTTTAGCGCCCTGACAAGCTTGTCCTGCGGCCAGCGTTACCGCGTGTTGCTCGGCAATGGCGACATCGAAATAACGTTTTGGGTAACATTCCGAAAACTTGACCAGCCCCGAACCCTCGCGCATAGCGGGAGTAATGCCCAGTAAACGCTCGTCTTTTGCCGCCATATCGCAGAGCCACTCGCCAAACACTTCCGTGTAAGTCGGGTGCGGGGAGGGCGCGGATTTGGGCAGGCAATCCTTGCTGGGATCGAAAGCCGGTACGCCATGATAAGCCAACGGATCTTTTTCGGCAGGCGGGTAACCTTTGCCTTTTTGGGTGACGATATGCAAAAAGCGCGGTCCGGTAATATGCTTCAGGTTTTCCAGAGTCGATACCAGCATGTCTATGTCGTGCCCGTCAATCGGGCCGATATAATTAAAGCCCAGCTCCTCAAACAAGGTGCCCGGCACTACCATGCCCTTCATGTGTTCTTCGGTGCGGCGTGCCAGCTCCCAGACGCTGGGCATGCTGCTTAAGGCTTTTTTACTGCCTTCGCGCATTGACGAATAAAATTTGCTGGACAAAATCTTGGTCAGGTAATTATTCATCGCGCCGACCGGCGGCGAGATCGACATGTCATTATCGTTCAGAATCACCAGCAGATTGGCATCCAGAGCGCCCGCATGATTCATTGCTTCAAACGCCATGCCGCCGGTGATGCTGCCGTCACCGATAATCGCGACCATCTTCTTGTCCTCGCCTTTCAATTCGGAGGCTATCGCCATGCCTAAGGCCGCGCTGATCGAGGTGCTGGAATGGCCGACGCCGAACGCATCGTATTCGCTCTCTGCCCGATTAGGAAACGCCGATACGCCGTCCTTGGTGCGAATAGTAGTCATCCGGTCTTTGCGTCCGGTCAGAATCTTGTGCGGGTAAGCTTGATGGCCGACATCCCAAACCAGCTGGTCTGATGGCGTGTCGAACACGTAATGCAAGGCTATCGTTAACTCAACCGTACCTAAACCTGCGGAAAAGTGACCGCCGGAAATGCTCACGGTATGGGTTAAAAAATCGCGTAGTTCTTGTGCCAAAGGTTTAAGCTGGCTTTTGGACAGCTTGCGTACATCGGCCGGTGTGTTGATATCTTTGAGCAGTGGGTAGTTATGTATTGTATTCATATTAGTAAAGGGGTTCTCGATAGAACATCAGGATGATGCCAATCTGAAACAGGGCGGCAACAGAAATAAAACCGGCAATCGCCGCGCCTGCTCCCGGCAGGCTTGCGGCATACACACCATTCTTGGCGATATCTTTGCCCGGTCTGTCCAATTTCAATTCCAGCCAGCGACCGCATGCCAGAATGAGAGAGAAAATCCCCATTGTGGTGTGGCCGACCTGGATAAGAAAAGCACTTTTGGCTTGAAAGCCGACATGTGAATGGGTGAGCAGCATTAAACCGCCAAAAGCTGCCAGCAACGGAAAAACAAAAGGGAGTTTGCTGTTCGGATTTTTGGTTATTCTGGCGCTGAGTTCCATAACGCCAAGAACAAACACCAGTAGAGTTGCAATTCTGTGCTGCAACACTTCGCCGTTATTAAAAGTGCTTTCCCAGAAGCCTATCGGCCCCAAAGGCCAGGTTTCTGCATCGCTACGGAAAAACAGAAAGATACCCAGTCCGACAAAGCCCAACGGCCAGTATTTGAATTTCTCAAAGCCTGGTTTTTGTATATAGGACAGCATCGCAAAGAAGCTCATCACGGTCAGGAAAATGCCGGAGATGTTATGGTTATAGTTCGACCATTCGGTGGCCGCGAGGGAAGGCACTTGGCCGACAATGGCAACGCGGCCCGCTTCACCTGCGATTAAATCGGTATGCGTGGGCGAGCTGGTTCTTGGGATCTGCGGGCTAAAGGTGTTCAGGACTTCCTGCCAGCTTGCCGTCAGGCCTGGAATGTCGATAGCGGGAGGTTGGGAAGCCAGACTGGCAGCGGTAAATAAGAGGGTGATCAGGACAAAGGTTTCCGCTTCAACGTAATAAGGGACGCGGTTATTTAAGGCGTGATTGTTGCCGGAAAATCCGAATTCCGCAACGGCGGATTTATTCAACCAGGCAAATCCCAGAGCGATAGCCATTAAAGTGATTTTTACCATCAATAAATTGCCGTAACCGGTACCGATCAGGCCGTTCCAGGTATCAATATATTGCAGTGCAATCGGCAAGCCCGAGATCAGGATCATCGCAACTGAGGCTATGCCGAACGTAGAGAAACGTTTAAGCAAAAAAGGCCATAATTCAGCTGGAATTTGTTTGCTATTACGTAAAAGCCAAAGGTTGACCAGCTGAAAAATACCGCCTATCCAGGCGGCTGCGGCCAGTTGATGGATAGCCGTCAGCGACATTAATATGAACTGATTTTCAAAACGTCCCGCGCCATGTACCAGCCAGGCACCTGAAATAATCATCGGCAAGGCTACAACGCCGGCGGTGATCCAATGCTGTTTTGAAAAAGGATTTTTGCTGAGGTATTGATAGCAGTAACCGGCCAAAACCACAGTCAGTATCGTGCGTACTATACCGCCTATGAATTGCGTGGTTTCGGCGAATTCGGGAAAAGGCCAGCGCTCAAGTACGGCAGTCATTAACCAAACTTTAAGTATGATTTTGAAAAGTTGGGCCGCAGCCAGCCAAAAACCGCCTTTATAAATAAGGGCAATGGTTTTTTGCAATAACAAGGCGTTGAATCTGTCCTCTGTCCTCTGTCCTCTGTCCTCTGCTCCCCACGGACGCAAAACAAAAAGTCCCCAGAACAGGCCGCCGATTGTTAATGAATAACAAATCAGGTCAAACCCGCCAATAAGAGAATCAAGAAAATCAGCTATGCCGGCCATTGCTAACTCCTATTTGGAAACGGAAAAATGAATAACGTCTTCGGTTAAATGACCGTCAGCAGCGAAGACTTTAAATCTGAGGGCATAATCGCCGGATTCCAATGGCGGAACCTGGATAATAATCTGACCTTGTTTGCTGCCGGTGACGGCTGTTAATAGTTGATGTTTGTCGCCTTTGCTGACCAGGAAAATTTGCGACAAGCCCAGTTCTATATGGGAATTAAACGACAGTTCGACGTTTGCCGGGCTGTTGGCGTGAATGGGTGCTATTTTTAGCGAATAATCAGTTATTACCGCATGAGCGTCAGCCCAATGCGGCTGGCACAAGGTTAATAATATTAAAATGAATTGGAATGACTTTTTCATTACTTTCCCGGTTTGTAATTATTTGCAGATGTAGATTTTAATAATATTTCCGTAGGCCGGAATAAGCCAGTTTGAGCGGCAGCGAAAACTGGTGTTTCCGGCAAGCGCCACCCAAACTCGCCGGAAAAGCTTCCGCTCCTGCTCACGCTCCTTACCTACATTCATGTAGGCAACGCCACCTCGCGCTACGCGCTTGGATGGCCTTATTCCGGCCTACACCTATTTTTTGCCTTTCAATGCATGGCCCGCCAGATTCTTGCCTAAATCCCAGATCGAGCCGGGGATTTGATGGGTATCTGCAATAGCTTTATCGAATGAATCGACGATGGTGTCGCGGTCTTTTTGCGTTAAATTTAACGGCGGCAATAGTTTGACCACGTTCATGCCGTGCCCTGCAACCTGCGTTAATATGTGGTGTTCTTTAAATAAGGGAATGGTGATCATTTGACAGAACAAACCTTTATTGGCCGCTTCCAGCATCGCCCAGGCCGCTTTTAATTTCAGGCTCTTGGGCGATTGGAATTCAATCGCAATCATCATGCCTTTGCCGCGCGCTTCTTTCAGGAATTCATATTTCCCGGTCATTGCGTTCAGGCTGTCGATAATATCGGTGCCGACTTTCATGCTGTTTTCCGCCAGTTTTTCGTCTTCCATAACATGTAGCGTGGCAAGGCCGGCAGCCATCGCCATATTGTTTTTGGAGAAAGTAGAACCATGTACGATTGCCCGATCCATGCGGTTGTAAACGGTATCCATTATTTTTTTGGTCATCGCGACCCCGCCGACTGGAATAAAACCGCCGGACAGGGCTTTGGCCATGCAAATCATATCCGGTTTAACGTTCCAGTGATCGATTGCCCAGAATTTTCCGGTGCGGCCCAAGCCCGTTTGAACCTCATCGGCGACAAACAAGGTGCCGTATTTTTTGCATAAGCGTTCAACTTCCGGCAAATAATTATCATCCGGTACATTGACGCCTTTGCCTTGAATAGGTTCGACGACGAAAGCGGCAACGTCTTTGTTGCTTAAGGCTTGTTCCAGCGCGGCAAGGTCGTTGAAAGGAACTGCACTGCAACCGGGCAGCAGTGGGCCAAAACCCTCGCGGAAGATTTCTTCGCCGTTTAATGATAAAGCACCCATGGTCAATCCATGATAGCCGTGTTCACAAAAGACGATTTTTTCGCGTTTGGTGGTGTAGCGGGCAAATTTGATCGCCGCTTCTACCGACTCTGTCCCGGAGTTGCAAAAGAACATCTTGTTCAGATTGTCCGGTGTGGTTTTCAGGATTTCTTGCGCCAGTAATCCGCTCAGTACCGACACATCCATTTGCACCAGATTGGGCAATTCCAGTGTTAAGGTCTCGGTTAATGCGCTGATGACAGTCGGGTGATTGCGGCCGATCGCAAATACGCCGAAACCGCTGAGTAAGTCCAGATATTCCGTACCCTCCTGGTCATAAAGATATTGTCCTACAGCTTTTTGGTAGTGGCGATCGTAGCCAATGGTCTTTAACATTCTGACCATTTGATTGTTTAAATGTTGTTCGTGCAGATCAAATTTATCAGTACTGTGTTGAGAAAAAAGTTCGGCGATGCTGAATGACATTAGATACCTCAAAAAATTAAATTCTTTTGCCGCTGAAAGCAGGCAGGACTATTAAAGAACACATCACTGTGAAAGTAAGGCCTATGGCCAATACTAAACCCATGCTTGCCATGCCCTGATGAGCGGTGAAAGCAAGGCTTGAAAAACTGCACATGGTCGTTATGGAGCTGAAAATAATGCCTCGAGTGGTACTGCTTTGCAGCAAATTTTCATCTTCACCCGAACTGGAATGGTGTCTGTGCATGATAAGGATGCTGCTGTCGATACCCATGCCCAGCAGCAAGGGCAGGGCGATGATATTGGCGAAATTGAAAGGGTTATCCAGTAACACGTTAGTTGCACCGGTTAGCAAAGCAGCCAGCAATAATGGCATGATAACCAGTAAGGTCTTTCTGACGCTTCTGTACATCAGCAATAATAACACCACAATGGCAATAAAAGCACCGCCAAAGGCGTTAATAAATGCCTTGACAATAGCATCGCCCCCCGCCTGATTGATAATCGGCAGGCCGGAAACTGTGTTATCAATGGCTTGTACCTGAGTAACAAATTCCTTTAAATTCTCAGGTCTATTTTGGTCTTTTTCAGGCATGATCAGTACTCTATAGAGACCGGTGGCGCTGATCCAGTGTGATCTTATGTCCGACGGTAAATCGTCCAGTTCAAAGGGTATTGCCGTCAGGCTGGTTCGTAGGCGTTCTATGGTAAACGGCAGCAAGCCTAAAATGTTTTTTTCCAGCTGTATGTACCCGGCTTCCGGGTTTTGGGTGGCGTCTGCTTGTTGCATGAGCGCTTCAATGCGCTGTTGTAATTGCTGCAAGGTTTGTTGCGGCACATTAGGGGATTTTTCAACAATGGCTTTTTTCAAGGCTTCATTGAACTTAATCAATGCCGTCTGCTGGTTGGCAGTATTGAGTATGTTGTCAAAGTTTTTAAGTTGTCCGCCCAGCATCAGATTTAAATCTTCAATCGTCGCCAGTTTTTCATTCTGATCTTTAGCGACAAAACTCGCCAAGGTGATGGTTTCGTGTACAGATGATTGGGGCTTAAGTTGGGTAGTGATTTTGTTGGCCGCTTCAAGATTGTTTACCAGGGCGGTCAAGGCAAACGGGGAGTCGGTTTTGGACTTTAACAGTTCTTTAATGGTTAAGACCGATTCGCTGTTTGGATCTCTGAGGTTGATAGGGTTGTAATCAAAGGTAAGATCGGTCAATACAAAACAGGCGCCGATGCCCAGCAATATGGAAACGATTTTGATGCCGGTTGAAAAGCGAAATGGGAAAGTAATAATAAATGCCGGGGTTAACGGCGAGCGAATCGGCTTTACATTATTGACAGGAAAAACGCAGAATAGGGCAGGTAATACGGTCAGCGAAATAGTCAGACCGATAAAGATGCCGCCGCCTGAAATAATGCCCAATTCAGATACACCTGCATAATCTGTGGGTATAAAGGCAAAAAAACCAATTGCTGTGGCCAGGGCGCATAAAAATAATGAAGAGCCGACATCGCGGATGCTGATCAGGATGGCTTCGCTATTTGATAGGCCGTCTGTCTTGCCTTCGCGATAATGCAGGCAAATATGGATCGCGTAATCGACTCCCAGTCCGATATATAAACTGGCAAAAGCAATAGAAATGACATTCAAATGCCCCACGGTGATAGCGGCGAACCCGGCTGTCAATATCAATCCCATAACCAGAACGATATAGGTTGTAATCAGCAACCTTATTGAACGCAGACCTATCCATTGGATTGCAAATACTAAAACCAGCGACAACAAGCCGGAGAATGTGGCGCCTTTGGTAACGCTCTCAAGTTCTTCGTGTTCCAGTGCGGTCTCGCCGGTGATGCGAATGCTGAGTGAGGGATTTTCCGCCATGATTGCATGACTGATTTCGCGCGCTGCCGAAAGTGCGACATCTGCGGGAAGCATTTCATTAAAATGCATTTTAGGTTTGGCTATGACGATAGTCCGGTTAAATTGGGTTTGTGCGGCTGCATCCTTATAGTTGTCGGTGGACAGTATATTTTGCCAGGATAAATAGTGAGATTGGCCAATTAACTGATTTTTTAGGACGTCATCAATGGCAAGGAGTATCGGATTCAAATCCATAGGCAAGGCATGGTCGTGGCGGTTAAGCGCTTGGCCGATAATGCCGAACAGGCCTTCAAGATGATAATTCTGAGCCAGGTGGCCTATAAAAGGCTGGGCATCAGTGAGTTTTTGGGCGAAATTATCCAGATCATTTTGATCAAGATAGAGTAAGGCCTGCTGTCTGAAAAAAGCATTGTCTGTAGGTATGTAGGCTGAATCAAAGCGATCGCTTGCGTTGCCTAACTGTTCGGCAAGCTTGCCGGCAGCTTGAGAGGATTCTTCCGGCGTTTCGGCTTCAACTACAAAAATAATGGTAGTGGCATCCTCGGGAAATGCCTGATTAAAATGCGCCTGGTTTTGCTGAAAAGGCAAGTCGGGCGACAGCATTTCAGCGGTGTTGGTGTTGATCTCCAGATTGTTAATGGTGTAGTACAGAGTAGCACCGCACAGCAATAGCGATAACAATAATAGCGTCCACGGACAGCGCATGATTTGTCGCTCGCACCAGCCGATAAGGGTGTTAAAAAAAGATGACATGCGGCTTATTGGTCTTGGCTTGATAGTGCGGTCAGATGATCGAGCTGTTTGGCGACCGATTTTAACGTGTTTTTTGCGGCATTGAAATGCAGGCCCAGTTTTATAAGTCCCGGTAATTCAGCAGGATGTAGCACGATAAATAATAACAATTTAGCTAAAACGATGTCGCCCTCATCATTAAGAGAGTGATTGATGGCTTTGGGTAGATCCATGTTAACGGGGTCGGCAATGGTTCGGATAGCCAGAAAAGGCAGATCGTTTTGCTGAGCAACTTTGGCTATGGCGGCACTTTCCATATCCAATGCAATTGCGCCGGTTTGTGTGTGCAGGTGTTTTTTGTTCTTGCCGGCAGCTACGATAGTTTTGCTTTCAGCTAAACTGCCGGTGTGGACTTTTAGATGGGTTGAGAGCAGGCTTTTAGTGTAGTCATACCAGTCGGGGGTAATGCCGATTTGAGTGCCTTCGGCATCTATCAGGGTATCGGCCAAAACCAGATCGCCGGGTTTTAACGATTCGCTGAGGGCGGCTGCGCACCCCCAGCTGATCAGCCGAGTGGCGCCTTGCGCAATCAATGACTCGGATGCAGTTCGGGCATTGTCCGCGCCTGCGCCGAAATAGGCGAGTACGATCGTATCGCTAATAAAAACACAGCACCCTTTATCGATTTTTTTTGAGGTCAGGGTGCTGAGTTCTTCCGGTAAAGCAACGATAATACCGGTGATCAATTTTTATCGCCAGGGATGGTGTGTATGCCATCAGCCAGTCGGGAACTGGCATGGCAATCGCCAGGGATGGTGTGTATGCCGCCGCTTGTAGGGGCGACCGGCCGGTCGCCCTTGAGCTCGTTACGGTATCGAGCCAAGGCCCAAAGCGGGAAGAACTTGTCGTAACCGTGGTATTTGAGGTAAAAAACTTTCGGAAAGCCGGGCGCGGTGAAGCACTCATCATTCCATACGCCGTCAGCTTTCTGGTTGCGCAAGATAAAATCAATGCCTGCTTTTACTTCGTGGCTGTGAGCCTCACCCGCCGCCATCAGCGCCAAAACAGCCCAGGCCGTTTGGAATGCAGTGCTGAAACGATATTTACCGCTTTGGCTCAAATCGTGATAGCTGTAATTGTCTTCACCCCAGCCGCCATCGCCGCGTTGTACGCTTTTTAGCCAGTGAGCGGCTTTGGTGTAGAGCGGGTCGTTTTTAGGCAGGCCGGTTTGCTCCAGGCCAAGCAACACCGACCACGTGCCGTAGATGTAGTTAGTGCCCCAACGGCCAAACCATGAGCCGTCTTGTTCCTGTTCGCTACGGATGTAGTCGATAGTGCGCTTTAACGCAGGCAAATATTCGGCATGATCCTGGGCGACTCTAGCCATCAGCATCGCGCAACGCGCGCTGACATCGGATGTAGGTGGGTCTAACAGCGCCCCGTGATCGGCAAATGGAATTTCATTCAAGTAATAGTTAGTGTTATCGACGTCAAACGCACCGTAACCGCCGTTTTTAGATTGCATGCCGACTATCCAGCGGGTTGCGCGATGTATCGATTCGTCCAGATGGGGCAAGTTCGATTCCGCCATGGCAAAGGCAACGACCGCGGTATCGTCGACATCGGGATAATGCGGGTTTTCAAATTGAAATGCCCAGCCGCCGCCTTCCAAGTCAGGCTTGGAAATTCGCCAGTCACCGGGTTCATCTGACAGTTGTTTGCTTTTAAGCCAGTCGTAGGCGCGAGTCAGGCTTTGGCTGTTACCGGTTTTGTCGGCTTCTTGTAAAGCCAGCGCGGCAAGCGCTGTATCCCAGACCGGGGACAAGCAGGGTTGACAGTAGGCGTCATGTTCATTGATAACCAGCAACTTGTCTATTGCTTTGCGTGCGGTGACGACATGCGGATGATCTTTCGGCATGCCCAGTAATAGCATGGCTTCATAAGAGCCGACCATTGCAGGAAAAATTCCGCCCAGGCCGTCTTCGCCGTTCAGGCGTTCAATAAACCAGTCTTTGGCTTTTTCGACAGCCAATCTGTGCGCTTTTTTCGGAATTAACGGACGTGTTACCCGGCCCAGTTTATCCAGGCCCAGAAAGATTCTATTTAAAGTAGTTCTTTCAGGGAAATAGTGTTTTTCTTCATCAGGATGAGTGACGAAAAGCTCCAGTATGTTGATGTTGTTAGGATTCTTTGCCGTCGCCTTTAAGGTGCAAAGAATAAACAGCGGCACCATAACGGTTCTTGACCAGTACGATACTTTGTCCAAATGGAACGGAAACCAGCTGGGAAACAGCATGATTTCGACAGGAATATACGGTACGCCGCGCCAGGGTAACTGCTCAAAGGTTGCCAGCGCAATGCGTGTAAACACGTTGGCTTTTGCCGCGCCGCCCCGGCTGAGGATGTAATTTCTTAACCGGGCCATGTGCGGCGCGTCGATAGCATCTCCGGTCATTTTCAAGGCAAAATAGACTTTAACGCTGCAACTAAGATCGCCCGCACCGCCGGTAAACAATGGGTAGCTGCCGTCTTCAGATTGACGGGATCTTAAGTAATTAGCGATTTTGGCCTGTAGCGGCTCATCAATTTCCCCCAAGTAGTGCATCATCATGATGTATTCTGACGGGATCGAGCAGTCTGCTTCGAGTTCGAATACCCAATAGCCGTCTTTGTCCTGCAGGCTTAATAATTTATCCTGTGCTTTGTTAATGGCTCGATTGAGATCAAATGCATAGTTATTAACAGTATTCGATGAACTCGAAATATTACCGGTATTTATCTCTGAATTTGTTTCGTTAAACATAAGTGACGTCCTTAAAGTTTTGTGTTGGCTTTTGAGGATGGTGTTGAATATGTCCAGTCGGGCGTTTTGAGTTCACGACTTGTTAAGTTGAAAAGTAAGCTAAGCATGGTGTTGCTGCGTCCGGTTAATCGGGTTGCAAGAATAGTCGCTTTAACGCTGTTGCGAGTGATTTTGACTTGATTGGAATTGGTAAAATTCGGATTTTGTTTGATCTTTTTTAAGGTTAAAACGGCCATCCCTAACGCCCAAAGGCAGAAATTACGAATACCTGTTTCATGAGAGGGAAGCAACTGCGTGTATTTCAGCGCGTTATGCAAATGATCATGAGCAATACTGATCAAGTGTTCCAGACCTAAGCTGAAGTTTTCATCATTAGTTTCCGGCGTCAGGTTTTTAAGATCAAACCCTGTTTCCGTAAAAATATCCTGCGGTAACCAGCAAACGCCACGCTCGGCATCATCCCAGATGTCTTTCAATATGTTGGTCATTTGCAGTCCCTGGCCGAAAGACACCGACAGGCTAAGCAGTTCATCTTTGTGCTGTGCGATTTCCGGTGAATAATGGCAAAAAAGCTTGGCCAGCATTTCTCCGACGCAACCGGCAACGTAATAGCAGTATCTATCCATATCGGCGAGCGTTGCAAGACCGCCATGCAGATCCTGAGCCTGGAAAATCGGCATGCCTTCAGCCATGGTTTCTACGCAGGAAGCCAGTGCCTCAATTTGAGCGGGATCGAATTTATGCGTGATCTGAATAACCCTCGGCAATACATGAATTAAAGTGTGCTCGGCGGGAATGGTTTGTTCGGAAAGCAGCGGTGCAAGTTCTACGGCAAACGGCTCTGAGTTGTTGCCGGTTTTTACGACATGAATAAACTCTGAGCAAAAATATTTTTTTTGTCCTGGAGATAGAGAAACTTCATCTTCTATGGTGTCGACAATCCGACACAACAAATAAGCGTTGGCTACTGCGCTGTATAACTTTTCGGGCAGCTGGGGAATAGTCAACGCAAATGTTCTGGAGACGCCTTCAAGTAATAGAGCCTGAAATTGATCGTCAGATAATTTGCTGAGTGATTTTGGGTTATCCAGGGATATTTGCGTTTCACTCATGGTATTTTTGATGTCGACCTGCACGGTTAATATTAAGTTGCTAAATGGCAATAATAGACTGTTTGTTGGTATTTTGCAAAGCAATGTTGTTTTGTTGCAAATATGCGAATTCGGTAGCTTTTAAAAGTGGTTTATTGCTAGTAAAAATAAGCAGTTAGTGGTGTTTGTGTTGTATTTCTACCGGAGGCATGAAGTTGCGATTTGTACGGGCTATTTACATATGCACACTATAAAACTGGAGTCGTCAGTTAAAAGATAGTATTCTAATCAACAATAGATAAGCGCTTGTATTATATAAGAGGCTTGTCGATATTCCTTGATTCCTATCGTTAAAAAGCAGTAGGCGGTTGTATTTTGATGAATATTGCTTGTTGTTTTATTGGTACGGTTTTGTCGTTCCGTAGTGTATGTGGTTTTCAGGACGGTCATTTTGTGTGAGCGTCATTAAGTTTATTAAAGTTTTTTGGAGGGTTTGCTTGTGGGAGTTCCTTTACGTCAGCAGTTGACTGTAGGTAGTTATTTGATTAAGCAGAAGTTGAAAGGGGTTAAGAAATATCCTTTAGTGCTAATGCTTGAGCCTTTGTTTCGTTGCAATTTGGCCTGTGCAGGCTGTGGTAAAATCGATTACTCCGATGATATTCTCGACAAGCGTCTTTCATTTGAAGAATGCATGCAGGCTGTAGACGAATGCGATGCACCCATGGTGTCCATCCCAGGGGGAGAGCCGCTTATCCATAAAGAAATGCCGCAAATTGTTGAAGGTATCATTGCGCGGAAGAAATTTGTTTATCTGTGTACCAATGCCCTCTTGTTGAAAAAAAGAATTGACGATTATAAGCCATCTCCTTATCTGACCTTTTCAATTCATTTAGATGGCATGCAGGAAAGGCATGATACGTCCGTTTGCCAGGAAGGTGTTTTTGAGCGGGCCGTTGAGGCCATAAAATTGGCGTTGGAAAAGGGCTTTAGGGTCACTGTAAACTGCACCCTGTTTCAAGGTGAAAACGCCCAGGAAGTTGCTGATTTTCTGGACTATGCGATGGAACTTGGCGTCGAAGGCGTAACCATTGCTCCCGGCTTTAGTTATGAGCACGCGCCCCAGCAGGATGTGTTTATTAAAGGCAGTGATGTTAAGGATTTGTTCCGGGGTATTTTTAAAATCGGTAAAAAACGCAACTGGAAATTAAATCATTCGTCGCTATATCTTGATTTTCTGGCAGGTAACCAAAACTACGATTGTACGCCATGGGGTAATCCGACCCGTAACGTGTTTGGCTGGCAAAAACCTTGTTACTTGCTGGCTGATGAGGGCTATGTTTCAAGCTTTCAGGAACTTTTGGATACCACTCCCTGGGAGAAATACGGTACTGTTAATAATCCTAAATGTGCGAGCTGCATGGCGCATTGCGGTTATGAAGCAACTGCTGTTGAAGATATGTTAAGTCATCCTTTGAAGGCATTGTGGACATCGATTAGAGGCCCAAAGACCGAGGGTGCAATGGTACCCGAGGCTACGCCTGAGTATGCAAAAGAAAAGTTGTCATCAACCATTGCAGGGATTCCTGTAAGGGTAGAGATTGTCGATTAAAATGTATTCAGGTTCAAGGTGCAAGGCACAGAGCACAAGGGGCAAAGTTTTTTCATCTTGAACCTTGAACCTTTTACCTGATTTAATTTTTACGAGGTTTTTTAATTATGGTTTTGAAAAATGTGAAGTCGGCTGTCGTTTTCATGTTCTTATTATTTGGAACGGTTAACGCTTTTGCAGTGGAGGAAGGCGCGGCAACCGCAAGACAGGTAGTTGAGAAATTTCAAGCCGACCTTATTGCTGTAATGAAGGATGGCAAGAAATTAGGCTATGCAGGAAGATATGAAAAACTAAAGGATCCTGTTTCCAACAGCCACGAGCTGACAAAAATCGCCCGTATTGTTGTCGGTAAGGAGTGGGAGAAGTTATCCGAAGAGCAGCAACAAAAGCTGGTTGATGTATTCAGCCGGTTGAGTATTGCTTCTTATGCACACAACTTTAAAGATTATTCAGGAGAATCATTTATATTCGATTCAGAAGAAGAAACAACAAGAGGTGGTGTTGTTGTGCATTCTCGTTTTATTATTCCTGACGACAAGCCCGTTAAATTCGATTACATGCTAAAGGAAAAGGGCAACAGCTGGCGCATTATTAATATCATTGCCAATGGTGTAAGCGATTTGGCCTTGAAAAGGTCGGAATACACTACTATTCTACAACGCGAAGGCTTTGATGCCTTAATAACCAAGATCAATGAAAAAATTGACAATTATTCAAAACAATAGGTTTTAGGCCAATGAACAGACCACACAACGGCAATCGTAGCGTTAAAATGCAGCAAACATTCTCAGGTATACTGATCGGAGTAGCTCTCACTTTGGGTGGCTGTGCAACAACGGGCGTTGTTGAACAGCAAACTGTAGCGAACAAGGTTGATCCTTATGAGAACTTTAACAGGAAAATGTTTGGTTTTAATGATCGCGTTGATAATTATGTCGCTGAACCTATTTCAAATGCTTATAAATGGATAACCCCGCAGTTCATGCAAACGGGTATCTTTAACTTCTTTAATAATCTGAAAAACGTAAATGTGGTTATTAATGATGTTTTGCAGGCTAAATTTTCACAAAGCGCTGAAGATACCGGGCGGCTTGCCATCAATTCAACAGTAGGTTTGGGTGGTCTACTTGATGTGGCCAAGCACCTAGGACTGGAACAAAATGAGGAAGATTTTGATCAGACTCTTGCAGTATGGGGTGTGCCTCAGGGTTCTTATTTGGTGCTGCCTCTTCTTGGCCCGTCAACTGCGCGCGGCATTCCGGGAGCGGTATTTGATACGGCGGCAAACCCCGCCAGTTACATAGGCATGCCTGTACAGCTGGTGTCCATGCTGAATGCGCGAGCCAGCGCGGAAGGTGCCTTGAAATTTATCGATGAAGCCGCGTTGGATCCTTATGTATTTACGCGCGAATCTTTTTTGCAATGGCGTAATAATCTGGCTACGGATGGAAAGGCGGAAGCGTCTTTGGATGTTGATGGTCTTGACGACGAACCGCTTGACGGCGATAAAGGCGCGGTTTCCGGACAAGGTTCGTCCGGTAATGTCAATACAAGCAACAAGGCTGGTTTTGCTCTGCGTCTGGATACAGATACTAGGGAGTTGGGACAAGCCTCACCTTCATTTAGCAGTATCGCTCAATCATTTGATAACACCGCCAAATCGTTTGAAGATGCCGGTGTTAAAGTGGATGAATTAAAAAAATCAAAAAGACTTAGGTAAGGAAGGCGAAGGGGGGTACAAGGCGAAAGGCGGAAGGCGGAAGAACCAAACTCCACACGACCGTTTTTTGCCTTTTGCCCTTCGTCCTTTGTCTTCTTTAATAATGCAATAAAGAATGGACTTCGTAATTCCCCAGCTTTTTCCTCCCTTCCAGAAAATCCAGCTCCACCACAAATGCGCATGCCTCTACCTTTGCGCCCAGTTGTTCAACTAATTCGCAGCTTGCTTTTGCTGTTCCGCCGGTAGCCAGCAGGTCGTCAATTAATAAGACATGATCGTTCGCATCAAAGGCGTCGATATGCGCTTCCAGTGTGGCTGAGCCATATTCAAGGTCATACGATACACTTTGTACGTCATAAGGTAATTTTCCCGGTTTTCTTAACGGAACAAATGGAAGCCCTAATTCCCATGCGACCAAAGAGCCGAAGATAAAGCCGCGCGCCTCCATACCGGCAACTACGGTAATATTTCTGCCTAGAAAAGGTTGTAGTAATTGATGGACGGCAAGCCTCAGCGTGGCGGGATCTTTGACCAGTGGTGTAATATCCTTGAAGATGATACCGGGTTTTGGAAAGTCAGGGATGTCGCGGATTTTATCTCTTAATCTATACATTATTTTGCATTATTTTAATATGTAGGAATTTCAGGTTAGGTAAAACGGTTTTGTCGATTTTTGTTGTTTTATTTGCAACTATTCAGCGAGTTTAAAAACAAAGGTTTTATTCACCACAGAGAACACGAAGATCACGAAGATCACGAAGATCACGAAGAGCAGATTGTGTGTGGGGGCGACTTTAGTCGCCTACTCACCTCACTGGGCGACTAAAGTCGCCCCCACAATATCCACCCTCTGCATGGGCTGCCGAATTTCGAGGCGTGATGAGTATATGTTCGGACGAATAAAGCCAACTGTATTAACACACTTCGTGGCCTCCGTGTTCTTCGTGGTGAATAATTACTTTTATTTTAGCATTAAAAACATAGCAGAATAATTAGGACGCTGTTTTAGTTTTAATCTATAAAGGTCTGGCAAAGTCGATAGTTTTTAAATACCTCGTCCGGCCTCAGAGTTCTGAAATATCAGCTTGATTGTTTTATACTTGACTCAGCTTCGGGGGTTGGCAGCCTTATTAATGTAAGAGGGAAGTTTGATTTAATGATGAATATCAGTCAGTTTATCCGTTTCATAACCGTTGATCCGGTAAACTTAAGCCTTAAGGGCAAGCTCCTGTCTGTTGTTTCCAGTTTCAGTACCATTTTAATTATGGCGTTGGTTACGCAGAAATTAAGTATTGGCACTGCTTATCCGATGATCGTCGCTTCCATGGGCGCTTCTGCGGTTATTTTATTTATTATTCCTAACAGCCCGTTAGCGCAGCCTTGGTCATTTTTTGGCGGGCAATTGATATCCGCTATTATCGGTGTTGCTTGTGCCCAGTGGTTTGCCGATATTGCTTTAGCATCGGCATGTGCGGTTGGAGGCAGTATTTTTGCCATGCTGTTGCTGCGTTGTCTGCATCCTCCCGGTGCTGCGACTGCAATTGCACCCATTCTGGCCGGCGACCCTATGAGTTCTCTGGGTTATGGTTTTGTGCTGATGCCGGTAGGCTTAAATGTGTTGATCATGCTGGCTATGGCGATAGTCATTAATCGCTGGTTGTTACGGCATGACTATCCAATAGTTTCCGGTAATAAAAACACCGTGGTTCAACCTGCTCAGCAAACCGGCATTTCGGACCAGGATTTGAAGCAGGCGCTGGAAAACATGGATATGTTTATGGACGTTTCGGCAGGAGATCTGCGTAAACTGCTTACCGATGCAGAGGCGCGAAGCTTTAAACGCTTTAAAGGCAATATCACCTGCGCGGATATTATGGTCAGGGATGTACCGGTTGTTGAATACGGGACAGAAGTTGAAGAAGCCTGGAAAATCATGCACAAGCAAAAACTCAAAGCCATGCCGGTTATTGATAGAGCCGGGCGGGTGATTGGCATCATTACCTGGAATGACTTTTTTAAATTTATTAATCTGAGCGCCTATGAAAGTTTCCAGGACAGGTTTCGGGCATTTATACGTCGTACGCCGGATGTATCAACCGATAAACCGGAATCAGTCGGGCACATGATGACCACTTCGGTTACCGTGCTGCCTGAAAGCACTCATATCGCCGATCTTATTTCATTGATGTCTACCCAAGGCTACCGGCAGATTCCGATAGTGAACAGCGAAAATCGCCTGGTGGGCATGGTTTATCAGGCTAATTTAATTGCCGCACTTTATGATGAGCAACTATCCTCAGTTGTCAGTCAATTGTAGGTGCCTGATTAAACCTTTGGCAGAAAGTTGAGCACAATACCCAGCGCGCCTGCGAGGGCAGCTTCTTGGGCTTCACGGTTTTTATTTTGATTATTAGAATTTCCCTGTTGTTGATTTTGGCTTCATTACCGGTGTTTTTATTGGTGGAGCTGTTATTGCGGTTAGCCGTACCCGGTTTGCCGGGTGCGTTAACTATATTGGGAACGGCAATGCTGTTAAGCGCGTTTGCTGTGCTAATAATCGCCGGATTATGTGGCGTTTTTAAAATAATCGTCCGCTCTGCTTTGGATTATTTTTCATCCAAGCAGCGGGTACAGCGGCGGTTGTGGTTTGTTCAGGCCAAGCAGGATCAGGTTAAGCGTTTGTTTTATTTTAAAACAAGGCAAATAAAGTATGTTAATGAACTGAACAGAAAACGCCTGTTAACGCTTAATAATCGCAAGCACATTCGATCGCTGTCCAGGTCGATCGATAAAGACCTGCTGTCGATCAAGACAAAACTACCGGGAACCACTTATCTGCAACTCCAACAAGACAATGCCCGCTATCGAAACCGGCAGGATATTGAGGCGTTGCTGAAATTGCAGCAAAAAATCTCCACTATTGTTTAGCGCATGACTATTTTAAAAAGCTGGGTTTTTAATATTATTAATCTGTTGCATTCGGTCAAGGATGAAAACCTGAAATGGCAGCAGGCTAATCAGGACAGTCAGGCAAAGCTCAAGCATGCCCGCGTCCTGGCCGAGAAAGCCCTGGAAGCTGAATTAAAAAAGAAAAGCGTACAGTTGGAGCATGACATTAGCTTGCTGAAGACTAAACACGACGCTGAATTGTCGATGTTTAAAACCAAGTGCAAGCAGGACGTTAAAGACTATAAACAGTATCTGGCGGCGCTGGACCAACTTAAATCTTCAATTCAGTCCAGCTATACTCATCTGCCCGAGGCGGTCGCCTTCACTATTCATCATCATGCGAAATATTTGCTGAATAAAATGTGGGAAGCGGAAGATTTTGAACAGAAAATGCAGCACGAGATGCAGTTGATCCGGTTTATGACGACCGTACATGAAGATGCGCGCTTGTATTTGGAAGGCGCGACCACGGACAATTTGCCGGAAAGAACGCTGAATTTGATTCAGCAAAAATCCCTGTAGGAGCGGCTTTAGCCGCGATTG
>JAURZV010000083.1 GCA_030653175.1 Methylobacter sp.
ACCATCATGCCATAAGTCTCGAAGCGTCCGGTGTATCTGTTGTTTGTTTGGGATGCTCTTTAATTCTTCGTAGCCCTGCCACTTGTAATTTAAAGCGTTGTCCAATGTATAGGCGATTGATGAAGCGGAATAAGGCGGCTCATCACCATTGCCTTGAGATATTGCCAGCAAGGTTAATCTTCTGTTTGTTGTCATTTTCATAGGCTTCTAATTGTATACTAACGCCGGTATACATTTAGATACCGGCATTAAAGTTAATATAACAATGTTTAATTAATGTTTTGTCGTGTTGACCAGAATACCGGCTATGCAATACGGACTAGGGTAAACGTCCAGTAGTCGGTCGCCGTATTTGTTCCGCATCTTTTCAAGAGCTTCTGTAAGTTCAGTACCCGGCATAATCACTGTTAGCTCTGTAGTGGGCTTGTCTTTCATCCTGTAGCAATAAACCCGTATCGCTGCCGTTGCTGCCGCTTCTGCATCCCTGCGCGTCAATCCACCGTCATATTCCATTATGGCGGCGCGCTCTTCGATCTGCTCTCTAATATCCTGCTGTAGTTGAGTGCCGGAAAGCTGTTTTATGATTTCCTGTTTGTTGGCAATCATTAGATTTTTTAATTCTGCTGTTAGTCTTGATGGATTAGAAATTTCCAGCCTGTCACCGGCCAATGAAACGACCAGTCCGGCCGCCTCAATTTCACTGAGTATATTCATTAGATGAACTCCGGTACTTCATTGGAAACTGTATTTTTTATTACAGATGAGATTATAGGGTCATGTGGGTCATCACTAGAATTATCAATAGCTTGCCGGGTCATTGATAGGTCATTCATGGGTAATAGTGCATCATTTAATAGCTTTTTTGTTATAGGGGTCGCATAGGTAGAGTGCGTGTAATTCCTAATGGTGATTCCCTTTATCGGAACTCCGGTGGATGTTTTATTCATTTTGATAGTATCAATTTTCATCAGTCCGCACACATCAAGGACATTGGCTGTAAACCGATTCAATGCAACTGGATGGACGGCGTTATCATCACACCAAGATTCATAATTGGCATAAAGCCGGTCACGCCTTGCCTGATTGATTTCTCCGGTATCAGTCTTTTTCTTCATACTGCACCCGATAACGATTATGGCGTTTGGATCTATAACAATATTGTCGTCCAGCCATGCCGCTATTTTATTCGTCTCAACAAGATGGTCTCTTTGGGTCTGCGTCATTTGCCCGTTAATGCCGCCGATCACTCGCTTAACTTCGGCATCTGGCATTGATGTAGCCCAATTCAATAAACCGGGCAATTCACTATGCATAGCCGCTTCTATGCCGCCGACTGCCGCCCATTTCTGCTTGTCGGCATCTGTCACTTTGCTGTTGAAATTAACCGGCATCCTGCGACGACCTAGGCCGCTGGTATAGTCTGCCGTTTGTATCGCTTCATTGGATGCAATGACCACGACCCCCTCGAAAACAAAGCTACCTGACTGTTGCACATTCTTTTTTTCCAGTCGTACTGGGTCGCCGCCGGTCAAGGCTTTCAATACTGACACCTCCCCGCCGTACCTTGATGAATCACTAATCAATGCAAGCTTTTTGCCATAGAGTGCCGCCGCTTCAAATCGGTTTATTTCCAGGTTTTTAAGATCTGTCGATGCGTGATTCTTTTCACCAATGAACGCCACTAACAAGCGTATAAGCGTTGATTTACCCGTACCGCCTGCACCGATCAATTCAAGGAACTTTTGCACCTCTCCGCCGACCAGTGCCATTTTAAAGAAAGCTCGTATGATGTTGACCGATTCCAAATCTTTGCCGCTGGCATCCCATAACCACTGCTTAATCACATGGAGCTTTGCATCAGGATCGAAGCTGTAAGGCAACTGCCAGTTAAAACGATGCTTATGGCTGTAGTCGCTCAACAGCATGGTCTTGGTATCAAGAACGCCGTTTTTCATCGGTAGTAAGTGACGATTGTTTGCCCACTTATCCAGCAATAAATAAATCATCAGGAACGATTTAACATTGTTCAGCTTGGCGATTGCATAGCCGTTGGGCATCCCGACATCCAGTACACCCATAATGGTCTTAAGCGCCTTTTTATCTGTAGTCGCTTTCCAAAGTCCGCTGCTTTGGCTGTACCATTCGCTACCAATCTCGTCGTAAGCAAGAGTATCAACCAGGGCATCTGCTATGTGTCTAGCAAGTTTAGATTCCGGCTCCTTGTCGTCATCCTCCTGACCGGCCTTAAAAGATTTACTTCCCTTTTTTTGAGGTTTCGATCCGACGACATAGCCGCCTAAATTATCAGAATGACCCACGGAATGACCTATCAATGACCTATCAATGACCATGCAAGCTGTTGATTCTTCTAGTAATGACCCACTTTCGCTATTTTCGACATTCTCTGTGAGATTTTGTGCGTCATCCTCATAATCAATTTCATCGGGCATCATGATTGCACCGCCTTTGGGTAATAAGTGCGGATAATTTCACGGCTGTTAATGAATTTAATCGGCTGCTGTGTTTTATCGAAGAAGCCTATCGGTGTGGAAAAATCCTCCCAGGTAGGCCAGACAGTAACGGATATTGCTAACGCCCTTAGTAGGCATTTGACCAGTTCAATGATTAGCTTTGCCGGTGCGTTACCATCCCAGGCGACCACTACAGGACAGCCTTTTACAGGCCATTTAAGCGAGCTGGGTTCTTGTCCAGGTAATAGCACCATTGCAGCGTAGTCACGATCCTTGTTATAGTTTTGCGCCGATCTAAAGGCATCGCCTCCAACGCACACGAAAATAACCATCGGTGGGTTGCCCCACTTCTGACAATCTGCAAGCTGTTTGGCGTACGGGGCGTATTTTGGGTTAAGGTTAAACTGTTTAGCCATCTGTTTAGCCATCACAGGCACACCCCGCCAATAATACGTAGCAAGCAACCTTTTTATGTGTTGCTTTCCCCGTATCAACAGTCGTCCTATATGTAATGATATTGTGACCAGCCGCCTTTAACTCCTGAACTCTTGCCGCCGGGTGCATGACATCCAATTCAGTGCGCGCATAGTGGGTGGTAAGTGGGCCTGATTGCAGATGTGTCAGGATGACTTTTTGTTGGTGATTTGTGTTGGTCGAATATGATGGATTGCTCATAACAAGCCCCACACGAAAACCGCCAGCGCCCATACTGAGGCCACTGCAAAAGCCGCTTTAATATGAAGCAAAGCTGTTGTAAAATCAGGGTGTTGTTGTTGTACACTGCCGGGTTCCCCCCCGGTGGTGGCTAGTCTATCCATGATTAAGCACCCATCTGTTCAATCAAAGCACGAATATCTGACACGCGCCATGCAGTCGTACGCTCTCCCAATTTTACAGGTTTTGGATATTTTCCAGATTTAACGCCGTTTAAAAACGATGTTCTGCTTATGGGTATCAGCCCAGGTGTGTTGGTTTTTTTATTGCCTACAATTTGCCAGATTCTAACGAAGCCGGTTTGTGGTAGTTGGTTTGATGCTGTAGCCATGCCGATGCACTCCTTTGTGCTTATTGAACATTGCTACCTATTATTCGCTGATAAAACACAGTGTCAGGGGTCAGATTTCCTTCAAACTGTCCTTTTTTTATGTAAGCCTTCTCTTTGTATAAGTTTTTTAAGGCTGTCAGGCTCAATGCCTAACCTACTGGCAAGCACATCAATTTCCCGTTCCACGCTTGGGCATCTATCTGGACAAAATTCTTTTTCCAGATCATGCCGTTGTCTCATAAAAACATAGCGGCGTATTATTTCCCTAGTCTTTTGCGTAGTGCGTCTATTCCCTGTAATTTTAATTGGCTGTAATAGTGCCACCAACAAATCTGCTTCATAACCAGGGCGTACACCATATTTTGCAATGAACGCCAGTATTTTAGAATTGTCGCCATATTGCTCCCAGTCTTTGAGCGCTGGAAGCAATGCACCATGCCTTTCTATATCACAAATTTCCACTAACGCCCCCGGCTGCTTTTTTATTAATTGGCACTACATCACCAATCAATCTTGATGTTTTGCAGTACCGCGACCATTCTTCCATTAGCCTCCCGCGCTTTTCTATCAAGTCACCGCGCCTGTACGCCGCTTCGGTTAAATTCTTTATGGCATGTGCTAACGCCATTTCCGCCACTTCATTCGGATAAGCTGTGGACTCTGCCGCCCAATCTCGGAATGTTGACCGGAAACCATGCACGGTAATATCTGCCCGATCCATGCGTTTTAATACCGCCAGCATAGCCATATTGCTCAATCCCTTTTTGGTGCTAGGAAAAACATAATCATTGAGCCGAACCGCTGCCATATCATTCAGGATGGTTAGTGCTTGGCTACTTAATGGAACGCGGTGTTCTCGCTCCGCTTTCATCCTAACCGCTGGGATAGTCCAGGTTTTTGCATCGAGGTCTATTTCATCCCAAGTAGCGCCGATAGTCTCCCCGGTTCGAGCTGCCGTCAAAATAGTGAACTCAAGGCATTTAGCGGCTATACCGTCCTGCCGGTGTAACTGATCAATGAAAGCGTTCATCTCCATATAAGGTAAGGCTTTATGATGCTCGGTTTTTTGCACCTTGGATGGTTTGGCTAGGAGCTTATCCAAATGACCACGCCACCGCGCCGGATTAACGCCATCTCTATATTCGTGGACAGTCGCCCAGTCTAAAATAGACTCGATACGACCACGGACGCGCCCGGCTGTTTCATTCTTGGTAAGCCAAATCGGTTCAAGACATTTTGTGATCAATCCGGTATCAATGGTTTTAACGTCCAAATCTCCGAACACTGGGAAAGCATATTGTGAAAGTGTGTTTTGCCATTGTTGGATATGTTTTGGATTTTTCCATCCAGCTCGATGAGCGTTGATGTAAGCATCGGCACATTGTTGAAAGGTCATAAACTTGGCTCTCTGTGCTTTATCCTCGTTGGCTTGGCGCTGTTTTTCGAATAGGGGGTCAATACCCGCCCTTAGTAATTCGTTAAGCCCACGAACCCCATTAACCGCGTCCCCGTCTCTTTTTATTCTGGCCTCTGTTAGAGTTATATCATCGACTGCCCCCAAGCCAATTTCTGTTCGCTTGCCGTCTCGCTTATAAATAAACGCCCATGACTTGGTTAAATTCTTGGTTACTCGTAAGTACAGATTGCCACCGTCAGCATAATAGCCGGGTGTTTTTTTGTGTTCGACGGTTTTCACTGTCAAGCCAATTTTGTTTTTGCTCATACCATCACCTCAATCCTCGCCCTAACTCTCGCCCTAACTTTGGCGCTGGATTACAGTGTATTCTATTGAATCTCGTTGAACAATCTTTTTATAAGTTGCTGTTTATTAACAGTGGTTTAAGGCGTTATTGAATCTCGTTGAATCTTAGTTGGGCGGACTGCTTCTCCGCCATATACAAAAAACCCGATAAATCTTTGATTTATCGGGTTTTTTATGATCATTAATTTTAAAAGTCAACACTTTAGTTAACATTTTACATCCTATAATCCTACTGATATTTCTTCTTGATCGTCAACCATTGCCGATAACATAAAATTTTCAAATTCGCAGACTGCTTTATCGTCACACATGACAATAAACGCATTTTTTAAGAAGGGCTTTTATCGCAGACATGACTTCAAAAAACAGGTCCATTTTCAAAGGCTGTGTCAGTTGAATTTATAATTTGCATTTCAGCAAACCAAATTACGCATTTTTTAGGCTCTTCCCGATTTCGTGGGGTGACCACTACATATAGTATTAGGCTTAGCCAAATAACCGCCGACCTTCGACATCGAGCCAGATATGTTGGAATAACCGACCTAAGTTATATATTCCGTAGCAACGGCGCTTGATGACTTTAATTTTGTTATTGAGACCTTCGATAAAACCGCTCGATTGCCGTTGAATGAAATAATTTGTGATTTCATCCATCCATTTCCGTAATGTTCCCAACAGCGGCTTCGGCTGAATCCATGACCCGCCACTTCAACCCAGTGCCGCGCCATCCTTATCACAGTTAGATTAACATGGCTTTTTACTTTAAAGATCATCGTTTTCGTATTGCTGGCTTTATGGCAGCCGGAAACAAAGATATTACGGCGTATCTGCAAAATTCATGTTTTGTAAAAACCAGCAACGGCTATTGGTTGGCATGGCACAACGACACTATAGAAAAAATAGCGGTATTGCCGCCTGATCACCCCAGAGAATTTCCGTGTGAGTGGTTGCATGATGCCAAATCAATTAAAAAAGCGGTGCATACTGTCGAATCGGGGCAATATGTAAGCACGACTGATTATGATACTGTTCAGATCGTTGAAACAATGGTTATACCGGAGAGCATATCCGGAATACGAGCTTCCAACACCGAGAAAGCCGAGTGGAGAATATTGGCAGAGCCATATCTTACCAATGATCAACAAACCAGACTAATTGCCGGTAAGTCTATCGCCATTGTGCTGACCGATAAACAAAAACAGCACTTGCAATGGCGTAAAAAAGTGCGTGGTGAATTATCGCCGGACACCCAAGTTCCTAGTTTCTATTTGCACGCGGTTCACGAAGATGGCTGTCTGACTTATCAGTTCAAGGTGAAAACAATATCGCCACAATAGCATGTGCATACCTATATTCATCCAACATGGCCGCATTTTCAAAAACACTGCAAAACGCGCTCCAAACAAATTGTTCTTGGCTGTATGTTAAGTAAAGTCAATGCACACCAAAAAGAAGGCTTAATGGCAGAGATTCACTTATTAGCCGATGGTCTTACGGAATTAACCGTTATTCATGAAGCTGTCCATGCCAGCGCTTATCTTTTGCGGAACGTAGATAACCAAGAAGCGAAAGCCATAGCAGCCCCCTATGTCCGTAATGCGGGAAACATTTTAATGTGTCGGGAAGAGATCCAGTGCCGTACAGTAGAGCTTATAAGCCAACAGATCGTGATGGTTTTGCATGCTTTAAATATACCTTGTGTGCCAATGCGTATTGCCGAGATTACCACGGCTATTGCTGACGTATAAATCTTAGGGTAAAGCTCCTTGCCGCGCATGGTGCACCTCAAAGAATCTCCCGCTGAAACGCCCGAAACGGACGGCACTCGAACTTTACCTGATTGATGATTGCCTACACCAATAAAATACTGCCCCGTATGGAACTGTTGAGAAGTATTTTGTCAGCCAGTATAAAACGAAACAATCAAGGCTGGGTAACACCGACTTTTTTTGTGCTGTTGTCTCAATCAATCCCATTGTGTACCATGTAAGCACATTAATAATGTGTACCAAGGCGTGTAGCAAACAACCAGCGCACCTGATCACATGTATATAAAACAATAAGCTATGAAGATACTTAACATTCATTTTAAAAACATCAACTCACTGGAAGGCGAGAACCGGATCGATTTTGAACAATCGCCTTTTTCGGATACCGGGGTTTTTGCCATTACCGGCCCTAACGGCTCGGGAAAATCCAGTATTTTAGATGCCATTACGCTGGGCTTGTATGGCGAGACTTTTCGTTTTGATCGACCTGCCGGACATGTGATGACCCAACATACGGCTGAGTGTTTTTCGGAAATTGAATTTGCTCTGGACAAGGTAAAATACCGGTCCAGCTGGCATGCACATCGGCATGACGCGGATCCGCAGGGTGAATTAACGCCGCCTGAAATGAAATTGACCCGTTTGAGCGACGACGAAGTGTTGGCGATCACGTCCCAGCAGGTCTGCGCACGAATTACCGAAATTACCGGAATGAATTTCCGTAACTTCACCCGTTCGATAATGCTTGCGCAAGGCGATTTTGCCGCATTTCTTAACGCGCTGGACAATGAGCGCATGGATATTCTGGAAAAAATCATCAGTGCCGATATTTATGCGGACTACAGAAATGAAATCAATGAAAAAGCCGCTGACGCGCAACAACGCCTGGATTATTTAAAACAGGATTTGTCGATTATACCGTTCATGGAACCGGAAAAGCTGGAAGCTTGCGAACATGATTTGATCGATTTTATTGATCAAACGACCGAGTTGCGGGAAGAACAAAATAGCCTGAAACAGCAGCAAGCCTCGCTGCAAAATGTGTTAAGCCTGCAAAACCGGATTGCCGATCAGGAAAAAAATCTGCAACAAACCAAAGCGCTGTCAGAAAGCGAGCAGCAAAAGCTGGATCAGCTGACTACGGCCCAGGATGCACTGCTGTTTAAAGATGATGTACAGGTAATTAAGGAAAAAAATCACGAAATTCATCAGGGCAAAACAATACTGGCGGATTTTCGGGACGAACTTAAGCAGATACAAGACCATGTCGGCGCAGATAAAACGGCTCCGGATGGATTGCCCCATAAATCGGTTACCGAACAAGTGCAAAACCTATCCGAAATCAGAGCCCAGATAGGTCAGCTTACTGCTCAGCGACAATCGGAATCAGACTTATGGCAATCTTTAGGCATGCAGATTGATAATAAAACATCCAATCTTGCCACGGTATCGAAATGGCTGGAAGAGCATGTCGCGGATGAATCTCTGCTGGCAAGTTTTCCCGAAACAGGCCGGTTAAAAAACCTCCGGGCTGAACTGACCGAGCTGAAAGAAAAACAAAAAACATTCACCAAATGGTCCAAAAATACTACGGCATCGCTGAAAAACAACAAATCCGCCATTGCGCAGGAAAATAAAAGAATTGCCGAATTAAAACACAAATTACCGCTGGCAAAAAAGGCGCTGGCAGAACTGGCGCAGGGCAAAAATCTGGCTGAACTTGAGGAATTTCGACAAGATCAACAAGAGCGGGTTAAGGATTTTCGGACACTCTATAATCTGGCTGTAACTTACCAAAAACTGACCAAAATCGGTTTTAATTTTTTCAACATCTTCGGTCGCAAAGGGCAGCCGAATCATGATATTGAGGAGCTGGAATCTGAACTTGCCGCCTTAAAACAGGAAACAAGTCGGGAAGAGAATATTAAACTGACGCTGGAAACGGCTGTTTTCCGTGAAACGTTGCTAAGAAAAATGGCTGCGGACCGGCAGCATCTTGTCGATGGCGAGCCTTGCTTTTTATGCGGCGCGGCGAAGCATCCCTATGTCGAGCATCCACCGAAAGAGGCCAATTCTCAACAGGCCTTAACGGATCAAAAGGCGAAAATAAAGGCCTTAATGACAGCTGCCGGCAAGCTGGAACAACAGCTTAAAACCACACAAAAACAGGCGGAAAAAAATCAAGCCAATCAGACAGAGCAGCTCAAGATCACCTCCCAATGGCAAACCTTGTGCAACCGGCTTAACACGGCGAGTGAAGACCTGAAAATCAATAAACTGCGCTTGATGCAACACCGGTTAAAGACCGAAATAAGCGCATTAAAAACCATTACCGGCGTGGTCGCCGACTATCGAAACAAACAGGCCGGCATCGAACAACTGGAAGCCTTGATCGCCAAGGGCGAAGCCACTGTTGAACGCTTACAGTTAAACTCTCGGCAACTGGAAGCCGAATGGCGGGAGCGTCCCAAGGAAGAGATCGATTACGACGCCGCATTGGCGACCTGTCAGCAGGAAGAACAACAACTGACCGTCAAGGTAGTTGCACAACTAGCCTTGCTGGGCGAAAAAATGCCCGCTAAAGGCAAAGAAGATGCATTGTTTGACCGGCTGAATGCACGTCGCCAGGATTATCAAAGCTATGCTTTCCGTCAAAAAAGCTTAGCCGAGGAGCTGGAAGAATTGAAGGCAAAAGCGGACCATTGCCAAGTTGAAATAACCGCATGTAATGAAAAACTTGAGCGTTACAACCAACAATTACAAAGCGAAGAAATCGTCGGCCTGCATTTGGCATTGATTGAAAAGCAAAAACTGATTGCCGACAAAGAACAGCTTATTACCCGGCAGGAAGCCGAGCTCGACGTGTTGAAGCGGGCTTTGCAAGACAAAATACAGGGAACGCAATTTACCAGCCTGCATGAGCTGACTGAAATACTGGAGCTGCTGCAACATCAGCCGGAACTGGAGCGGCATCTGGCAGAACTGGAACAGGAGATTGACGCCAAAACCATAGAGCTGGAAAAAAGCCGATTTGAGTTGGAGACTGAAAATACACTGGTTGCAACGGAACTGAGTTCCGAGCAACTGGATGCCCAGCTGAAAAGTGTGACCGAGAAACTGGCGATAGCCGACCTGGAAACGCAACGTCTGGAGCGGCTGTTGAACGAGCAAAAACAACTTAAACAAAAGGCCGATGCGATCCTGGTTCAATTACAGGATCAAGAGGAAGTTGCCCGTCTATGCAACGCCGAAGCCGCGCAAATAGCCGAGGAAAGCGGTATGGCTTTTCGTCGTCGGGTTCAACAGCGGATAGCCGATCAGCTATTGTCCCAAACCAATGCCGTGCTGGAAAAAGTCAGCGGCCGTTATTATCTGCGGAAAATGCCCAGTGAGCAGGGCTTGGCGTTGGAAGTTGAAGATACTTATCAAGACAATGTGCACAGGCTACCCAAGACTTTGTCCGGCGGCGAGAGTTTTGTGGTGAGCCTGGCGCTGGCGTTGGGACTTTCTGAATTGGCCAATAACGGCAAGTCCGTGGATTCGTTATTTCTCGATGAAGGCTTTGGCAACCTGGACGCGGAAACGCTTTACACGGTCATCAGCACCCTGGAAGGCTTGCATACCCACGGCAAAACCGTCGGTGTTATTTCTCATGTCGAAGGCGTGCAAAAACGCTTTAAAGCCCAGCTGCAAGTGGTCAAAAAACCTAACGGCATGGGTATGTTGAAGCAGGTATCATAAAATTGTTGCGTCTAATATAAAATAGAACGCGGATTGGAGGGGTTTATTCGGATTTTTAATCAGCGTTCCATTTCTTTAAACATTTTGACGGATAAACTGTAGTAGCAGGCCGAACTTTGGTGTGTAAATAAACCTTAAGGAGACACCATGCAGATTGCAGTCAACCTACCCAATGATTTTGTAAGTTTTCAGTCAGTCGCAGACATAGAAAAGGATATGCGTTTAAGTTATTCCTTGTGGCTGTTTAAAAATGCGCGGGTACGCTATCGAAAGCGGCCGAACTTGCAGGCATGGATATTTATGAGTTTATGGCAGCCTGTAAACAAAATGATGTTCCCGTCATTGTTATAAGCAAAGAAGAGTTGCTTGAAGAACTGGCGGGAATGAACCCGTAATGATTCTGGTGGCTGACTGTTCGGCGCTTATCGCACTATCTTAAAGTGCTGCAAACCGAAGCTGAGAAAATAGCAAAATCCGGTTGAAAAGCTAATTTCAGGAGAACACTAATGCCTACGATTTCCATGTTTTACGGAATTTTAATCAAAATGTTTTTTGATGATCACGCACCGCCTCACTTTCATGCTGAATACGGGCGACTTGCATGGATGCAGGAGGTAGAGCAACGCAGGGAGCGGTTGCCGAGAATACGAACTTGTGATTACAATTAGTCCTATTAAAATTATTAATGGAGATGCACCCAAGCGCGTTAAGTCGATGGTTTTGGAATGGACGGCTTTACATCAGGAAGAATTATTGCGCGACTGGGAACTCTGTAAAAACATGCAGCCTCCTTTTTCTATTGAACCTTTGGAGTAATGCCATGTTTTATTACATTAAAACAATAGAACCGAATGCAAATAATCACAGCATCAAAATAACCTATAGTGATAATGTTGTTATTACTGCTGATTTTAAAGCGTTACAGGAAAAAGGCGTAATGGCATTATTAAAAAATCCAGTTGTTTTTAACCAAGTGCAAATAGGTAATAAAGGGCGTTCCATTATTTGGCAAGAACAGGATATTGATTTTTGTGCCGATAGCCTTCGGTTAAAGTTTTATCAAGCACAATAAGATACTGAAACCAAACGCATCACGCCAAATAAACACTCCATTTCATCCCGCCCAGCGCCTCGCTCTTTTTGCCTTCCAACAGTCCGCCCAATAATCCGACTAACTCATAAACAACGGCCATGCCGATACCGTGCCCGTGAATATTTTCATCGGCGCGGACGCCTCTTTTTAAAATTTCAGCCAGTTTTCCGGCAGGGATTCCCGGCCCGTCGTCTTCAATCTCCAGCAAGACCGCAAAATTCCGCCTGCCTTTGCGTTGATTCAGGGAAATGGTGACTTTCACGGTGTTACGACACCACTTGCAGGCGTTATCCATCAGGTTACCGGCTATTTCGTACAGGTCGCCTTCGTCATAATAAATCAGGCTTTGTTCCGGCACAGCCATATCGAAAGCTATGTTTTTATCGATATAAACCTTACCCAGCGATGCGCTTATTTTTTTTACAACCGTCGATAGATCGATTGTGCCGGTGGTTTTATGCTCGCCCTTTGCCGCTGCCCGCTGTAATTGATACTCGACGATTTCATCCATACGGAAAATCTGCTCTTTTACCGTCTCCTTGTTAACGCTGAAAGACTCGGCGCAGCCGCGCAATATCGACAGCGGCGTTTTCAGACTGTGCGCCAGGTCCGCCAGGGCATTGCGATAACGTTCCAGATGCGCCCGCTCACTGTTGATGAAAGCGTTAAGATTACCGGCCAGACCTTCCAGTTCCGTTGCATAGTCGCCGTCTAAATGGGTTTTGCGCCCCTTTTCTATCGCCTCAAGATCTTTTACGATAATCCGCAAAGGCTTTATGCTCCAGCGCAATAAGGCCAGCTGAATAAATATCAGCACCAGGCCTAGAGCCAATAACCAGACTCTTAAGGTTTCTCTAAACCGCTCCACCTGATTGCTGACAAACTGGGCATCTTCAGTCACGGTAAAAATATATTCGCGTTCTATGCCGACTACATTTTTCCAGATGACCGCATAATGCAGCGCGTAACGTCCGTGCTCAGCCAACAAAAAGGCAGAATTGCCTGCGCTTAATTCCGGCGGGGGCGTTATATTAAGTCCGATGGCCGATGGCGAACGCCATACCAGATCTTTTTTTGCCAAGTGTATAAAACCGTAAAGACCGGAGCCCGGGGTTGCAAACTGCGGCTCGGGCAAATTGGTCGGCATGCTTAACTCACCGGAGTTTTTAAGCTCGGCGGCCGATAACAGCGAATACACATAAACCTGCAACTTTTCCTTTAATGCCTGTTCGGCGCTCTCACGAAAGCCCTGTTCAAGCACCACCGAAGCCAGCGCGAAAAATGCTGCAAGCACAAGGCCTGCGGAAACCAGCAATCGAAAGCTTAATGATTTAACTTGCATGCAGGGCCTTTGGGGATGAACGGGGAAATCTACAAAAAAATCAGCTAAGAAAACTTAAAAAAACTATCACCACGAAGACACGAAGAAATAAACTTCGTGTCTTCGTGGTGAATAAAAGACTTTTAATCGCTCGTTTACCAGCATTCTGCGCTTAACCGATTTAATTCTGAATGCTGCCTGTGGATAATGAGAAGTTACATTAGTCGATGTCTAAGTGTGTAATCGAATAAAATCAATCGCGCTTGGCATGAATCATATAACCCCGACCCCGCAAGGTTTCAATGGGTTTACGCGTGCCGTCGGGATCCAGCTTTTTTCTCAAGCGACCGATAAAAACCTCAAGCACATTGCTGTCGCGCTCAAAGTCTTCATCATAAATATGCGCGGTCAAAACGGATTTTGAAACCACTTCGCCCTTACGAAACATCAGGTACTCCAGCACCTTGTATTCGTAAGCGGTTAATTCCTGTTTGACGCCGGACACTGTGACTTCCTGAGCCACGGTATCCAGCTCAATATTGTCATGGGTCAATACCGGATGGGCCGCCCCGGCCGACCGCCTTATCAAGGCGTTAATTCTGGCCTGCAACTCTTCATAATGAAAAGGTTTAACCAGATAATCATCCGCTCCCGCTTCCAGCCCCTCCACTTTTTCCTGCCAGCGGCTACGGGCGGTTAAAATCAGGATGGGGACAGTCACCTTGTCTTTACGCAAGCGCTTGATCAGCTCGATGCCGGAAAAATCGGGCAAACCGATATCGATAACGGCTGCATCAATCGGATATTCCTTGCCCATGTAATAGCCGTCTCGACCGGTGTTTGCGGTATCAACGGCAAAACCTTTATCGGCAAAGAACTGCTGAATTTGTTCGCAAAGTTTTACTTCATCTTCAACAACTAGAATACGCATGTTTTTCGTCTGTTTATGCGAGAGGTTAACTGACTAACTGACCGGTTTCCGCATCAATTTTGTAATACCGGATACGTCCATCGGGGGTCAGCACTTTAATGACGTGTACTGCTTTGCCATCAATTATTTCTGTTTGCGCGCCCAGCACCTTGTTGTAGGTGCCTTCGATTATTTGTTTGGTAGCCTCGTCCAAACTGATGGTTGCCAACCGGTTATTATCTGCAAAACAGCTATTGGAAAACAACAAGGCAACTATAACGGCGTTAAGCAAATTTCTCATGGGCAATCCAAGCTATCTGGGCACAAAATGTTTGTTCAACGTAACTACAAAAATAGAACGCGGATGACGCAGATGATTATGATGAACGCGGATAACCTCAAAATGGCGATCAACTGATTTTTCCAGGATAATTTAAAAAATCTTATTCAATCATAAATATCAGCGTCATCCGCGTTCCATTATCGAGTGAAAAGCATTTTAACCAATCACCCTGAATCGATGCTGAACCTTTAACGTAACGACAAGCCCTGAACCAGGCTGCCGATTACTTGTCCGAAAGATGCGCCCAGCTTGCCGGCGATTTTATCAAGCAAATGTTCCTGCCGACTGAAGTCAACCAGTGTTTCTGCGCCGATGAGCTCCTTGGAGACGTAATCCTGATTGCCGACGCCGTCAACTATGCCCAGTTTCACGCCTTCTTCGCCTGTCCAGACCAGCCCTGAAAATAATTCCGGGGTTTCTTTAAGTCTGTCGCCGCGACCGGCTTTAACCGCGCCGATAAACTGCTGATGCACTTGATTTAACAGGTTTTGTACATAATGCGTTTCGTCTTCTTTGGATGGCGAAAAAGGATCGAGCATGGCTTTATGCGCACCTGCGGTGAACAATCGACGCTCCACGCCCAGCTTTTGCATGACATCCACAAAACCGAAACCATCCATCAATACGCCTATAGAACCAACCAGGCTGGAAGGATTAACAAAAATTTTATCGCTGGCCGATACAATAAAATAACAACCTGATGCACAAATATCGCTGACCACTGCATAAATCGGCAAACCAGGGTGTTCTTTTTTAATTTTCCTGATTTCCTCATACACATAAGACGACTGCACGGGACTGCCGCCCGGCGAATTTGCATGCAGAATAATGCCTTTGGTGTGCTTGTCTTTGACCGCATTTCTCAAGCTTTCGATAATGCTGTCTGCATTGGCATCTTTGCCTTCGGCAATCATGCCGACCACATCGATAACGGCGGTATGATCTTTACTTTCACCGCCAATATCCTGACTAAACTTTGGATATATAGCCACGCCGAACACCGCGATCAAATACGCAAACATCAAACTCTTAAAAAAAACACTCCAACGCCTTGCTCTTGTTTGCTCGGTAACTGCGGCCAGAGCCAGTTTTTCAATAACCTCTCGCTCCCAGCCGGATTCCCGTGTAACTTCTGGTTTGTTCTGATTGTCCATGCCTTGTTAACCTCTAATAATATTCAGTAATTCCGCAGGCTGCTGTAAGCACATCAACGGACTGTATCGTTGCAATATGCCTTCCGGATGCGCTCCGCACGACACCGCTATGGATGATATTTGGGCATTCATCGCCATTTGCAAGTCATGGACGGAATCGCCCACCATTAAACTCCGTTCATTCGCAGCATTAGCATGCTGAATAATCTCATGCAGCATTAAAGGATCCGGTTTGGAGGCGGTTTCATCGGAGCAACGGGTGATGCAAAACAACTCTTCCGTATCCGTCGCCTGTAATGCTTCCTGTAAGCCAGCTCTGGTTTTACCGGTAGCAACGGCCAGTTGATAACCTGCCTGTTTCAGTTCCACCAACATATCGTAAACGCCGGGAAATAAATCTTCCCTGCCTAGTTGCCTGGACAAATAAGTTTGCTGGTAACAGGTCGTCAATCGTGTCAACGTTGCATCGTCGACGCCGGGAAATAGTTTGGCGCAGGCGTTTCTAATGCTCAGCCCGATCACATCTCTTGCCGCCTGAGGTTCGGGAATAGCGCAGTCACATTGCACCGCCGCCGTTTGCAGGCAATGTACGATCCAGTCTATCGAGTCGATCAGGGTGCCGTCCCAGTCGAATATGATTAAATCAAACCTGTTCTTCATGTTTTAACAAATCTTCCAATTGCTGCGGCAAAGGCGCCAAAATGGTTAGCAATGCCCCGGTAACAGGGTGCTGAAATTTTAACTTTTCCGCATGCAGGAACATGCGCTTATAGCCTCGGACTTTAAATTCGCGATTAATTTCATCTCTCCCATAACGCTCGTCACCGACGATCGGATGCCCAAGACTCGCGGCGTGAACGCGTATTTGATGGGTACGTCCGGTTTTTGGCGAGGCCTCAACCAGCGTCGAATCGCTGAATAATTTCAAGCGCCGAAACAGCGTCTCCGCCTCTTTGCCGGATTGGCTGATCACAACCATGCGCTCACCGCCTTTGCTGACATTTTTCAGCAAGGGCGCGGTAACGACCAGTTTTTTCCTAGCCCATTGCCCTGCCAGCAAAGCCAGGTAGGTTTTATGAACATGATTGTCGCGAAACAGCTCATGCAACAGTTTCAGCGCACTGCGTTTTTTGGCAATGATCAGACAGCCGGAGGTATCTTTATCGAGTCGATGCACCAGCTCTAAAAAATGCGCTTCAGGTCTTATCAGGCGCAGTCCTTCGATAATACCCGAACTCACCCCGCTGCCGCCATGCACAGCGAAACCTGCCGGTTTGTTGACGATCAGGAAACCTTCATCTTCAAACAAAATGCCCTGTTGCAATGCCGCTTGCAAACCCTGTGGAACATACGATTCTTCGCTACGTTCGGCCACCCTGACCGGAGGAATTCTGACTATATCGCCTGCAGCCAGGCGATATTTAACATCGACGCGTCCCTTATTAACCCTCACTTCACCTTTACGAACGATCCGGTAAATTCGGCTTTTAGGTACGCCCTTCAAGCGGGCAATTAAAAAATTATCCAATCGTTGATCGCAATTCTCTTCGCTAATTTCGACCAGTTGAACTTTGGGTGTTACGCTTTTTTCTTCACTATTCATAGTGTAAATAATACCAGCATCTGGTTATGATTGATTCTTTAAATTGATGTATAGCAATAAGATTGCTATATTAAGCAAGTTTTTTTAATATAAAAAACATGCTTTTGCTCTGCGGTTTTCGCTAACAAAACTGCCTTGGAGCATTACTCGATGATGATTAACGTAGCGATAAATTACCACGCTGACTCATCATTGTAAGATTTTCGGGTTCATCGTTCGACCCTAGACGAACGATTTTATAACTCCTGTTTAAGACGGAATTTACAATCAAGACTGAAAAAAGAATATTTATTTGCTTAGACTCTGTCCGTGCAACTATCCACGGTCTTCACCTAAGTGAAGAGCGGGATATCAACTACAACACGCAGAAACGGAACATTAAAACCGTAAAAACTAAGTTATGTAGGAGCGGCTTTAGCAGGTCCCTCTACACAAACACGATGACCAAAACCAGTCTGTTCAGTAAAGTCTGACCATGGAGCAGGAAACAACAAGGAATATTGAATGAAAAGAATGCTTATCAATGCTACGCAGGCAGAAGAACTGCGAGTCGCTTTGGTAGACGGTCAAAAACTGTATGATTTTGACATAGAAGTACCTTCGAAAGAACAAAAAAAGTCCAACATTTACAAAGGGATAGTAACCCACGTAGAGCCCAGTTTAGAGGCCGCCTTTATAAACTACGGCGCTGAAAAGCACGGCTTTTTACCTTTCAAAGAAATCTCTCCGCTCTACCGTCAACTACAAGACGGCGTCGAAAACGACGGCCGCCGTCCAGCCATAAAAGACCTGATTAAAGAAGGTCAGGAAATCGTTGTTCAGATTGAAAAAGAAGAACGCGGCAATAAAGGCGCAGCTTTAACCACCTATATCAGCCTGGCCGGCACCTATCTGGTGTTGATGCCCAACAACCCTAAAGCAGGCGGCATTTCCCGGCGCATAGAAGGCGAAACCCGTAGCGACCTGCGCGAAGTCATGGCGGCGCTTGAGATCCCTGAAAGCATGGGACTCATTGTTAGAACGGCAGGATGCGGCAAAAACGTCGAAGAACTGCAATGGGACTTAAATTATTTGCTGCAACTCTGGGAAGCCATAGAGCGCTCTGCCAGCGAACATTCAGCGCCGTTTCTGGTCTTTCAGGAAAGCAACGTTATCATCAGAGCCTTGCGCGACCATTTACGCGGCAATATCGACGAGATTTTGATAGACAATGAAGACGCCTTCAAACTGGTGCAAAACTTCCTAAAGCAAGTCATGCCGCACTTTTTGCCCAAGGCAAAACTGTATCAAGATGCCGTCCCCCTGTTTAACCGTTACCAAATTGAATCTCAAATTGAAGTGGCTTATGGCCGGGAAGTATCCTTGCCGTCCGGCGGATCACTGGTTATCGATCATACCGAAGCGTTGACCTCCATCGACATCAATTCGGCACGCGCCACCAAAGGCAGCGACATCGAAGAAACCGCGTTAAATACCAATCTCGAAGCGGCCGATGAAATTGCCCGCCAACTGAGACTACGTGACTTGGGCGGCCTGTTTGTTATCGACTTCATCGATATGATGTCCAACAAGAACCAGAAAACCGTTGAAAATCACCTGCGCGACGCCCTTAAAATCGACCGCGCCCGCATTCAGACCAGCCGCATCTCGCGTTTCGGCCTGCTGGAAATGTCCAGACAAAGAATGCGTCCTTCGTTGGGCGATTCTACTCAACTGCCGTGTCCGCGTTGCAAAGGTCAGGGTACGATTCGTAATGTAGAATCGGTCGCACTTTCCGTACTGCGTATTCTTGAAGAAGAAGCCATGAAGAAAGGCACCGAAAAAGTCATTGCCCACCTGCCCATTGAGTGCGCGACTTTTCTCTTAAATGAAAAACGCAGTGCCATTGAGCAAATTGAAAACAGACTGAGAGTCGGCATTGTCATCCTGCCCAGCAAGCATTTGGAAACACCGGCCTACGACATTGAACGCATCAAGGAAAAAGAGTCCGGCGACAGCAAAGCCAGCTACTTACAGATCAAAGCGGAAGACATCACTATCCCTGAATTTGCCCAGCAAGTAAAACCGAGCACAGCGAAAGCGGCAGTCAAGGAATTCCTGCATGATTCCCCTGCACCGGTGCAAAGCAAGAATGAATCAGCCGGCCTGATCCAACGCTTCTGGCATAAACTGGTAGGCGCCAGTGCCGGCAGTGCAGAGCTTAATCCAAAGGTAACGGCAACAGTTCAAACCACTGAAAGAATCAAGCCGGTTGACGAGGGTCAACCGAACAAAAGCAGGGGTAGCAGACAAGGCCAGGAAAGAGGGCGCGGCCGTGGACGCGGTCAAGGGCGCGGTCAAAATCCAAATCAGGAACAAGTTCAAGCGTCTGAACAAGTACAAGCGCCAAAACCAAAACCGGAACAAAATCCGGACTCACCTCGTCCAAACCGTGCTCCACGCGGTCAAGGTAGAAACGTAAAGCGCAATCTCGACCCGGCTAATATGCCTGTAACAAAAATCGAACCCGTTAAAAGTGAAGCTGTTGAGGTTGACGAGGTTATTTCAAGTGCACCGGAGCTTGCTTCTGCTGCCGGGGAACATCCCAAAAGAAACAATGCCAGAAGAGGACCGAATCGTAGAAGGCCGCGTAACCCCAACTATAAAAAGCCTGAAACAAATGGCGATTCAAATGGCGCGCATGAAGCGTCCAGTGACAGCGACGACGAATCGCGTCCGGCGTCCCCCCGCTCTTATGACAATGACTTTGCAAAAAGAGCGGAAAGAACCGAACGCCCGGAATTTCCGGCTAATGCCCCCAGTCAGGCCAACATCGGCAATCAGGATTCAGATGCCGGAAAACCGGCGGCTACCGCTGAACCGGCACCAAAACCAGTTGAAGTGGTAAGACAAGAAACGGAATAATTTAAACATATCACCACGAATACACGAAGTTTTCGCTAGTTCCCAAGCTCTCCAGCTTGGGAACTCAGTTTTGGAAGCTCTAGCTTCCAGTTTCGCGAAGCTAGAGCTTCTACCTGTACTTAACTTCAACCGCTTCGCTTCCCAACAACACTCTCAATCGCGCAACCAATTCATCGGTGGGATGGACGCGCCACTCGTCACCCAACTGTAGATCTGCTTTTGCAATCTTTGATGTATAACTGATTCCCACTGGACAACCGCCGCCTTTAAAAGGTTCCAGAACCGCAACCAGTCTCATCACAAAGCCATCATCGTCTGCCGCATTCCACACCAGCTGAATGCTTCTGGCAAAAACCTCCCTGGCCTGCTCCATGCTATAGAGCTTTTCAACTGTTAAGCGCAACGTCCCCAAATAATCATCAACACCCAGTGCCCCTTCGGCAATCAACAAGCTGTCGCGGGAGAAGATGCCCCGGTATTTCTCGTAAACTTCGCCAAAGGCCGCAATTTCAAGCCTGCCGGTTCTATCATCAATCGTCGCAAAACCCATGATCTTACCGTTCTTGGTCTGACGGGTGCGCACTTCGACGACTAAACCGGCCGTTCGGGCTTCCATTTTCCTGCTTTTGGATCGCTCCACATTGGCCAACAGCGACTCTATGGTTCCGTTGGTAAACTGCCTTAATTCAGCCTCGTATTGGTTTATCGGGTGTCCGGTTAGAAACAAACCCAGAACCAGTTTTTCAGCGGCCAGCCGTTCATTTTCCGACCACGGCTCAACCACGGTGTTATAAGCGTCTACATCATCCGCATTGTCGGCATTAACGGCCAAGCCGAACAAATCGTTCTGGCCTGTTTGCGCATTTTTGCCATGCTGCTCGGCGACTTTTAATGCTGTGGGCAGCTCCGCCAAATGTCCGGCCCGGTTATCGTCGAATTCATCGAAAGCCCCGGCGCGTATCAACGCCTCCAGCACCCGTCGGTTGAATTTGCGCAAATCCACCCGCTTGCATAAATCGTACAGGCCGGAAAATAACCCATTTTCTTCCCGCTCGATCAGCATTTCTTCAATGGCCGCCTCGCCCACACCCTTCAGCGCGCCCAAGCCGTAAACGATATGACCTGCATCGTTAACGGTAAATTTGTATTTTGAAACATTGATGGTCGGCGGGAGAATTTCCAGCTTCATCTGCCGGCATTCCTCGATCAATATCACCACCTTATCGGTATTGTCCATATCGGCGGACAACACCGCCGCCATGAACTCTGGCCGATAATGGGCTTTCAGCCAGGCGGTCTGATAAGCGACCAGCGCGTAAGCGGCGGAATGCGATTTATTGAAACCGTAACCGGCGAATTTCTCCATTAAATCGAACACGTAAGTGGCGATTTTTTCGTCAACCTTATTTTCCACCGCACCCGAGGTAAATTTGTCCCGCTCCTTGGCCATTTCCTCCGGCTTTTTCTTACCCATCGCCCGGCGCAGCATGTCCGCCCCGCCCAGCGTGTATAACGCCATTTCACGGGCGATTTGCATCACCTGTTCCTGATACAAAATAACGCCGTTGGTGGGCTTTAAAATCGGCTCCAACAACGGATGCGCGTACTCCGCTTTGGCTCCGTGCTTGACGTTGATGTAATCGTCCACCATGCCCGATTCCAGCGGCCCCGGCCGGAACAGCGCCACCAGCGCGATAATATCGTCGAAGCAGTCGGGTTTGAGCTTTTTGATCAGCTCTTTCATGCCGCGCGACTCCAGCTGGAACACGGCGGTGGTCTGGGCGTTGGTCAACAACTTATAAGAAGCCGGGTCATCTCGAGGAATGGTCGTTATATCGACCAACGGCTTGCCCAGCTGCTTGTGTTTGGCATTAATGTCCTGCAACGCCCAATCGATAATGGTCAGCGTGCGCAAGCCCAAGAAGTCGAACTTAACCAGCCCGACCGCTTCCACGTCGTCCTTGTCGAACTGGGTGACCAGGTTATTGCCATCCTGGTCGCAATACAGCGGCGTAAAATCGGTCAACTTGGTCGGCGAAATCACCACGCCGCCGGCATGTTTTCCGGCGTTCCTGGCCGTGCCTTCCAGCGACAGCGCCATATCGATCAGCGCCTTGACTTCTTCCTCGGTGTCATAAAGTTGCTTTAGTTCAGGGCTGTCTTTTAGCGCTTTGGTCAGCGTCATGCCGATTTCAAACGGCACCAGCTTGGACAATCGATCGACAAACCCGTAGCCGAAACCCAACACCCGGCCGACATCGCGAATAACCGCTTTCGCCGCCATCGAACCGTAAGTGATGATCTGCGCCACATGATCGCGGCCGTAATGCCGGGCGACATAATCGATCACCTCGTCCCGGCGATCCATGCAAAAATCCACGTCAAAGTCGGGCATCGAAACCCGTTCCGGATTCAAAAACCGTTCAAACAACAGGTCGAATTCGATAGGATCAAGGTCGGTAATCTTAAGCGCGTAAGCTACCAATGACCCCGCACCCGAACCCCGCCCCGGCCCGACCGGAATAAGATTGTTTTTTGCCCACTGAATAAAGTCGGCAACAATCATAAAATAACCGGGAAAACCCATCTGGGTGATCATCTTCAACTCGAAATCCAGTCGTTCATAGTAAACGCGCCGGTTTTCCTGATCCGTCCCCTTACCCACCGCCGGATAGTGCTGCAAACGCTCTTCCAGGCCTTTCATGGACTCCTCGGCCATAAACTCGCCCAGATTCATGCCTTCGGGAACCGGGAAATCCGGCAGGAAATTCTCGCCCAGCGTCAGCTTTAGATTGCAGCGTTTGGCAATCTCTACGGTGTTTTCCAGCGCCTCGGGTATATCGGCAAACAGCGCCTGCATTTCCTCGACGCTGCGTAAATATTGCTGATCGGTGTAATCCTTGGGACGGCGCGTATCATCCAGCACTCTTCCTTGATTGATGCAAACCCGCACTTCATGGGCCGCAAAATCCTGCTGATAAACAAAGCGCACATCATTGGTTGCAACCACCGGCAAACCGGTTGCCAACGCCAACTCAACGGCGGCGGCGATATAGCGCTCCTCTTCGGGCTTCCCGACCCTTTGCAATTCCAGATAAAAGCTTTGCTCGAACAACCCGCCCCAAAACTCCGCCAGCCGTTTCGCCGCATCATGGTTTTCCGCTAACAGCGCCTTGCCTATACTCCCGCTCATCGCGCCGGACAACGCAATCAGACCGTTATGATTGGTTTCTATCCACTCCTGCCGGAGCATCGGCACGCCTTGGTGCTGGCCTTCCTGATAGGCTTTTGAAATCAACTCGGTCAGCGTGATGTACCCGGCGTGATTATTGACCAGCAAAGTCAAACGATACGGCGTTGCAGGGTCTTCGGGATTAAAAACCAGCACATCGGAACCGGCTATCGCCTTGATGCCCTGCCCTAATGACGCTTTATAAAATTTGACCAGCGAGAACAGATTAGCGTGCTCGGTGACCGCAACTGCCGGCATATTTAACTCAGCCAGACGCTTGACCAAGGGCTTGATTTTGACAATCCCGTCTACCAGGGAAAATTCAGTGTGGAGTCTTAAATGGACAAATGCCGGCTGCATGGGATTAGAAAGTTGATTCACGTTGCTATTATACGGATGGGCTATTTTAACCTGTCCGCAAGATTTGCGTGTGACCAAGATAACGACTATTAACAAAGCCCTTTATATGCTGCATCCGCTTAGTATTAATACTTATTGATTAAAAGCCGCAATCTCTCTATCCTAAACACTTGCAGCAATACAAAGTTTACTGTCAGCATACAAAACCAGATGTTTTTTGCAAGCAGCATGTTATTTAAATAAAACCGCCACAGAGGGAACACTCATGAAATTAACCTGGATACTCGTTGCCGATACGACTCGTGCACGTATTTTTACTGCTGACACCCCCTCTTCTCCTTTAGAGGAAATCGAAGATTTATCCCATACGGAAGGTCGTTTACACGACCGGGAAATAACTTCCGACCTGCCGGGAAAAATCAAAAGCGTCGGTGGAGGCGGCCACGCTTTTGAGCAACCTACCGATCCGAAAAAACACGAAATCGACAATTTTGCACACCGAATTGCCCAGTATCTGGAAAATGCGCACAACGCAAACCGGTTTGAACAACTGCTGATCGTTGCCGGCCCCTCTTTTCTTGGCTTGCTGCGCAACCATCTGCCGGAACAGATTAAAAAACTGGTTCGTTTCGAACTCGACAAAGAAATCACCGCGTTGAGTGCCGCCGATATTCGTCAACATCTTCCCCAATATTTACCTAATCTTTGATAAAAAACATCTCAATTCAATTTTGAAAAAATGTCGGATATAACTTACATTAATCTATATATGGGAAGAGCTATTAGTTAGAGGTTCACATTAAATATTTTTTCGGCAACGCCTACATAGCCTCAATACTGGGGACTGCGGCTATCTTGTTTCTCCTGAAACACCTCCAATTTATTTTCGGAGATTCCTCGCCGCTATTGCTCTTTTTAGTCGTAATCTCTTTAGCTTCCTGGTGCGGGGGATTCAAAGCGGGGCTTTTCATTACAGTGTTGAGTGCGGCGGCAAGCGATTATTTTTTAGTCGATCCTCACGGTTCATTTTATATCGCTCAAACCAGCGAAGTGCTGCACCTCGTGTTTCTGATCGGCACAGGCACAATATTAAGTCTGATCATTGCGCTGTTACACGCTCAGGAAAAACGGGCTTTATATAAGGTCTTGGAGCGAGAGAAACAACTTAAGCAGGAAATCGCCGAGCGTAGTCGAACGCAAGCAGACCTGCATTTATATGTCTCACTTGTTAAAAGCAGCACCGAGTTTATCGGCATGTGCGATACAGAAGGCATACCTTTTTTCATCAACGATGCCGGACTGCGTCTGGTAGGTCTGGATAGTCTCGAACAGGGGCTTAAAATCCCTGTTAAGGACTTCTTTTTCCCGGAAGATCAGGCATTTATTATGGATCAGTTCTTTCCGACAGTACTCCGGAACGGCAATAGTGATACCGAAATCCGTTTCCGGCATTTCAAAACCGGAGCAGCGTTGTGGATAATCTTCAACGTCTTCGCCCTGAAGGACTCAAACAACAAAATAGTTGGCTTAGGCACAGTAAGCACCAATATCACCGAGCGCAAGCGAATCGAAAAAGCTTTACGCGAGAGCCAGATGGACCTGAACCGTGCCCAGGCAGTCGCTCATATCGGCAGCTGGCGCAGGAATGTCCGTAATAATAGACTGGAATGGTCTGATGAAAATTTTCGGATTTTCGGCATACCCAAAGGCACACCTTTAACGTATCAATCCTTTCTTGATATTGTCCACCCGGCTGACCGACATTTAGTCGATACGGCATGGAAAGAAGCTCTTACCGGCAAGCCCTCCGATATTGAACACCGGCTCATAGTAGACCGGAAAGTCAAATGGGTTCGCGAGCTGGCTGAGCTCGAATTTGACGGGCATGGGTCATTGTTCGGCGCTTTCGGAACAACTGAAGACATTACCGACATCAAAAGCGCTCAAGAAACATTGCAATATGAACGCGCCTTCCTCAGACAAGTCATTGATGCAGCACCCTGTGTGATTTTTGTCAAGGACCGGTTGGGTCGGTTCCTTTTAGGTAATCAGGCTTTGGCCCAGTCCTATGGAACTAGCCCTGAAGGTTTAATTGGGCTAACTGAGGAGAACTTCAATCCCAATGCCAACGAAGTGACTCGCTTCTATCAAAATGACCTCATTGCTATAAATAGCCGCGTACCCCAACTCATCCCGGATGAAAAAGTCACCCATACCGATGGTTCTGTGCATTGGTACAACACGATCAAGATTCCACTGATTGACGACGATAAGTGCGACAAAGTGCTAGTTGTAGCGACCGACATTACCGAGCGCAAGCGCGCCGAGGAAGCGCTACGCCTGGCGGATCGCCGTAAAGACGAATTCCTGGCGATGCTGGCCCACGAGCTCCGCAATCCGCTGGCGCCCATCCGCAATGCCGTGCAGTTTCTAAAAATGCAGGAAGTGACTGATCCCAGGCTGACATGGAGCTACGGCGTCATCGACCGCCAAGTGACTCATATGGCGCAGCTGCTTGATGAACTGCTGGATATGTCCCGTATCATGCAGGGCAAAATCAGGCTGAAGATCGAGCATCTTGAGCTTACCGACATTGTTAATAATGCGGTAGAAACCAGTCGTCCTCTGATCGATGCACGTAGACAGGAGCTGATCATTTCCCAAACTACGCCGCCGCAACGGCTTGTAGGCGATCGTGTCAGGTTGGCGCAAGTGCTGTCTAACTTGCTAAACAACGCCGCCAAGTATACCAATGAGGGCGGTAAAATCATGTTGAACGTGATGCGGGAAGGTTCCGATGCCGTCATCGAAGTCAAGGATACCGGCATCGGCATCGCCCCTGATATTCTGCCGCATATCTTCGATCTCTTTTCCCAGGCCGACCATACCTTGGCCCATTCTCAGGGCGGACTGGGTATTGGATTGGCGCTGGTGCGTCAGCTGGTAGAAATACATGGCGGCACGGTCGTTGCAGCGAGCGGAGGCATTGGTCAGGGCAGCTCATTCACGGTGCGGCTGCCCGCATTACCGACGGGTTCATCTGCTGCCGAATCCGCGCTAACCGAATCCGTATTACCGATGCCTAAATTCCGCATTCTGGTTGTGGATGACTATGTTGATGCGGCCGAAAGTCTGATGATGCTGTTGCAGGCAAAAGGGCATGAAGTCGAAACAGCCGATTGCGGCATGAAAGCAATAGAACGGGCTCAAGTCTTCCGTCCTCAGGTTGTGCTGCTCGATATTGGCCTCCCCGATCTGGATGGTTATGAGACCGCCAAACGGCTGCGTGCATTGCCGGAGACTCAGGATACGACCCTGATCGCCTTAACCGGTTACGGGCAGCCTGACGACCGTAAATGTTCACAATCGGCAGGATTCAACCATCACTTGCTCAAACCGTTGAATTTTGATGAGTTATCAGCCTTGCTGGCATCGTTATAAAGCCATTTTCCATCAATATAAAAAGTTCGTAACTATTCAGCCACAGATGCACACTGATAAACTGAAATATAAAGAACTCACTCGTCTTATTATCAAGAATTTCTATCAGGTTTATAAAGAGTTAGGTGGCGGCTTCCCTGGAATCAGCCTGTTTTCCCGTTCCCACGCGCTGCGTGGGAACCTGGTAAAAAGCAATCTGTTTAATCTGTGTTGATCTGTGGCTGAATAGTTACAAAAATTCAAAAGCTCTCTGTTATTAACCGGTTATTAATCATGCGCCCAATAGTTATTCACAAAACCTGTGGATAACTCTGTGGATTGATTGTTCTACTTATCGCTTACCCGCGGTTTTTATTGGTGTTTTGTTAGATTGTACAAAAACTCAACAAATCAATAATTTTATAAACTATCAATGACTTACAATTATTTATCAGACTTTATACAGCTTATTCAAAAGCAACGCTAAGTCACTGATTGTTGCTGTGTGCAAATACTATTGAATCAAAACTATTCCTCCCGCTCCAGCGCCAAAATTGCTTTTTAAAAGCCGTAGGATATGGTGAACTCGCGAACCGCTATTCGCCAGGCTCAAGCTTGGCCGAAAGGTCAGGCAATCTATAAAACGGCATCATCCTTATCTCATCTGCTCAGGGCGGAGGCTTAATAATTCACTTTTAACCAGACCGCATTTTTGTAAGGGAATGTGCGACACCAATGAAGCAGGCTGTGGAGAAGGAAGCAAGCGATCGGATTCTGTTTTAATCACCTGGTAGCATTCGCAGGCTCGCGCTTCCAGTCCCGGTCGATCCAGCACGGTGATGTGGCCACGGCGGCAACTAATTAATTTCGCTTGCTGCAATTTTCCGGCGGCCTCTGTGATACTTTCGCGGCGCACACCGAGCATATTGGCAATCAATTCATGGGTCGTGACCAACTCGTTTGAATGGAGCCGATCGAGGCTTAGCAGCAACCAGCGACAGAGTTGCTGATCCACGAAGTGATGCCTATTGCAGGCCGCCGTCTGCGCTATTTGAGTAAGCAGCGCCTGGGTATAACGCAGTAACAAATCGTGCAGTACACCGTTGCAATATCCCCCAAAGCGGCTGAATTCCTGCATAAGTAGCGGCGCTCGTAGCCGATAGGCATAGCCTGCGCTCCGCACGACGGCCCGATTAGGCATGGCTCCGCCACCCATGAACAGCGAGATACCGATCATCCCATCGTCGCCGACCACGGCGATTTCGGCCGGTGCGCCACTCTCCATTACGTAAACCAGCGATACGATGCAGGTCGTCGGGAAATAAGCGTAACGCACCTCGTCCCCGGACTCGTAAAGAACATCGCCCAGCGACATTGGGACCAGTTCCAGATCGGGGAAAAAACATTCATAGTTGGCTGCGGACAGGAAATCGAGAAGATAGTTTTGCCAGAGGCTATTTGGATCAGTCATAAGCACCATCATATTTGTGAGTAAGATCGAATATCTCTATTAACCTAAATAATCGGTTGGTATTGTATGAAGGGCTATAAGATAGATAATTCAACTTATTCAATCAATAAGTGCCATTACCTATCAACCTGAAAAAATCAGTTAACCAAAGTGTTGTGAATTGAAATACCTGAATGACGTACATTGAGCCATGGTATTGCCGGCCAAAGTTATTCGCCTAAATGGTGCGGACATTGTAGGGGCGACCGGCCGGTCGCCCCTACGGTAGCTCGGGAATATCAAATCCAACTGATTTTTTTAGGATCAACTGAACTTGCTTATGAGTTAAAGAATCCTGCAAGGCTCAGGACTGTTGCAGACCTCAATCATTTTGCCAACCAACAGTCACGCTTATTTATATATACCCATTTTATATATACCCATCGCATTTATATATACCCATCGCACATCAAATTTCGGCACCTCAGCTCCATCTCCTGCTGGAGAGGGTTGGGGTGAGGAGATTCAAAAACCGAAATTTGATGTGCGACGACTATATCAAAATATGAACTTCCATATGCTCTCATTAGCGGCGGTCTAATTACCGGCAGCGGCTTTATGTGCGCTACCGTACTGACGACATCAAATGTTGCGGTTAAGCTGCTTTTCCGTGGCTAAAACGATGAGTATATGATTTTCCACAAAGCAGATTTAACGGGATAACATCGAATTGCCGTACGAAGCAACGCAAACCAACGTGAAATCGCTAAATTAACAACCAGGAAAAACCTGGCTCAGCCAAAGACAAATACATTGAAAGACGGGTATCAGAACTGAAAGAGTGGCGCGCGCAAATTGACCTCTTGACTACCAATACGGAGAACATAGCCGGGATAGGTGAAGTCCCTCTGATCGGTATGCCTCACGCTCTTCCGGGTAATGCGTAGTGATACACTTACTGATTTTTCTGCATGAGATCGGCTTGCGCAAATTATGCTTGTAACCTTGGGACATAATCATGCCGCCCCTGCGCAGGTTCAACCGGAACCAGACCGTTAGCGGTTTATCCTAAAAACCGCAGTTGAGCAGGTGTTCATAAGTTTCTTAACATTATTGGTATTAGTGGGAGCGGCTTTAGCCGCGATTATAGCGGCTAAAGCCGCTCC
>JAURZV010000088.1 GCA_030653175.1 Methylobacter sp.
AAATCAAGATTTGATTCTTGCGTCGGTTCGTAAGCAATAACCGTATTCGCTCATAACTAGGAGGCTGTCGGATTATAGCATACAAAAATTAGTAAGCCATTGAAATAATTTAATAATTATTTTTCTAATGAAAAACAATAAGAAATTAATATCATTTAAAATCAATATATTAGGTTAATGTAATTTCTAAATCCGACAGCCTCCTAGTTTTATCAACACTCGGATCAAAAAAAGGGGGCAGATACTGTGAGGTCAATGCTGTTAACTTAAGCCAACAGTATTGCTCTTCACTTTATCCCCATTACCGCTCCGATTCTTTCTTAGCAACCTTATCCCGCAAATAAACCGGCATGGCCTGTTCGACGGCAACGGCCAAGCCCTGCTCGAAACCTCGCGCGCCTAAACGGGCAATAGCACCGGCTCTGGGCAGCATATCGGCTTTATAGCGACTGACGAGTCCTGACAGGCGGGCCGTCAATTCCCGGTTATAAACACTCCAGCCTGAGCCGATGCCCACGCCGGTCAGATCGGGAAACTCAACCGCGTCCGCCGGAGTCACGGTTTCTTCGCCGATCAGTTCGGCATAGCCTTGGGCATCGCGCCGATAAACGCCCCAGAAAATCTCCCCCATCCGCGCATCCATCGCGACAAAGGCGACATTCTCATCATTGTTATCGAAAAAATCCTGGGCTATGGCCGCCAGGGTAGACACGGGGACGACCGGCAAATCGGCGCCCAAGGCGATACCCTGAATTACGCCGGTGGCGATACGTACACCGGTAAACGAGCCGGGGCCGCGACTGAACGCCAACGCATCAAGCTGTTGCGGCTTTAAGCCCGCCTCCATCATTAATGAATCGATCATCGGTAAAATCAGCTTGGTATGTTCTTTGGGAGCCAGTTCATAACGTTCGAACACCTCGCCATCAATAAACAGCGCTGCCGAGCAGGCTTCGGTCGATGTTTCTACTGCCAGTAATTTCATTATTCGATCTCTAATTGGTAATTAACTTAGCGGATGCTGATTTTATGACGTTGATACGTAGGGCACGCCCTACGGGGAACAGCTGCGAGGGAACAAAACAGGTGCATCTCTAAATTTTTATTCGCGCTCATCAGCCAAAATCCGCGTTATCCGCGTTCTATTTCTCTAACGTCTCTTCCTGAAAAAACGCCCGTACTTCTTCTATATCGCGGGTACGCTTCATCGCCGGTACGCTGTCTAAAAATATCTGGCCGTATGATTTCTTTAACAATCTGGGATCGCATACCATCAATACGCCCCGATCCGTTACGTCGCGAATCAAACGGCCTATGCCCTGTCTCAACGCAATCACGGCGGTGGGCAGTTGGTATTCGAAAAACGAGTTCCGTCCCTGTTTGGTCATCGCGTCCAATCGCGCTTTTAACACTGGATCGCCGGGCGATGCGAAAGGCAGCTTGTCGATAATGACGCAGGACAAGGCCTCACCCCTGACGTCCACGCCTTCCCAAAAACTTGACGTACCCAACAATACGGCATTGCCCGCCGCTTTAAACTGCTCCAGCAACAAGGCCTTGGGACGACTGCCCTGAATCAGCAACGGAAAATCTATTTTTTTCTCCAGCAATTCAGCCGCCTGTTTGAGCGCGCGATGACTGGTAAACAGGAAAAACGCCCTGCCCTTGCTGGCCTGCAATACCGGCACCGCAAACTCGACGATACGCGGGATGAATTCGGGATCATTGGGCTGCGGCAAGCCTTTCGGGTGATAAAACAGCGATTGGTGGGCATAATCGAAAGGACTGCCCCAACTTTCGCTGGTCGCATTGTTCAGCCCCAGGTTATTAGCGAAATGATCGAACTTGTTCGCCACACTTAAGGTCGCCGAGGTAAAAATCCACGCCGCCTGATGTTGTTGCATGAAGGAACGGAATTCCGCGGCAATATCCAGCGGCGTCCTGCTCAAGGTAAAGGTGTTTTTATAGGTTTCGTACCAGCGTATCCACTTGCCGCTGTTGTCTTCGAGGATGATTTTTAACTGTTGCACCAGTTCGTCGGCGCGTTTAAAACACGAGTCCAGGCCTTTGGTTTTGACCGATGCCAGCTCCAGTTGATCGGACAAGCGCTGTAACTGGTCTTTAACCGCAGTCAATGCTCCGGCGATTTTGGGATTGTTTTCGATGTCCTGCCAATCGCCCCGTTTAAGCTCAATGCCGAACGCCAGCCTCAAATCCTTAACCTCATGTTCAAGGTCTTCGCAGGCGGTACGCAACGCAGGCATGTCGGTTGCGTCTTTAAAATATTCCATCAACGCGTCTTTCGTCAGATCGTTCAGCTGTTTGGCGCTGACGGTAATGCCTAAAAAATTGGAGGCGGTATCAGCCAGTTGGTGCGCCTCGTCGATAATAACCACCTCGGCATCGGGCAACAACTCGCCGAAACCGCTGTCGCGTATCGACCAGTCGGCGCACAGCAAATGATGGTTAACCACCAGAATCTCGCTTTCCTGCGCTTTTTTCCTGGCCTTGACCAGGAAGCAGTCGGCGTAATCCGGGCAATCCTGGCCCAGACAATTATCCAATGACGAAGTCGCCTGATACCAGACCGGGTCGGCTTCGGCGACTTCGGACATTTCCGAGGTGTCGCCGGTTTTGGTACGCTTCGACCAGGATTGGATTTTTGCCAGGGCAACGGCATCTTCCTTGCTAAAACCCAGCGTGGAAGTTAACGCATTTTTCAGCCGATAGGTGCATAGATAATTGCTGCGGCCTTTTAACAGCGCGGCAATAAACGGTGTTTTGATCGCCTTGCGGATCACCGGCAAATCCTTGTTAAACAGCTGATCCTGAAGATTTTTGGTGCCGGTCGAGATAATGACTTTTTTGCCGGATAAAATGGCGGGCACCAAATAGGCAAAAGTCTTGCCGGTTCCGGTTCCGGCTTCGGCGATTAAATGCTGGTTTGCTTCGATAGCATGGGCAATCGCTTCAGCCATTTCAAGCTGGGCGGCCCGTGGCTGATAGCCTGGAATGACTTCTGCCAACCCGCCGTCACTACCGAAAAATGCTTCTAGTTCTGTCAATTGAGTCTCTTGCACTACTTTTTATTTACTATTTCAAATTCAACCGACAAATGCAGTTCATTTTTCGACTGAATTGAAAAAAGCCGACCAAGCAACAAAGATACCAGATTGAGATTTTAAAGATAGTGGCTCGGGTATCTAAATCTATACTGATCAAGTAGACCGATAATATACCCGAAAAAAAGACCCAATAGCTGTTAGAATTGAAACTTTTAAACAGTATTCTTGATGTTAAATAATGATAATCGATAGCATAACATTTCTCCCCAAATACGATGCCACTTTGGAACAAAATGCAGAATATCTTCGGCAAATACTTCCTCTCATGTCAAAGAATAAAATTGCTGCCGATCCTCTTAACTTTGCAATTTTCTATGAATATATTATTGGTAGAAATATTCGCTTAAACAACGAACTGGATGAACTGCTTGGAAAACAGACTGTTTTTACGTCTGAATTAAGCATTCAACTCTTTAAAAAACATATTTGCGATACTTCGATCAACTCCCTGGATAAAATAAATCACACCCTGTTACAGCTTATTAATAAAACAAGCGAAGCCATAGACACTACGGGTGAAAAAGCCAGTGCGGCGACATTACACTTCCAGAACCAAAGTAAGAAGCTGGAAAACAACCAAGGCCTATCTGAAATCAAAGCAGTCTTAGCCGAAATCATCGCGGAAACTCAAGATCTTGCCGAAACCAGCAAGACGCTACAAGTACAACTGGATGAAAGTAAAAAAGAAATGCAGTTGCTGCGCCAGGAACTTGCACAGGCACGAGAAACGGCGAAAACTGATGCCCTGACAGGTCTCTTTAATCGCCGGGCTTTTGATCAAAAACTGAATGAATGCATTGGAACTCATAAACAAAACAATTTTGAACTTTGCTTGCTTATTTTAGACATTGATCATTTCAAACAAGTCAATGATACGTTTGGCCACCAAGCGGGAGATAGTGTACTCCGTTATGCCGCTAATCTGATTAAGCAACATATTGCCAAACATCATTGTGCGGCACGCTATGGTGGTGAAGAAATGGCCATCATCATGCCCAATACACCGTTTAACAAAGCCATGGAAATTGCCGAAAAAATAAGAAGTTCATTAGCCCAGCATCCTTTAAAACGTAAGAACAGCAAAGAATCGATAGGAAAGGTGACCCTTTCTATCGGTGTCTCCAGTTTTAAAATAAACGACTCGATAGAAAGCTTGATCGAGCGCGCGGACAAGGCAATGTACCAAGCTAAAGATAACGGCAGAAATCAGGTAATGGCTGAAAACTTTATCTAAGACATGAACATTTAGGGTTAGGCGTAGCATAGCCCTAAATGTGCTTCCTGATCAGTTCCGATGCTGAATGACAATATTGCACTTATGAGTTGAATCTAAGAAATTATGAAAAAAACCCTGCTTTCGCTTTTAGCTATCTTCCTGATTATTGAGGAGTGGCTTTGGGATTTACTGACGGCATTTGGGCGCTCATTATCCCAATGGCTGAATCTGCAACAATTTGAACAATGGCTCAGTCAGACGACTGCGACCATGGCTCTGGTGGCGTTTAGTATTCCGATACTGATTGTTACGCCGATCAATCTCGCGGCATTTGGATTGCTGGCAAAAGGATTGATTCTGCAAGGCATCCTGGTAGAAGTGTTGGCAAAATTACTCGGCACTTTGCTGGTAGCCAGAGTGTTTGCGCTGACCAAACCGCAGCTATTAACCTTTACCTTCCTGAGGGTCACTTACACCACCATCACTGGCTGGCTGCAATGGGCGCATGCAAAAATCACCGAAACTACCGTCTATCGCTGGGCGAAGCAATTGAAAGATAAAGCCAAGGGCAAGCCCATCAAGCGTGAATGATGGGTTTTGTATCTTGGCTTTAGTCTTAGTCCTTCAATTACTGCAATAATCCTAAAAAAATCAGTTAACCAAAGTATTGTGAATTGAAATACCTGAATGACTTGCTTTGAGCCATGGTATTGCCGGCCAAAGTTATTCACCTAAATGGTGCGGACATTGTAGGGGCGACCGGCCGGTCGCCCCTACGGCGGCAGCTCGGGAATATCAAATCCAACTGATTTTTAGGATAATCCGACCTGTTAATAAGGTCCCTGCCGCTACTTTAACTCCGTGGGTCAGCAAGGTCCGTAAATATTTACGCTATTTATTTAAGATTAGTTTTTCCTCCTGAATTCTAAAATAAAACCAAGGATTGGCAGGTAGATTGCGGTTAAAATCTTTCTCCTCTGCTTAACGGTACTGCAAAACCGGCTGCTAAGTGTTTCTACTAATTTAACGAGCCGCTTATTTTCTGTATCCTCCGGCTGTTGCCACCGTCACAGTTCGGGCTTTTCTTTAGGTAAAGAAAAACCCGAACACCGCATTGACTAATCATTACCACCAGCAAACCACGCGACTCCGATTAACACACGTTGCAAAAACTATGGTACAAAGTCGCATATTACAATATGCTAATATCAACTGAATTGAGGGAAGTCCAGATGAAAACCACGACTAATTTGCAACGCCGCAAGCTATTAAAATATACCGCAATTGGTATCGCCGGAGCGATCACTTACCCGAGCTGGGCGCAGACGGGCGGATTTGTCAGAGTCAATACGCCGTCTGCCGATTTTCTCCCTGATGTTGAAGTTGAACTGACCATGAATACGGCTGATGTAGCTATTTTAAATGGCGAAAAAACCCGCGTCTGGAAAATTACCGGCAAGGTTATAACAGGTTCTGCAGGTGTACTTGATAATAATGAAGGCACCTATCTGGCGCCCTCCCTGCGTTTTAAAAAAGGCCAGAAAGTCAGGCTGATTCTTAATAATAATTTACCGGCGCAATCGATTCTGCATTGGCATGGACTGCATGTACCCGCCAACATGGATGGCAATCCCATGTATGCGATCAATCAGGGCGAAACCTATGTGTATGAATTTGAGATACTCAACCGGGCGGGGACCTATTTTTATCATGCCCATACCCACAGCGTCACCGCCAGACAAGTCTATTCCGGTTTGGCGGGTTTATTAATCGTTACTGATGATCAGGAACAGGCATTGAATTTACCGAGTGGCAATCTAGACGTCCCTCTGGTGATTCAGGATCGCAGTTTCGACGGTCAAAACCAACTGGTTTATTCGGCGCACATGATGCAACGCATGCAGGGCTTTCTAGGCGACCAGATCCTGGTTAACGGTCGGCCTGATTTTGTGTTGCCGGTCGCAACGCGCGCTTATCGGCTCCGGCTGGTCAATGGCTCTAATTCCCGTATTTATAAATTGGCCTGGGATGACGGCACCCCCATCACCGTAATAGGTGTTGACGGCGGTTTGCTGGCAACTCCCGAGCAACATCCTTATGTCATGCTCGCGCCGGGGGAAAGACTGGAAGCATGGATGGACTTTAGCGGACGGGCGGTAGGCACCGAACTGACCTTGCGCAGCCTTCAGTTTGATGTTGCTACGCATGGCGGCATGGGTATGATGGGCGGGGGCATGATGGGAGGACGCGGACACCGGGGTATGATGGGAGGTGGAATGATGGGAGGCGGCATGATGTCCGTCAGTACCTTGCCTTCAGGATCGGACTACCCGATCTTAAAAATCCGGGTCGCTAAAAAGGAACAAGGCGACAACACTTTGCCAAAGGCTCTAACCCCCATCACCGCATTGCAGGTCAAGAATGCTGCCAATGCGGCCAATCCCAGAACCATCGCCTTATCCATGCAGCACATGTCTGCCCTGCTAAATGGTCGTTCTTATAAGATGAACGACGTTCAGCCGGACGAAATTATCCCGGTTAACAGCCTGCAATTAATAGAGTTCGATAATGGTTTTGACGGCGGTATGCATGGCATGATGATGAATATGCCGCATCCGATGCATTTACATGGCGAACAGTTCCAGATCGTCAAGCGGGAAGTGAATTCGCGTTCCAGCGATAGCTATGCCACCGTTTCGTCAGGGTTTATAGATGGCGGCTGGAAAGATACGGTTCTGGTGATGCCGGGCGAAAAGGTCACGATCTTAAAACCGTTTAATGATTTTAAAGGCCTGTTCATGTACCACTGCCACAATCTGGAACACGAGGATATGGGCATGATGAGGGATTTTCTTATTAAATAAAATCCAAATCGCGCTATGGACGGCGCGTCCTTTTGTGCGGCGGGAAATAAGTTACGCGTGTTACGTAAAGGATGAATGATGAGTTTTATTCATATCCTCATAGTTTAAAATCATGCCTGATACGTCAAGACTGTTCTTTGCCTTATGGCCTGACGATGAAACCCGGCAAGCACTGGCGCGCTTGAGTCAGTCCGTCGCAGATCAAGGACTCAAATGGGTGCGGTCGCACAATCTCCATGTAACACTGGTGTTTTTGGGGTATGTTGGAGCAGAGACCGAATCATTGATTAAACAGTCCGTCGCCGATATTACTACTCAACCTTTCACATTGACCTTTGACAGCTTAAGTTACTGGAGTAAACCCAAAATTTTATGCCTGACCTGTCGGCAACCAGTACCGGAGCCGGCGATAATGATGGCATCCATGTTGCAGACCGCAGCGGCAAACTGCGGTCTGCATACTGACACCAGGCCTTATACCCCTCATATTACTCTGGCCCGGCATGTCCGGTATTTGCCGGATATAAAAATTGAGCCGATAGTCTGGCGCGCCGAAGCATTCTGCCTAATTGAATCCTGTAGTGAGCCGGATGGCGTCTGTTATAAAGTGATACAGCAATGGCCTTTTATCAAGCCAACCGTTAATCCGGATCAATGACTTTAATTTGGCTGGTGAATCGGCCTTGCGCGAGGCGGGTTTGCATCATATCTCCCAACTTAAGTTGTTCGGTGGAGCGGATGATTTCCCCGGAAGACGGGTTGATTGTCATCGTATAACCCCGGTTTAACGTTGCCAGGGGACTAACCGCATGCAGGGTTTGACTGGAATTTAATAAACGCTGATTGAGCTGTTCCAACTTATGTGCGGTTGCGGAAATCAGGCGATTAGTCAAATAGTCTTGTCGTTGTTTATGGCTGTTTATGGTTATCGCAGGATTATGTTGCCATAACTTAGCCTTTTTTGCTTCGACAATGCCGGTTATATGACGAAGCTTTGTATGCATGGCGTGATTAAGTCTAGCCTCAAGTTCATCCATGCGCCGCGCATTTCCAGCCAGCTTCTGACCGGGATGTTGCTGTTGCAGGCGCTTGGTCAGCCAGTCCAGGGTTTGCTGTTTTTGGTTCAGCTTTCGTTGCAGTTGTTGTTGCAGCCGCGATTCCAGATACATGAATCGCGACAGCCATTGCTGCTGATCGGGGCTGGCGTGTTCTGCGGCCGCAGAAGGCGTGGCCGCGCGCAGATCGGCGACAAAATCGGCAATGGTAAAATCGGTTTCGTGCCCGATGCCTGAAATTATCGGAATTTCGCTGTCATATATGGCTCTGGCAACGAGCTCTTCATTGAATGCCCAAAGATCTTCCAGCGACCCTCCGCCCCGTCCGAGAATGATAACGTCGCAGTGCTTATGTCGATTGGCGGTAACTATCGCCTTGGCAATTTCATGTTTTGCGTTATCGCCCTGCACGGAAACCGGGTAAATAATCACCGGTATCGCTGCAAAACGTCTTTGCAGCACGGTCAGTATGTCTCTGATAGCAGCGCCTGACGGCGAAGTAATAACGCCAATTGCTCTTGGCAGTGTAGGCAAAGCTTGTTTGTGGACGGCATCGAACAGCCCTTGTTCCGATAGTTTCAGCTTTAACGCATCAAACGCCCTGCGCAAAGCCCCATCACCGGCTTCTTCAATATGTTCGACGATAAGCTGGTAATCTCCTCTGGGCTCGTACAGGCTGACTTGCGCCTTGACGATAACCTGCTTGCCGTTTTCCGGCTTAAACGCCAACCGGCGCTGCTGAGTACGAAACATGGCGCAACGTACCTGAGCATTAGCGTCCTTCAGCGAAAAATACATGTGTCCGGAAGCAGGGGTACTTAAATTGGATAACTCGCCTTCAACCAGAACAGACAGAAAATGTTCGGCGAGTAATTGACTGGTTTTGCGGTTAAGCTGAGTAACGGTGATAATGTTGCGTCGTATAGAAGCAGAAGTGGTGATTATAGTCATTGCTTTGCGCGAGTTGAGAGTGAGAGTGAGTTTGTTATTAGAAGCTTACCCCTATCCACTCATTTTTTGTATGCTTTCTCGTTGAAGCTGATTTATATAGTGCTGGACGGTCGATTCAAATACAGGCGTTATCCGGGTAAATAAACAGCCTATTTTTTGGATTTTGAGCGCGGCAATTTTATCCGGGTTAATGATGAGCTTAGAGCAGACCTTAAAGGAGATGGTATCTTCACCTGCCCCTGAAAGTACAAGCCTGCACTTTTCTAATTGCGTACCGAGCATCAATAAGTTGGATATTTCAGTTGAGGTATTAAGTACTGAAAAACCGGTGAGACTAATGTCGTATAACATTAAATTAACGGATTCCTGATCCTCCAGCATCAACTGGCAATAGCTGTATTTTGAACGCGGTGATTTTATTCTAAAGAATTCTCTACGCTGCATCCAAAAGACTGACTCAGGAATTGGCATGGAAAACGCCGGTTCCCCATTATAAAGAATTTGTTCCAACATGCTTCCTTTGAAAGAAACTTTAATGCCGGCAAAATCGGCTTCGAAAGTGATTCTGGTAGCCTTAAGAAGTTGCTGATTTAAAACTTCTTTGGATCCGTAATCGAAAACTATGGAATTATTTGCCTGATCAATCTCAAGTATTGCAGTAAGGAAGAATGCTTTGCCTTCGCCAAAACGAACGCTGAGCAGGCATTTATTCTTAATCAATATAGATAAATTGTGAACTATTTGTCTTGGATTGCGGATTGAAAAAGAGGAGGCGTCGCTCATTAATAATGACCATGTATTTTCAGCTGATTATCGGGCAACAACAAATATGTAGTCATAAGTATTTTGCGCTGTATAAAGCGAGTGAAGGGGTTTATAAAGAGCTATTAATCTCACCCCTTGCAGTTTTTGTTGCTCTTTAATTTAAATAAATCACTCTTTCTGTAAGTCTTCCCGTTGAATCTGATGCATATAGCGCTGGATAATCTCTTCGACTTGACGTGTTATCTTGTTGAACTTACAGCCTATTTTTTGAATTTTTTGTGGTTTATCAGGATTAATTATGTACTTGACGCAGATCTCAAAGGAAATCAGACCTTGACCTGCGTCTGAAAGTATAAGTTTGCTTTGCGAAATTGATGTGCCTGGAATCAGGAGATCGGAAACTTCTTTGGAAACATTAAGCATTGCAAAGCCTGTAAGACTGATGTCGTATAACTTAAGGTTAACGGGTTCCCTGTCTTCTACTATTAATTGGCAATAACTGGATTTTGAAAGCGGAGATTTTACCCTGTAGTACTCTCTGCGTTGCATCCAGTAAAGCGATTTAGGAATAGGCATACTGAATGCCGTGTCCTTCTTATGAGTAATTTTTTTCAGCGCAGCACCAGTGAAAGAAACTTTAATGCCATTATAATCAGCATCGAATGTGACCTTGCCCGCATTAAGGATGCGTTGATTCAAATCTTCTTTGGGCCCGTAATCTAAAATAACCGAATTATCCCCTTCATTAACACTGAGCAACGTGGTGATATAGGACTCATTATTTGTTCCAAAACGAGCGCTGAGCAAACATTTATTTTTAACTAATAATGATAAATGATTGATTATTTGCTTTGGATTTTGGACTGAAAAAGAAGATATGTCGCTCATTAATATGTGTTAGTTATTGATTATTTTGCATTAAATGCGAAGCATTATGTATTACGCAAAAACTCAGTCCTCCTGTAAGGCCTCTTGTTAAATCTGCTGCATATATGCTGAATGGCTTTGTTCAGATGCGAACGCTATCGGATGAGTTGGCAGTTTATCCTCTGATTTTTCTTGGGTTTACCGGTGAAGGCTCATCTAAAGTGTTTTTAAATGCTGCTAAGTTTAGTATATTGTAGAATATTTGGTATCCAAGCACAAAGAAAAGGGGTGTTCGTGGCGTGGTTTCTTTTATTTTCTGCGGGATTTGCAGAAATAGTATTCGCTTTAAGTCTTAAATACAATCAAGGCTTTACCAAGCTGTGGCCCAGCATCATAACGATGCTGTCAGGTGGCGTAAGTTTTTATTTGTTGATACTGGCAATTAAAACCCTGCCGCTGGGAACCGCGTATGCCGTTTGGACCGGCATGGGCGCAGTCGGTGTAGCCGTGTTAGGCATCATTTTATTTAAAGAATCTGCCGACTGGCATCGCTTGATGTCAATTACGCTGGTAATTGCCGGAATTATCGGCCTTAAATTAACCGACAGCGCTTAACGTGTTGCACCTTATTTTTCAATCACCGATTGAGGCTGCCATTTTAGAGCGTATTGATTCAGGGGATGTTGTGGTGTTTCTTGAAAATGCAGTTCTGCGGGTATTACAAAATAGCAGCATAAACGATACGTTAACGCGGCAGCTAGACAGCAATCGCCTTTGTGTGTTGTCGGATGACATTGCAATACGCGGAATTACCCTTGATGAGCTGGTTAAAGGACTGGAGGTGATAGATTATGCCGAACTGGTGGAATTGACGGTTAATAACCCGGTCATTCAATCATGGACTTGATGGATCCTGCGTTGCATCTGGAAATAACCGAACAGGGTTTTTTGATAAATCCCGCAGACTGGAATGAAGATGTCGCGCAGCGGCTGGCCGCGTCAAACAATATTGAGCTGAGCGATGATCATTGGGAAATTATTTTATTTATTCGGCGTTATTATCAGCAATTTAAACATTTGCCCAATGCGCGGGTTTTTACTAAAGCGATTGCCAAGGAATTGGGCGATACAAAAGGCAACAGTCGTTATTTGCACAAATTATTTCCCGAAGGCCCTTTAAAATACGCCTGCAAGCTGGCCGGCTTGCCTAAACCGCCCACCTGTTTGTAGCAATATTATTACGCTAATCTATACACATCAACTTAAGCAGATTGATTAATTCACCACGAACGACTGCACGGATGCAGGAGGTAGAGCAACGCATGGAGCGGTTGCCGAGACACGAAGGACACGAAGAAATAAAACTTCGTGTCCTTCGTGGTGATAGGCTTTAAGTTGATGCTTATGGAAATATTGTAACGCTCCCCTACCTTTGCTTAAACTGGTGAATCAGACGCCTTTCTTTTTTGTTCGGCTTATGATCCTTGCCGCTAAAATCAAATAATTCCCGCTGTTCACGGTTTTGAATGATTTGCTTTTCGCGTTTGGCAAGGCTTTCAGCGCTTTCCTCATAGAGCAAAACCGCTTCTTTAGCCGAGCGCCGTTGACCATTAATGGCGGCAATCGTGATGTCCCACCGATAATTATCTTTGCTGATGGAAAGCATGGCGCCGACTTTGACTTCTTTTCCGGGTTTGGTGCGCTGGTCGTTAACATGAACCTTCCCGCCTGAAATAGCCTCAGCAGCCAATTTGCGCGTTTTAAAAAAACGCGCAGTCCATAACCATTTATCCAGACGGATAACTTCCAGTTCAGGCATTTAGACTACTTCATTGCCGCTTTCAGTCCATGCCTTAAATCCGCCGGCCATACTGACGGCATTGTTGAATCCCATTTTATTTAATACCTCTGTTGCCAAGGCGGAGCGACCACCCGATTGGCAATAAACGATGATGTGGGCGTCTTGTTTATCCTGAAAGTCAGGATGCGAGCCTATCTTGAATTCCAATACGCCGCGAGGTATGTTGAACGCTCCCGGCAAATGACCTGCGGCATATTCGGCAGGTTCTCTGACATCAAGGATGAGGCTTGTTTCCCGGGAATTTTTTGCGGCATCAATATCAATTTCAATAATATTTTGTTTGGCTTGAGCGACAAGATCCATTGCAGTAAGTGTCATAATCATCTTTAGGAAAAATAAATGAATGGTAGCAATAAGTTAGGAGCCGATTTTTATAGATTTATTTCCCGGCCGCCATTATTGACGTTAAGGTTGATTTTACAGCCATGCCTATTTTAGATAAAAACGATAGTTTTTGTCTTTATTTTAATCCGGACGCGGCAGGATCAGCGATCAATATAGGGTATGCGGAAAAGAAGAGTCGGGGCGGTCACTTAAAGTAGCCGCCCCGTAGCGGAAAATGTTAGTTGATGTGTTTTTTTAACTCTCTAGGCAAAGAAAACACTACTTTTTCTTCTATGCCTTGAATCTCAACAGCCGATTGTCCGCCCCATTGTTTTAACTGATCGATAACTTCCTGAACCAGGACTTCCGGCGCGGAGGCTCCTGCGGTAACGCCGACCACGGCAACGCCCTCAAACCAGTTCTGCTGCATATCTTTCGCGGTATCAATCAGGTAAGCCTGTTTACCGAGCTGCTCGGCAATTTCGCGCAAACGGTTGGAGTTGGAACTGTTGGGCGAACCGACCACAAGGATAATATCAGCCGTTTTGGCCAACTCATAAACCGCGTCCTGCCGGTTTTGTGTGGCGTAGCAGATGTCGTCTTTTTTCTGTTCCTGTATGGCTTTAAAGCGCGCTCTTAAGGCATCGACCATAATCTTGGTATCGGTCATCGATAAGGTAGTTTGCGTGACATAAGCCAGATTATCGGGATTTTTTACCGCCAGATTTTTAACGTCTTCCGGGGTTTCTACCAGATAAATGCCGCCATTATCGGTGCATCTTTCATATTGCCCCATTGTACCTTCAACTTCCGGGTGTCCTGCGTGACCGATCAGGATAACTTCACGATCCTCTTTGGCATGCTTGGCAACTTGCAAATGAACCTTGGTGACCAGCGGACAGGTAGCGTCAAAAACCGTTAAATTACGTTCTTTAGCTTCCTGCTGTACTTGTTTGGAAACGCCGTGAGCGCTGAAGATCAGATAAGAGCCGACCGGCACGTCGGTTAAATCTTCAATAAAAATTGCGCCTTTTTCTTTAAGCCCATCGACAACGGTACGGTTATGTACAACTTCGTGACGAACATAAATAGGCGCGCCGAAAGCCTGGAGGGCTTGATCAACGATTTCGATAGCCCGGTCTACACCGGCACAGAATCCGCGGGGGTTAGCGAGTACAATTTGCATATCTTGACTTCTTTACTAGGTTAATTTGAAGTTATTCTAACTCAACATTGTTTCTGATACGATAATTCCATCGGCATCAGCATATAAAAAATAATTTTGTTTGAAATTGACACCGGCGAAAGTGACCAATAAGTCGCGGTCGCCATGGTCTTTTTTATGGCTTTTTAAGGGATGCGCATGCAAAGCACGTATCCCGATCGGGAGTTGATTGATGATTGCAGAATCGCGGATGCAGCCATGAATAACAATGCCCTGCCAGCCATTGGCGATGGCAAGCCGTGCCAGATCCTTGCCCAGCAGAGCACAACGATGGGAACCTCCGCCGTCAACAACCAACACCCTGTTTTCAACTTTCTCTTCCAGCACTGTTCTGACCAAAACGTTGTCCTCAAAAACTTTTACCGTAGTGATTTGGCCGCAAAAGCTTGGGTGACCGCCATAAGGTTTGAGCAGCGGCTCGGCAATCTGGAAATGGTCGCCCTCTGAATGGGCATCGCAAAGATCGGCGGTAGTAAATGTCATGATTGAAGTCTCACAGGTGTATGTAGGGGCGACCGGCTGGTCGCCCATTTTAGGTATAACGCGCCAGCAAGCCATTAGTGCTGTGGGTTTCCGGAATCGGTATTTTCACTTCATAGCCGCCGCCCGACGCTTCTTCCATTTCTTGTCCGTACATGCCTTCCATGCGCTCGACGATAATATCCTGATTGCCTTCCGGCAGTATCAATTCCAGCTTGTCGCCGACCGAAAACTTGTTTTTGACATCAACGGTTGCAAGGCCGGTTTCCTGGTCATAACTCCTGATTTCGCCGCAAAATTGCTGCTGATGGCTTTTGGAATAACCGGTTATATAGTTTTGCTGTTCATGGGTATGGTGGCGCTGATAAAAACCGTCGGTATAACCCCGATTGGCCAGGTTTTCCAAAACGCCGATCAGTTCAGGCTGAAATGCACGGCCCGCCAACGCATCGTCAATCGCCTGGCGGTAAGTTTGCGCGGTACGCGCCACATAATAATGCGACTTGGTGCGGCCCTCGATTTTAAGACTGTCCACCCCGATTTCGACCAGACGCTGCACATGCTCAATGGCTCTTAAGTCTTTCGAGTTCATGATGTAGGTGCCGTTTTCATCTTCCATGACCGGCAGCAATTCACCTTTACGGCCCTCTTCTTCCAGAAAATACACCTTGTCCGCCAACGGATGTCTTTCCGCGCCGCCGCAGCTGGCGTTGCTGATGTCGGACATGGACAGCGCGCCGCCATCCAGCACGTAATCGCCCTCGGCATTTTCATGCGCAGGCAGCGTGTCGTATTTCCAGCGGCAGGAGTTGGTGCAAGCGCCCTGATTAGGATCGCGGTGGTTGAAGTAGCCTGATAACAAACAGCGGCCGGAATAAGCGATGCATAACGCGCCGTGGACAAACACTTCAAGTTCCGTATCGGGGCAACGCTGACGAATTTCTTCAATTTCATCCAGCGACAGTTCTCGGGACAAAATAACCCGCTCAGCGCCCATGCTTTTCCAGAAATTTACCGATGCATAGTTGACGGTATTGGCCTGCACCGACAGATGTATCGGCATGTCCGGCCACGCTTCCCGCGTCATCATAATCAAACCCGGATCAGCCATAATCAATGCGTCCGGCTTCATAGCGATAACCGGGGTAATATCTTTAATAAAGGTTTTAACCTTGGTATTGTGCGGAATCACATTGGTCGCCAGAAAAAACTTTTTGCCTAACTGATGAGCTTCCGCTATGCCTTTGGCCAGATTGTCTTCAAGAAAATCATTGTTACGCACCCGCAGGCTATAACGCGGCAGTCCTGCATAAACGGCATCCGCGCCGAATGCAAAAGCATAGCGCATGTTTTTAAGGGTTCCTGCCGGAGAAAGTAATTCGACTTGTTTCATGTTGAAGTATGTAAATGATCTATGTAGGGGTATTCTATCGTAACCGGCTTATGCAAGCCAAAAATGGGAGGATCGAATGTGGATAGTCTTATTTATAGTCGCGGTGCTGTTTGTTTTGGGCGGCGCGTTAATTCTGTTGCGGTCGGCCAAAATACCGAAAATTCCCGATAATGTAAAAGCGCAGCCTTATGAGGAAGATGATGATTGGTAAGAATCGATGTTAAGGTGATTACCCGAGAAAGAAAACCCCATCAAGGATCTGATCCGCAGAAAAAAAGGTCCAAGAAAGACACGAAAAGCACGAACAATCCTATAACACAATTTTTAGACTGTTTTTTTCGTGTCTTTCGTGCTTTTCGTGGACGAACTGGTTTTTCTAGGGTCATCCGTGTGCTATTTTTCTGACGGCTGCTGAGTCCTCAGGGTAAAAGTAACCGGCCCGTTATTGATCAGCGAAACCTGCATGTCGGCTCCAAACCGGCCGAATTCAACATTGGAGTAAATTTGCTTTGCCAACTGTTGCAGATAGTCGAACAGTTCCTTGCCTTTTTCCGGCGGCGCAGCAGAAATAAAACTGGGCCGATTACCTTTTTGGGTATCCGCCGCCAGCGTAAATTGCGGGATCAGCAACAATCCGCCGTTAATATCCCTCAAACTCAGATTCATACGGTCATCGCTATCGGCAAAAATTCGATAGTTGAGGATACGTTCCAACAGACGTTGGGCATCTTTTTCGGTGTCCGCCTTTTCTACCGCAACCAGCGCCATAATGCCGATGTCGATTTTGCCGATGTCCTGATTATTGACAGTGACTTTAGCAGTGGTTACGCGCTGGATAATGGTGATCATAGGGGTTTCTGGATGAAATTTGCCGGCTTAATCAGCTCCAGGCCTTTCGTGGGATGATTGTAGACATAAACCCACGCCATAACGGTGCGCCCGTTTTTAAGCAATACAGCCTGCTTCCGGCGACTATATTCGTTGGGCTCAGGGAACTCGGCCCCGAACTCTTCATATTGATCGAGAAGGGGAAGCACGGCATCAGCTTGATGCAGCAAATAGACTTCACCCTGCACTGCATCATTGGGATCATCAGAAGGAACTGCGCCTGGGTAATAGTCGATTTTATAAAGCCTGCCTTGATAGGTGGCGTCACTCACAAACCCGCCATGTTTCGCCAACAGTTGCTGCATTTCGCTGTTCGCATAGCGCCTGAGCGTTCCGTAAACAAAAATATAGTCGGGATTCATGATGCGTCTGACTTCGCTAGTTCCCAAGCTCAAGAGCCTGTGAAAGTATTGTAAAAAACCAGCTTAAATATTTTTCTTGTTTTTTAAGTTATTGATTTTTATCTGAGCGCTGGAGTACAAACCTAGGTTTGTACTCCAAATGTTTAATACTTTCACAGTCTCTCAAGCTTGGGAATTCGGTCTGGAAGCTCCAGCTTCCCGTTTCGCGAAGCTGGAGCTTCGCCTTTGAGGTTCCCAATCTGGAGATTGGGAACCAGCGCAAACTAAATTTTAGTGCCCAACCTCTACCTTAGCCCCCTTAGTCTGACCGATTTCAGCCAAAGTCTTATTAAACCAGTCTGTATCCAGGTCAAAAGGCTTGCCGCCCTTAATACGAGGAAACTCAATCGCACGCAGCACAAAACCTTGATCGTCATCATGGCCGATAACACCCGACTCACGACGGAAAGCACACTCAACGGCAAGATCGGCACAAGACTTGATCAGGCGAATGTCTTCAACATTGGCCGCAGAAGCACGGGCAAAGTAACCTGATTTTTGCACCAGGGTTTTTTCCGCGCCAATCATTTCTGCAAACTGGTCGCCGAACCATTTACCAGGATTAACCGCATCCAGCTTGACGTGACCGAACGCATCGCGCGGCACTTCCTGTCCCTTGGCTTGCATTTCGGCAACGATGGACTCAACGCCCGCGCCTTCCGAGACGAAGATATTAACGCAATCCACTTTATCCATCACCGCACGAAGACGCTTCGCTTCGGCCGCAAGATCGATAGTCATTTCAGGGATAAAAACGCCATGCACTTCATAAGTGGCGCGATCCAAACCCAGCTCCGGCAACCATTCGGCGCGATCCAGCAGCTTGCGGTATTCCACAGCGGTCGCAGCAGTCAGCCAGCCGCAACTGCGTCCCATCACTTCATGGACAATCAGCATGCGCGGGTTGGAATTGTTTTCGGCAACCACGTTCCAGAAGTAACGCGCACCCTGCTCGGCAGCCGTCCATGCACCTAGCGATTGTTTGATAGGAAACACGTCATTATCGACGGTTTTGGGCAGTCCGATAACGGTAAGGCCGTAGTCGTTTTTCGCAAGGAAAGCGGCAAGATCGGCAGCGGCGGTATTGGTATCGTCACCGCCGATCGTGTGCAGAATATCCACGCCGTCTTTGACCAGTTGGTCAGCGGCAACTTTCTGCGGATCCTGACCTTCCTGAACCAATCCGCGTTTAATGCAATCTTTAACGTTGGTCAGCTTGACGCGACTGTTGCCGATCACCGAGCCGCCAAAGCGATGCAAAAGACCCGCTTTTTCGCGGATGGCCGGAGTGACGGTATAAAAATCGCCCAGCAGCAGACCTTTATAACCGCTACGGTAGCAGATGATTTCAATCGTAGGATCGATTTCAGTGTAACGCTCGATAAGGCTGCCGATGGCTGAGTTCAGGCAAGGGGCCAAGCCGCCCGCGGTGAGAATTGCGACTTTTTTAGGTTTGTTCATGGGAAAACTCAAAGGGTGAAGTTAAAAAAGCAAAATTTTATCATATAAGGGCGGCTGTTTTTTAGTCTTTCGCACCGTTCTCACGCTCTCCGGCGTGAGAACGGTGTAACGACCAAAGCAAGCTTTGGACTCCAAAAACCACTGCTACCGGAGTACATAGCTTGCCTTGTAATCTAAGCGGCAACTCAGCGAAGGTGCGTAGCGAACCATTTTTTAGTCTTTCGCCTTGAGCCTTTCCCCTGCTTAAATCAACCTTCCAAATGATACCCGACAATCCGCTCAACCTCGTTTTTCGACCCCAAAATAACCGGAATCCGCTGATGCAGGCCTTTGGGCTTGATGTCGAGGATGCGCTCACGTCCGGTAGAACAAGCCCCACCCGCTTGCTCGATAATAAAAGCCATCGGATTGGCCTCGTACATAATGCGAAGCTTTCCGGCTCTTGACGGATCACGCAAATCATACGGATACAAAAAAACTCCGCCGCGCGTGAGTATCCGGTAAACCTCTGCAACCATGGACGCGACCCAGCGCATATTAAAATCCTTTTCGCGCGAACCTTCCGTACCCTGCAAACATTCCTCAATGTAACGCTGTACGGGGGGCTCCCAAAAACGCTGATTTGACATATTGATCGCAAATTCATTGGTATCATTGGGAATCGTCATGTTGGGATGAGTCAGGATAAATTCGCCTATATCCTGATCCAGTGTAAAGCCGTTAACACCCTGCCCTGTTGTTAAAACCATCATGGTTGACGGGCCGTAAAGCACAAAACCCGCGCAAACCTGCTCGGAGCCCTTACGCAAAAAATCCTCCAGAGCCGGTTCCACACCTTCGCAGCAACGCAGAATGGAGAATATGGTGCCTACCGCCAGGTTGACATCAATGTTTGAAGAACCGTCCAACGGATCGAACAATGCCAGATACTTGCCTTTTGGATACTGCGAAGGAATGCTGATGATGTCGTCGATTTCTTCCGATGCCATACCGGCCAAATGCCCGGTCCAGTTCAGCGCATCCACCATAATGTCATTGGTAATAATGTCCAGTTTCTTCTGCACCTCGCCCTGTACATTCTCGGAATCGGCACTACCCAGCACCCCAATCAGATTGCCTCGATTAACCAGATGTGAGATTTTTTTGCACGCTGTAACTACATCGTTCAGCAATGAAGTAAACGCTCCCGATACGCCCGGCAACTCGCGCTGCTGTTCAATAATAAACTGGGTCAAAGTAACATGCTTGGTCATTCTTTATCGCTCCGATGATGTGTTGTCTTTTTCAAAAAATACATTTAATAATTACAGTCAGCTTCTGTGTACGCGAGGTTCCGCATCAATGGCGCCTTGTCGGACGAGAAGACTGTCTGCGCATAGCTTACAAGCCAATAACATATTGTAAATCATAAAGGGCGGTATTGATGCCGCTAATATGGATGTTATTGCCTTCGCATCCCTTCTCGAAATAAGATCACCGACCGGTTAATGCCGCTACAGCCGCAGCATAACGATCCGCTAAGTCAAAAAGTAAATAACGTATAATCGACAAAACAGCTTTATCGGTTAGCGTCTCCCAATTAACAAAAGAGCTTGATATCAATGTTGCAAATATCCAATCAGGTCAGCATCCCGGACAGTGAGATTGAAGTTCATGCGATTCGTGCGCAGGGCGCCGGCGGGCAGAATGTCAATAAAGTTTCATCCGCCGTTCATTTGCGATTTGATATCAACGCGTCCTCATTACCCGAGTTTTATAAAGAAAAACTGTTGGCTTTAAATGACCAGCGCATTTCAAAAGAGGGGATGATTATCATCAAGGCGCAGCAGTATCGCTCCCAGGAAAAAAACAAAGAAGATGCCTTGAATCGGCTACAGGCATTAATTCAAAGCGTGGCTGTCACTCACAAAAAGCGTAAAGCCACCAAGCCGACCAAAGGATCAAAGCTAAGGCGCCTGGATAGTAAAACCAAACAAGGCAGGCTAAAAGCATTGAGAGGGAATATTAATTTCAATTAACCTCATCACGCATCAATACATTCGGAAAAATAACTATGTTGGTTTTGCAAATAGTCATCAAGCAGTGGGATAAAAGCCAAAGAACAGCAGCTCATGTTTTGGAGCGCGCTAATATTCCAGACCGATACTCCATCATTTTTCCACCGGCTCTTTATGATTTCAATAAGCAATGTGTAATAGATCAGCATGGCGATGACATACAAGGCGGGCGCTTAAAATATGCGCAGTTGGCGGACGGAAAAATCAAATTTGATCGATTTCAACTGAGTTTAGAGGATAAAGTTATTGAATATTTTGGCGCAACTCAGTCCGATACAGCGCCTAGAGCAATCGGGGCTCTGAATGATCAATGGGTACAATGCAAATACACAAATAGATATAGCATCTTCGAGAGCGGCTTTTATTATTGGCTGTATGAGGAAGTGACTTTAAACGCTGTTTGTATCCGTGAGTTTAACGAAAACTTTTTTATGGATACTGAGCCTGCGCTTGTTTTTGAAGACTTCAATAATTAGGAGACCGACATCTATTTAAATTAAGTAGATGCCATTTGATTTTAAAGCCGATTTTTGATTAAGCTAGGTGCAGTTTGCGGGCTCATTGTATAATTCAACGCAATGTTTTTTACTGACCTCCTAAACCTAAAGGATTGATTAAAATATGCTTCCAGAAAAACGCTTGACTCGTCGTCGTGGAATTTATTTGTTACCTAATTTATTTACCACGGGAGCCCTGTTTTCCGGTTTCTATGCGATTACTTCGGCAATGGGGGGGCGTTACGAAACCGCTGTTATCGCTATTTTTGTAGCGATGATTCTGGACGGCCTGGATGGCCGGGTGGCTAGGTTGACTAATACGCAGAGCGAATTCGGTGCTCAGTACGACAGTCTTTCGGACATGGTTTCATTCGGCGCTGCACCCGCCTTGGTCATGTATTTATGGGCATTTTCCAGCATGGGTAGATTAGGTCTGTTTGCCGCATTTGTCCATACGGCGGGAGGTGCATTAAGACTTGCACGTTTTAACACCCAGCTTGCAACGGCCGATAAGAATTATTTTCAGGGGCTCCCCAGTCCTGCCGCCGCGGCTATTCTTGCCGGATTCATCTGGATTTGCCTGGAGTATAAATACGACATTGAGCTATTCAAGTATTTTGCACTTGTCTTGACAATCAGCACCGGCTTGCTGATGGTGAGTAATTTCCGCTATTCCAGTTTCAAAAAAATCGACTTAAAAGGCAAAGTGCCTTTTATTGTCGCCATTGCCGTGATGCTGGGTATCGCTTTTGTGATGGCGCAGCCGCAAACGATGTTGTTCCTATTGTTTTTAGGTTACGCAATTTCAGGTCCGGTTATTACTCTGGTCATGCGCAGACGCAGGTTGCAGGGACGTAAATCGTAAAATCTGCTTGAGGCCGCACAGCCATTGGCGTATAGTCACAACCATGTTTATTCAAATCAACCATGCATTTCAAAACCCTCTTTCCGGCGCAATGTTTGCCGAAACAGGCTTGTGTGCATGGCTATGCCCGCCTTTAAGATTCCTGCCCTGACGGGCACATATCTTTTTCTATATTAATGATTTAATCCCCTATATCCGTGTATCAACGTAACAGTTGATAACCTTTCATCGACTGCATGGATGCAGGAGGTAGAGCACCAACAGTAGGCGCTCTAGGCGATGCAGGAGCTATTGCCGGGACGATGCAGGGAACAATTGCCGAGAATGGAGTTTTTATGAAAGATAAGTTAATAATATTCGACACTACCTTGCGCGATGGCGAGCAAAGCCCCGGCGCATCAATGACACGCGACGAAAAAGTCAGAATTGCCAAGGCCTTGGAACGTTTAAAGGTCGATGTGATCGAGGCCGGTTTTCCTGCGGCCAGTCCCGGCGATTTTGAAGCCGTTCAGGCGGTAGCCAAGGCCGTAAAAGACAGTGTGGTATGCGGATTGGCAAGAGCCCTGAACAAGGATATAGACCATGCAGGCGAGGCTCTTAAAGGCGCTAACCGGTCGCGGATTCATACCTTTATCGCAACCTCGCCGATACATATGCAAATGAAATTGCAGATGCAGCCGGAACAGGTCATCGAATATGCGGTCAAAGCAGTCAAACGCGCACGGCAATATACCGATGATGTCGAATTTTCCCCGGAAGATGCCGGACGCTCGGAAGAAGACTTTTTATGCAGGATTCTTGAGGCGGTTATTGACGCCGGCGCAACAACGCTCAACATTCCGGATACCGTAGGTTACAGTGTTCCACAGCAATTTGGCGCGACTATTGGGAACCTGATCCGGCGCATTCCCAATTCGGACAAAGCGATTTTTTCCGTGCATTGCCACAATGATTTGGGCCTTGCGGTCGCCAATTCCTTGTCGGCGGTCATGAACGGCGCACGGCAGGTTGAATGCACGATTAACGGCTTGGGCGAGCGCGCCGGTAACGCGTCGCTGGAAGAAGTGGTGATGGCGGTGCGCACCCGCAAGGATGTGTTTAGCTGCCAAACCGGCATCGACACCCGCGAAATTTTGACTTGCTCAAAACTGGTATCGTCTATCACCGGTTTTCCTGTGCAACCTAATAAGGCCATCGTCGGCGCCAATGCTTTCGCCCATGAAGCGGGCATCCACCAGGACGGCGTATTGAAAAGCCGCGAGACTTACGAAATCATGCGCGCTGAAGATGTGGGCTGGACGGCTAACCGGATGGTATTGGGCAAGCATTCGGGCCGAAATGCGTTTAAAAGCCGCATTACCGAATTGGGCTTTGAGTTCGGCTCGGAAGCAGAGTTGAACGAGGCTTTTGCCCGCTTTAAGCAGTTGGCCGATAAAAAGCATGAAATCTTTGATGAAGATTTGCAGACATTGATCTCGGAAGCCGGTTTTGAGGCGGAAGACGAGCATGTCAAACTGATCGCCCTGAAAGTGTGTTCGGAAACCGGCGAAATACCCAACGCAACCGTTACGCTACGGGTGGACAATAAAGAGGTCACCGGCAATTCTGATGGCGGCGGCGCTGTCGATGCCAGTCTAAAAGCCATCGAAAAACTGGTGCAAACCAACGCCACATTGGAGCTTTATTCGGTTAACAGCATCACCAACGGCACCGATGCCCAGGGCGAAGTGACTATCCGTCTTGAAAAAGCGGGCCGGATCGTTAACGGCTTGGGCGCTGATACCGACATTGTTATCGCTTCAGCCAAGGCTTATATCAATGCCGTGAATAAGCTGCATAGCCCTGATCAACGCCGGCATCCTCAAAAAGGGGATGTTTGATTAAGGTGAACGGCGCAAGGTTCAAGGCAAAAGATTCATCGCTCCCACGTTCCGGCGCGGGAACAATAAGTAGTCGAGTCGATTTTGGATAACGCAACACGCCTGCAATACCTCGAAGCTATGGGCATTGATGTTTGGGTGCCTAGAGCTTTTGCCGATCGTCAGCAAGCTACAGCACCCGACGCTGTAGCTGACAGCGCTCAACCTGAACCGCTCGACAGCTGGGAAGCGTTGCAAGCTGAAGTCGCCCCATGCACTAAATGCGATTTGTGTAAAACACGTACTCAAACCGTTTTCGGCTCGGGCAATAAAAACGCCGACTGGATGATTATCGGTGAAGCGCCCGGGCAAAGCGAAGATCAGCAAGGCTTGCCTTTCGTCGGCAAGGCGGGTCTGCTGTTAACTGAAATGCTACGAGCCATAGGCCTTGATCGGGAAGAAGTCTTTATAGCTAATATTGTAAAATGCCGCCCTCCCGCTAACCGCGACCCCAAGCCCATCGAGATCGAAACCTGCAAACCTTACCTGCTGCGACAAATGGCATTGCTCAAACCAAAAATCATCGTAGTTTTAGGGCGTGTTGCCGCACAGGCGTTGCTCAACACCGATGAGCCGATCAGCAAACTGAGAGGAAAAATACACGCTTTAAATGATACGCCGGTTGTTGTAGTCTATCACCCGGCGTACTTGTTAAGATCAATGCTGGACAAGCGCAAAGCCTGGGCGGATTTAAAACTCGCGCTGCAAACATACAAAACATTATAGGTTGATCATGTTGGGAATGATGTTAGATAAAATAAAAGAATTTGTGGTTTATGACGCCGATAGAGAATTCTACGCCAAATTATTTCCTGACTCGGTAGGCAGAAAAGATTTAATGCGTTTGAGAAAAATGAGAAGTTCCGATTTACCCGGAATTATGGCGATTGAAAGGGCAAGCTATCAATTTCCCTGGGAGGAAGACATATTCAGAGATTGCTTTAGAGCCAACTATAGTTGCTGGGTCTGCGAAGAGCAGGATACCGTGCTGGGATACAGCATACTCTCCATGGCTGTAGGCGAGGCTCATGTTTTAAATATTTGTGTAGCGCCGGCCGAACAGGGACAAGGGATAGGTCGTAAAATGCTGGAAAACCTTGTCGAACTAGCCCGAGGTCGGGCAGAAACCATGTTTCTGGAAGTCAGGCCGTCCAATACCGTTGCCATCGCCCTTTATGAGGACATGGGGTTCAACGAAATCGGCATCAGGAAAGGTTATTATCAGTCTGAAAACGGCCGCGAAGATGCCATCATGCTGGCGAAGCAAATTTTTTAACGCTGTCGGCTATTTGCCGCATAGCAGGAGCGCAAGCTTTGCTTGCCGGCAGGCGAAGCCTGCACTCCTGTAATGTCTATCAGTGTTAATCAGTCAAATCCGCGTCGCCTACTTTTGGCATCTGCGTTCCATTTTTCTAATCAACAATTATTTCAAATTATCGGTCACATGCGGCTCTATAAGCTGGTACATGATTTGATGCATTTTGGGACTTGCGGCGATGACGTTGCCCGACTCCAGATACTTATCATTAAAAGAAAAATCGGTAACCACACCGCCCGCTTCCTTTACCAATAAAAGACCTGCGGCCATATCCCACTCCATTAGGCCTATTTCCCAAAAACCATCCAATCGACCGGCAGCCAAGTAGGCCAGATCAAGCGCCGCAGCGCCCGCACGGCGGATCCCCGCAGAATCGGTCGCTAATGCGCGGAACATGCCCAAGTAAGCATCCATGTGCAGGTCGGTTTTAAACGGAAAGCCGGTGCCGATTAATGCACCTTTTAAGCTGGTTTGATTGGTCACCCGAAGACGGCGACTGTTTAGCATGGCTCCGCCGCCGCGTTTGGCGGTAAATAATTCATCGCGTAACGGGTCATAAACAACGCCGACTTCAATCCTGCCTTTGTGTTTTAAGGCAATGGAAACGGCATATTGCGGAAAACCGTGCAGAAAGTTGGTAGTGCCGTCCAGCGGGTCGATAACCCAGACAAAATCGTTACCCGCATGCGTGCCGCTTTCTTCTGCCAGGATGCTGTGATCAGGATAGGCAGCCTTGATAATGTTGATGATTTCCCGCTCGGCCATACGATCAACCTCGCTGGCATAATCGTTTTTACCTTTTTGGTCGACCTTTAGGTGACCGATATTATCGGATGAGCGGAGTATCAAGTCGCCGGCGCTTCTTGCGGCACGGACGGCAGTATTTAACATGGGTTGCATAAGCGGATTTAGATTTATATAAGCACAGAAAATGCCATAGGATACCAAATCTTTTGCTAAACTTAGGCTCTTTTTTTAACTAAGGACAAGGCATTGCTGTCTACTATAAAAATTGTGCTGGTCGAAACAACGCATCCGGGGAATATAGGTGCCGTTGCCCGCGCGATGAAAAACATGAAGATGAACAATCTCTGGCTGGTTGCGCCTAAAATATTCCCCAGCGCCGACGCCACTTCCAGAGCCTCCGGCGCTGATGACGTGTTGGCGGGCGCAACCGTTTGCCAGACTTTGCAAGAGGCCATTGCCGATTGCCATTTGGTGATTGGCGCCAGCGCCCGTGGCCGAACCATCAGCTGGCCGCAAATGACGCCCAGGGAATGTGCTGAAAAAGTGTTGATTAACGAACCGGGCAATAGAGTAGCTATCGTTTTTGGCCGGGAAAATTCGGGCTTAAAAAACCACGAACTGGATCTGTGTCACTTTTTGCTGCGTATCCCGTGTAACAGCGAATACAGCTCCTTAAATATTGCCGCCGCGGTACAAGTTGTTTGTTATGAATTATTCGTGGCATCCGGACTGGCCGCACAAGAAGAAATTGTTGTCGGCGATAAAGGTGAAGAGCCTTTGGCTACGGCAACGCAAATGGAGTCTTTCTACACTCATCTTGCCGAAGCGTTAACCGATATAGGCTTTATGCACCCGGCCAAATCAAAATCCATCATGCGGCGTTTGCGCCGGATTTATAACCGGGTACAACTGGACACCAAGGAACTGGACATACTCCGGGGCATCTTAAGGATGTCTCAAGGTCACAAGAGGAATAACGATGCTTAACCGACTAAAAGAAGATATTGCCTGCGTCTTTGACCGGGATCCGGCTGCGCAATCGGTCTTTGAAGTAATTACCACCTACCCCGGATTTCACGCGGTTTTAATTCATCGACTCAGCCATTTTTTCTGGTTAGCCGGATTCAGATGGCCGGCCCGATTTATTGCCCATATCAGCCGCTGGCTGACCGGGATTGAAATTCACCCCGGCGCAGTCATAGGCAGGCGTTTTTTTATTGATCACGGCATGGGGGTAGTGATCGGCGAAACCGCCGTTATCGGCGACGACTGCACCTTGTATCATGGCGTAACCTTGGGCGGAACCAGCTGGGATAAAGGCAAGCGTCACCCGACCTTGCATAACGGCGTGGTGATTGGTGCCGGGGCAAAAGTCTTAGGGCCTATTGATATAGGTGAAAACGCCCGAGTGGGCTCAAACTCGGTGGTCTTAAAGCCGGTTCCGGCGGGCGCAACCGTCGTTGGCATTCCCGCTCATATCGTCGACCCTAGTAGCAGAGCCGCCGCCGAGCGTGACAAGATTGCCTATAAAATGGGTTTCCATGCCTACGGCGCGACAACCGACATGCCCGATCCAGTCGCTTACGCCATTAACCACATGCTGGATCATATTCATGCCATGGATAGACAGATAGAAACCATGCAAAAAGCACTCAATGATGCCGGTATAAAATACACGGAATCTCCCATCTCTAAATTGGACGGCTGCGAAATTGAGGACGGCTATGGAAAAGGTGAACGGTAAAAAGGCAAAAATGGTTTCAAAGTGACTTGTATCCAGGTATCCCTATGGAGAGCGGCAACCTCATTTGGGAAATACCTGTGCTCACCAAGGGTATAATAGTTGACTATTTTGCTGGGTTAAGTATAGTAACAATATCTTAACGGTATTTATAGAGGATACTATTGTGCGCTTAACAACTAAAGGCCGCTATGCGGTTACTGCAATGCTGGACTTGGCTTTCCACAGTCAAATCAAGCCGGTAACCCTGACTGACATTGCGGCTCGTCAAACCATTTCCCTGTCTTATCTGGAACAACTATTTGCCCGTTTACGTCGGGCAGGTATGGTAAAAGGCGTGCGCGGGCCTGGCGGCGGTTACAAACTGTGTCGCAAAACCAGTGATATTAATATTGCTGATATTATCGCTGCCGTCAATGAACCGCTTGATTCAACCAAATGCGGCGGAGAAGCCAATTGCCAGAAGGATCAGGCCTGTTTAACCCATGATTTGTGGATGGGATTGAGCGAACAGATTAAAGATTATTTGAAGAGTATTTCTTTGGCCGACCTGTTAGAAAAAAACCAGGTTCAAGAGGTTGCCATAAGACAGCATCATGATGCACAGCAAACTATTGAAATTTACCGCCATCAAGACTGATGCCTGCGCCGTGCCGGCTCCCGGCTGGCTTGCGGCATACACACCATCCCTGGCGATATCTGAATGATCTATTTTGATCATAATGCGACCACGCCGATAGATGATCGCGTTCTGGACGCGATGCTGCCTTTCCTGAAAACATTCTACGGCAATCCTTCCAGCTTATATCGTCACGGCAGAATCGCCGGCAGCGCCATAGATGCAGCTCGTGAGCAACTTTCGGCACTGCTTGGCGTTCAGCCCGGGCAAATTATTTTTACCAGCGGCGGCACGGAAGCCAATAATCTGGCGTTGGCGACACTAACCCCTCAGGCCGGACTCGCTGTTTCAGCTATTGAGCATCCCTCGGTTATTGAGCCCGCTTTGCACTTAAAAAGTCTGGGACATGAGCTTACCCTGCTCAATGTCGATACAAACGGCCTGATCACACAGGCTGCTATCGACGAGGTTATTCGGCTAAAGCCCGGCCTGGTTTCGATCATGCTGGCCAACAATGAAACCGGCGTGGTGCAAAATATCGCTCACTATGCCGAGCAGTTAAGAGCGCACGGCATCAGGGTTCATACCGACGCCGTGCAGGCGCTGGGCAAAATCCCCGTAGATTTTAACCGCCTCGGCGCGCATTTGGTGTCGTTGTCCAGCCATAAAATCTACGGACCTAAAGGCTGCGGCGCACTGGTATTTGAAAAATCCGTGGAGATAAAACCTGTCTTGCTGGGCGGAGGACAGGAACAAGGATTCAGGGCCGGAACTGAAAATGTCGCCGCCATCGTCGGTTTTGGCAAAGCAGCGGAACTTGCCAAAACCGAACTTGCCGAACGCCATACATACCTGCTAAAACTTAGAAAATTGTTGGAGCATGGCCTAAGCGCTATCCCCGGCCTGACTATTTTTGCCGAGCAGGCGGAACGGCTACCCAATACCGTCCAAATGGGTATCGACGGCGTTGATGGCGAAATGCTGCTGATGCAGCTGGATCAAAAAAACATCGCCGTTTCCAGCGGTTCAGCCTGTGCCAGCGGCCTGAGAGAACCCAGTCCGGTTTTGGTAGCCATGGGTGTTGAATCTGCCCAGGCAAAAAGTGCAATCCGCATCAGTTTGGGAAAAGCCAACACCGAAGCTGAAATTTTTGAATTTATTAAACAATTAAAATCCTTAAGCGTAAAAGGATAAAGAGGTCATTATGTCTGTCTCATTAACTGAAAGTGCCGCTCGGCAAATTAAAAAGCAACTCGAAAAACGCGGCAAAGGCCTGGGTTTAAAACTGGGCGTAAAACAATCCGGCTGCTCGGGTTATGCTTATACGATTGATTACGCCGACACGCTGAATGAAGACGATGCCGTGTTTGAAAATTTCGACGTAAAAGTCATCGTTGCCGCAAACGACCTGGAATTTGTGGACGGTATAGAACTGGATTATCGCAGAGAAGGCATTAACGAAGCCTTCCAGTTCAACAACCCGAACGTAAAAGGCACCTGCGGCTGTGGCGAGAGCTTTTCTGTTTGATCAGGACTGATATTACGCCATAGTTAAAGAATTTTTACCACGAAGAACACGGAGGACACGAAGAAAAGCATAAAACTTCGTGTCCTCCGTGTTCTTCGTGGTTGCGCTGGTTCCCAAGCTCCAGCTTCGCGAGACTGGAAGCCAGAGCCTTCAGAACCGAATCCCCAAGGTGGTGATAAAAAACCGGTTACTCCTGCAACAAATTGCTCAAACTCGCAAACTCGGCCAGCGATATGCTTTCGGCCCTCAGTGTCGGGTCTATGCCCAATGCGACAATATCTTCCTCGGCAATCAGTTTTTTTAACGAATTACGCAACGTTTTTCGCCGCTGCGAAAACGCCTGAGTGACAACCCGATTAAGCTTGGCCATATCATTAACCGCAACGGGTGGCTGTATATGCGGCACCAGCCTGACGATAGCCGACATCACTTGGGGGGCAGGATCAAAGCTTTCCGGCGGCACATCGAATAGCAGCTCGGTTGCGCAATAATATTGCATCATGACGCTAAGCCTGCCGTATTTTTTACTGCCTGGGGCCGCGCAAATCCGGTCAACCACTTCTTTTTGCAGCATGAAATGCATGTCTTCAATGCAATAGGCGTTATCCAGCAGATGAAACATCAACGGCGTTGAAATGTTATAGGGAAGATTGCCGATGATACGCAGTTTTTTGTCCCGGTCCGCCAGCGATGAGAAATCGAACCGTAACGCATCCGCGCTGTGAATTTGCAGGTTAGGGTATTGCTTGAATTTCTCCCTGAGCAAAGCCACCAGATCCCGGTCAAGTTCAACCACATCCAGACGCACTTTTTCGTTTAACAAAGGCTCGGTCAAGGCGCCCTGCCCCGGCCCAATCTCAACCCAGTGTTGATCAGGCTTAGCCTGAATACTGGAGATAATGTTGTAAATAATATTGTGGTCATGAAGAAAATTCTGACCGAAGCGCTTGCGCGGAGTATGTGCCATTTTATTGTGTAGCCATTGTTAATGCGGTTTGCAATGCGAATTGCAGGCTGCCTAAATCGGCCTTGCCGCTGCCGGCAAGATCCAAAGCCGTACCGTGGTCAACCGAAGTGCGAATAACCGGCAGCCCCAGCGTGATATTGACGGCCCGCCCAAAGCCCATATGTTTAAGTACCGGCAAGCCCTGATCATGATACATCGCCAATACCGCATCCGCTGTAGCCAGATACTTGTCGGTAAACAGCGTATCGGCCGGTAACGGCCCGTGCAGATTCAAGCCCTGTTTGCGAAAGGTATCAAGTACCGGCTCAATAATATCGATTTCTTCCCTACCCAGATGGCCGTTTTCTCCGGCATGAGGATTAAGCCCGCACACCAGTATTTTCGGATGAGTTATGCCAAAGCGCGAGCGCAGCTCTTGATTCAGGATCCGAATCACCGTACGTAACCGGGTATGAGTAATGGCCTGACTGACTTCCGACAGCGGCAGATGCGTAGTCGCCAGCGCCACCCGCAAGCCTGGCGTTGCCAGCATCATCACCGGATACCCGCCGGTAATGCCTGCAATAAATTCGGTATGACCGCTAAAAGGCAAGCCCGCATCATTGATAACGCTTTTATGGACGGGCCCGGTGACCATCGCATCAAAAATCGCGTCCATACAGCCTTTGGTCGCCTTAGTGATGGTTTTTAACACATAGCGACTATTGGCCGGATTCAATTGTCCGCACTGAACCGACTCTGCCAGTTCCACAGGTAATACCGTCAAGCGTCCGGCAGTCTGGGCGATAGCAGGCATAGCACTGTCAAAGTCTTTTATCTGGAGCGGGAGACCTAATTGCTTGGCGCGTTCTTCCAGTAATTGCGGGCTGGCTATAACGATGATTTCGCAGGGCAAATCCTGCTGGGCAAGCTGAATGCAAAGATCGGGACCTATGCCTGCGGGTTCTCCGGGTGTTAATGCAATACGTGGTACGGGTGGCCTGGTTGTCATCTGTGAACTGAGATAAAAAAGACTGATTTTACAGCATAACTACCGGGATTATTTTAAAAAAATACTGATTTACAGTGTTTTCAAATTCAGTTAATTACTAAAATAGCCGCTATGCCTATTGAAACTATGGCATGACGGGAGCGGAAGCTTTGCCTACATGGATGCAGGTAAGGGGCGAGAGCAGGAGCGGAAGCTTTGCTTGCCAATGCAGGCGAAGCCTGCACTCCAGCGACAATGTTGTTTTTATTACTTAATGGTGACATAGCTTTTAATAGTTACTAACTAATCAAAATTGAAACCGCTGTAAAAGATAATGACTATAGATAGACTGATGAAAGAAACTATCTATGGACTCAACCTCCCCTATAAACATCAAAGCCTATGCTGTAAAAAACCCGAACCCATCGTTCGCAGAGAACATCAACTAACCGCCGTTTGACTGACTCACAGGCATTGCAGCAAGCTCAGGCAAGCAAGTGACGAGGCAAAGTCAACCCTGCTACCTTCGTAGACCAAAAATGAAAAAGAACACAGTTTGGGAATGATGTAACCGCCACAAAGCAGTTCGGCATCAAAGCTTTGACGGAAAAAACTCAGCAGCAATTTACGGTGGATTGTTTTTATATCGGCAGTGAAAATCCTGCCGGTGGGATGGCGGAGCGGACGGGGCTCGAACCCGCGACCACCGGCGTGACAGGCCGGTATTCTAACCAACTGAACTACCGCTCCGCAGTTCGAGCGGCGTATTCTAAAGCATCACATCGCTCTGTCAAGAATAAAGACTCGACACACTGACCTTGCGACTTTCTTTTATGCCGCAACACAGGCAGCTCAAAAATAGACTAAGCTTTATATTAACGGTAATGTATAACGAAACATTCAATGCGCATATTAAATCGAGACAAAGAAGATTATATAAGGCGCGACTCCCGTCTTATTTCCCATCTTGAAAACTAACCCAACTCAAGCAATGCATTATTTAATTTCCTTGTTTTTTTTCATTTTTTTAAATGTTGCTGCGGCAGATGGTTTTGGCGACATAGTTTCGACCAAAAATAAACCTGATCCCGTAGTGCAGCTGACATCTAAAGAACGGGCGTGGTTAGCGAATCATAAGAAGATCCGAATTGCTTTTGACGGTTCATTGCCACCTTACAGCTTCATCAATGATTCGGGACAGCTTGAAGGCATTGCCATCGAAGTCATGAATATTCTGAGCAAGCGGCTGGGCATTAAATTTGAAACTTATCCCAATACTAGCTGGAACAAACTATACGAAGCAGCGTTTGCGCGTAAAGTTGATGTAGTCGCTACAATGGTCAATCGACCGGATCGGAAACAGTGGTTTATCTTCACACAACCCTATCTGATAAAATCCTTGGTTATCATGACCAAAAGGGATAACGTCACAATTAAAAATCGCTCCGATCTTAAGGGAAAAAGGGTCGCGATGGTTAAGGGTTACCAATTTGTCGACCGGGTTATTAAAGAATTGCCTTCAGTCACGCCCTATTTTGTGAACTCTATGCTGGACGGGTTAAAGACAGTTAGCACAGAAAAGGCCGATGCAACCATTACTTTTATGGCCACAGCCAGTTATCTGCAAACAAAATATCTTCTGACTGATCTAAAAATTGCAGCCTTCTATGATCTCAATAGCGCCAATAAAAGCATTAATGAAAGTATCGCTGTACGTAAGGACTGGCCGATTCTGGCAGACATTTTACAAAAAGCGCTGGTTACCATAAGCGAAGAAGAAATGCAGAATATCCACGCTAAATGGGTTCCCAGCATTAAACCCTCAATTGACTACGAACTGATTCGAAAAATTGTAGCTGTTTTCATAAGTGTATTGGTCTTGTTACTACTATGGATTGCCCGGGTTCGTAGACAAAACAAGAAAATCCAACTGTCAAAAACCGAAGTCCAGACCACCAATAAAATCCTGCAAGCATTGAAAAGCGACCTTGAACATCTGGTCTTAAAGCGCACCGCCGAGCTGAATTCCAGCGAACATAAATTCCGTAGTCTGGTTGAAAATCTGCGTAATGAATACTTTTTTTATCAGCGCGATTGCAAAGGTACATTCACTTATATCAGCCCCTCAATAACTAACATACTCGGATACACTGTGGATGAATTTATGACTCATTACCATGAATATCTTACCGATAATCCGATAAACCTTAAAATTGATGAGTATAGCCAAAGCATACACAATTCGCCTTACCAGTTAGAAATATACAATGCACAAAAAGATATCCATTGGCTTGAAGTGACAGACACCCCTGTTTATGACGAATATAACAAATATATAGGCGTTGACGGCATTGTGCATGACATCACCTTACGCAAACAAGCTGATGATCGCTTAATCTGGCTATCTTATTACGATGAGTTAACCGGTCTGGCTAATCGCAGGTTATTTGCCGATCAGCTTCAACAAGTCATCAGTATGGCGCATCGCACCAACGAGTCGGTTTCACTTTTTTACCTGGACCTGGATCGCTTCAAGTTTGTCAACGACAGTATGGGACACTCTGTTGGTGACGAGGTACTAAAAGAAACAGCCCTAAGAATTTCCTCCACTCTGCGCGATTCCGATATAGCTGCGCGCCTTGGCGGCGATGAATTCGCTCTATTATTACCGGAAACCGATGCTAATGGAGCGTCGCCGGTTGCCGAAAAAATCCTGAAAAAATTACGGGAACCTTATATTTTTGATGAGTTGGAATTTACTCTGGGCGGCAGTATCGGCATTGCAGTTTACCCTCAAGATACCGGTAGTAGCGAAGCCCTGGTTCATTTTGCCGATATGGCAATGTATCATGCAAAACAGGGAAAGCTTGGGGTTTCTTTCTATTCCGAAAGCATGCAGCAAAAAACACAATAGGATAATAAACGAACAACAAAGTCAGGTTCGTGATTGATGGGCTTCATACCACCACAGCCAATAAATCAAGAGTCATTGGTGGATAACTTTAGACGGCAAACCTGGTTAGACTCAATAACCCACGCCCTGCTCTTCATGTCGACATTCACTTTGTCCGGTTATTGCCAAAACTTCAATAACTAACCCGAATGCCTAACTCAGCACTGTACGCTTGTAATCGGTATAGCCTAATTTCATGCGCAATTTTCTGCCTGAGACCTCGGCTTCTACTAACGATTAACTACGCAATTGCGTCATCAGATCTTCAGCTAAGCTTTTTACCTCACCCTGGGTAATAATAACCAGTCGTCCAATGCCGTCATCAGAAGTTCTTACTGGCAGCCGCATTGCAGGATAAAGCCTTCCGGCTGATCCTTGCACCAGTAATGGTCGGTTTTGCTCAGGCGTGTAAACCATGCCTTTTAAGCGGACCAGCTGTTTGGGATAGTGAGCAATCAGGTATTCCAACACTTTTTGTAACCGTTCCCACGGTAGTGGATGCTCAAGTTGCAAGGTGATGCTGCTAAAGCCATGATCGGGTAAATCGGGCAGTTCGGTATCACGCAGTCGCCTGAATTTTTTCGGAAAGTTGAGTAGTGCGTTGGGGTCAAGCGCACCTTGCACAGCGGTCAGTCGCGTTGCGGCGGGGGCGAGAGTCAGCAAACGTGCTTCCAGTTTTGCAATCGCTTGAGCTGTTGCCAAGTCGGTTTGCGTCATTACGACCGTGTCTGCCCAGGCGATTTGCGCCTGCGCTTCAGGAAAGTAGTCAAAATGATCTTCATCCATGATTGCGGAAACGGTAGTAATAACGCCTTGTAAGCTATAACGCGCAGCTAGCCAACGTTCCCTTAACAAAATATCCAGCACGGGTTCCGGATTGGCAACGCCGCTGGTTTCGATGATCACCCGCTCGAAAGATTTGTTCCCGGAATCCCAAGCCATGCGTAGGTTTTTAAGCAAGGGCGTTAACGAACCGCGTACCTGACAGCACAAACAACCACCGACTAAGGTTGATAAAGGTACTTTATGCTCGCGCAGTAATTGTTGGTCAATCGGGGTAGTGCCAAACTCGTTAATAATGACCGCCGATTTGGGCGCATGACTCAATAAACGATTCAGCAAAGTGGTTTTTCCGCTGCCCAAAAACCCGCTGATAATGAACACAGGTATGCGTTCAATGACTTTAGAGGATGGGGATAAGCTGTAATGGTTCATGGTTTATTTATAGGGGTTATTTTAAGCTCGCGCTTGGCGCAAGATAAGCTTGTCCGCAATCATGACTGACAAACCGTTCACTATCGGCCTGCCTGAAACTAACATCTTCCACCTTGAAATTATCCAGGCTCAGATTATAAAAGCGGTCGTAGTAGGCCTGTATATCGCGTTTGATTTGGGGGTCAAACTGCGCCTGTATCGTTTGTGTGCTGCCATTGCGGCGTTGCTGTACGACACCCTTCTTGACGACCAGTTCGCCGTTCTTGAACAGCAAATCAACATCAGTAAACATGGCTTCCTTGTCGGCTTGCTCGCTGTAGACGGCAATATCGGCAATGCCGCCGGGCATTAAATGCCCGCGATCATGCAGCCCCAATAGTCGCGCGGCGGCGGTGCGGGTCATGGTGGCGATTTCGTACAGGGTAAATTGTTTTTTCAAGTCTTTTAGCAAGCTCATGGCAACGGCTTCCTGATTTAGCCTGGCCATGCACTCCAGACGAAAATCGGCATCCATCAGCAACCGGATCAAATACGGATAGCGCGTAAACGGCCCGCCATTGGGATGATCGGTGGTAAAAAACAAGCGCCACGGGTCTTCGGCCAATAAGAAAATTTCCAGGCCAATCAGCCATTGCAGGCTATTCACAAAACTTTTTTCCTGATAACGGTACGGCACCGCGCCGCCACTGCCTTCACATTCGGCATCCCAGACCACCCATTTGTTGGGTGAGGCATTGCTACGGCGACTGTACTGGGCAATCACGTCGCCGGAAATGGTCACGGTCTGGCCAAAAATCACCTGGCCGACATCCATGGTGATGTTGCGATGTTTGTTAAAGCCATCAATCAATTTCGCCGCCGCCGATGAAAAGCCTCGGACGCCTTCCGCTCCATAACCATAAAACTGGATATGCGCCAGATGCATGGGCAAGCCTTGCGCGGCCTCCATGGTGGCGATGGCGGTATCGACATTGCCGGGAATACCTAAGTTATTGCAATGTACATGTACCGGATGCGGCAATTGAATTTCACAGGCGGCGCGTTGCAGGGTTTGCAAAATGTGCCGTGAACTCACCCCGTAATCCGGCACGACATCATCCAGATCGAAACTGCGCGCATTCGATTTGAAGGCATTGGCGCCGCCGGCATTAATCACCTTTAAACCGAGACAGCGGGTTGCATGTAAGGTCCAGGCGACATAATCGTTGATCTGGTTTTGGCTGGCCTTGGCGCGCATCAGGCGCAGTAAAAAATCATCGTTACCCAGTATGGCAAGACCAGCGGTGTCAATAATCGGAATATCAGCCATTTGTAAATGCGCATCCAGAGCGTTACAGGGTAATACCGCAGGTTCAACCACGGTCGTGTAACCCATCCTTGCATAGCGATAGCCGGTTTCTGTGGTTGACCAGTGCGCGGTACTGAAAGCGTGGCCCAACTTTCGGGCCATGCTGTTGCGGTGTTGTTCAGGTAACAACAAACGCGCGGTATTGACGTTGCCACCGGCAATGTGGCTATGAATATCAATCGCTCCCGCCATAACGACTTTGCCGGAGACATCATAATCAGCCGTAATCGTTTCGCCTGAATCGGGCGTAGAGATAATCACACCATCACGGAACCACAGATCTTGAACTGTGCCATTCAAACCTTGGGCGGGATCAAAAACCCGCCCGCCTGTTAAGCGCGTTAGCATGTCAGTACCCTGCAACCGTCTAAAGCCTCATGGATGGCCTGCTTGGGCAGGTTGCGCCCGATAAAGACCAACACCGACAGTCGGATTTCATCGATTGCCCAAGGCACGCCAATACTGTCTGCCAGTAGCATGTGTACGCCCTGATAAATAATCTTGCGATCGCAGCCTGCGATATGGACAATGCCTTTATAGCGCAATAAATCGTTACCATAATCCCTGACCATCACGTCCATAAAGGCGATAATTTTGGCGGCATCCATTGCCCTATCAGTACGATAAACAAAAGAAGTGATACCGGCGTCATGTTCATGACTGACGTCGTCCAGAAAATCGGGCTCAATGTCCAGAATGGCGTTGAGACTAAAACCGCGTATATCGAGAATTTCACTGATGTCGGTTTCACCAAAATGAACATGAGCGATAGGCGCACGGGCATTGATACCGCGTAAGCGTGCTTCCAGTTCCGTCGCTTCTGCGGATGTTATCAAATCCGTTTTGGATAATAACAAACGATCGGCAAAGCCAACCTGTTCTTCCGCCTCATGGTTATCATCAAGTTGTTTGAGGGCATGTTTGGCATCGACGACGGTAATAATCGCATCCAGCAAATAATACTCACCAATATCCCGTTCCACAAAAAACGTTTGCGCGACGGGAGCGGGGTCTGCAAGGCCGGTCGTTTCAATAATGACCCGTTCAAAATGCAGCGATCCGTTCTCGCGTTTTTCGGCCAAATCGCCCAAAATGCGCACCAGATCACCGCGCACGGTGCAACAAATGCAGCCATTGTTCATTTCAACGATTTGCTCTTCGCCCTGAATGAGCAGGTCACTATCAATACCCTCTTCGCCGAATTCATTTTCAATGACGGCAATACGATGACCATGTTCTTCAGACAGGATACGGTTTAACAGCGTAGTTTTTCCTGCGCCTAAAAAACCGGTCAAAATGGTGACGGGGACGGGTGTGGAGCGGTTAGAATCAGGCATGGGATCTCCAGGGATATGAGTTATAAATAATTATTATTTGGCAATAAATCGTGTGTCGATTACCTCGACCCGGTTGCCGCGCACGGCGTTGTAAAAACAACTGCGTCGTCCGGTGTGGCACGCCGGGCCGAGCTGGTCGACCAGCAGCAACAGGGCGTCGCCGTCGCAATCGAGCCTCATGCCGGACGGGGTTTGCAACCCCGTTCGATACGTTTGACGGATGAAAAGATTGCAATAGTTATTTAAACGTTTGAGACGGGGTTGCAAACCCCGTCCCGCTTGGAATGTGCCTCAGACAAGATACGGTTTAACAGCGTGGTTTTTCCTGCGCCTAAAAAACCGGTCAAAATGGTCACGGGGACGGGTGTGGAGCGGTTAGAATCAGGCATGGATTTATCCTATCGGTTATAAAAAAATGAATACTGCGTAACAAACTCAACCAAAATCCAGCGTCAACAACAAACGTTTGGGTGAGTTGTGCGTTAACTGCGGCGAGCGATGCACTGCGCCATGTTGCTCATTACCTTCCCAGCATGATCCTTTAAGTAGACCAATTGCATAAGCCGGTATGGTTTGGATGGCATCGGCATCCATAATCAAGCCTGAGAGTTCATCATTTGAGCCGCCAGAACCCGTACCCAGTTTACGTCGGTCGACATAAGCATCTTCCAGCCACTCGGTGCCAACATCTCCGTAGGTGCAAACCATGCGGCAGGTCACCGAGTCGACATGAAATTTTGGACACATGGCATGATCCAAAGTGCGCAACCGCAAACCGACACGCTTTAACTCGAATAAATCACAATAAAGCGCTGTTAAACCGGCTACATCTTTGCAAAATGCGCGATAACCCGGTAAATGCCCTGTTTGAGGTAACAAGCTAAAGAAATTGAACGATGCAAAATCAATGCTTTCAACAAAACTGATTTGATTTGGGAGTCTTAACAAATGCCCAACAAAGCGTTCCAGCTCGTTATCAACTTGACGCTCTACCACGCAAAGATTGATGACGGGTTGATAAATCTGGGCTAAATCGGCCAAGTTATTAGAATGATAAGCGCGGGAAACCGGCGTTATTAAATGTTGTGCGGTAGCAACCATGACGGCCCTCATTGACTCAGTAAAGTGTGTTCCAGGATGATGATTGATTGCATAAAGCCAATGCCTAAGCCAAAGATAATGGTTTGTCCCACCAAATTGGCTATCGTGGAATGTTCATGCAACGCCGGGATCATGTCGGTCGCGGCAATATAGATAAAGCCACCCGCAGCAATCGGCAATAAAAATACCAGCGAAGATTCCGCCACTTGACTGAAAAACAGGGCAAAGACTGCGCCGATGACAACAGTCAGCGAACAGTAAAAGTTGTAGAGTACCGCTTTAGCGGGTGAGTATCCTCCATAAACCAGCGCGCCGACATCGCCGATTTCTTGCGGAATTTCGTGGGCAATAATCGCCAGTGTTGTGGTAAATCCCAGCACGGGATCCACCCAAAAACTGCCGCCTATCAAAATGCCATCGACAAAATTATGCACGGCATCACCCATTAAATTCATCTTGGCAATCGGGCGAATATCATTTTGTTGGCTGGGCAGATTAATGTGATGGTCATGGCGCCAGCGCACCAGTTTTTCCAGCACGAAAAACAAAAACATCCCCAATAAAGCCATTAAACACACCATGGAAATTGACCCCTGACGCTGAACTGCATCAGGAATCAGGTGAATAAAAGCATCCCCCAACAACACACCCACCGCCAAGGCAACCAGATAAGGAATGAGGCGCTTAAGACGTTCCGGCTCAATCCAGAGCGCAAACATGCCGCTCATTGAGGTAAGACTGACTAAAAAGCTCGCGCCGATAGCACCTGCGTAAGTTTCAAAGGTTAGATTCATAGCTTTTCATTACTAATAAAGTTTTGGGGCACATAAAAATTATGGCGTGAGCTATAAATGAAGCCGGCAATGGCATTTGGAATCTGATGCACTAAAGCATCCGCCAATAACACGCCAACCACTAAAACGATTAAATTCGAAGCAATACGTTTTAAACGTTTGCCCTTAATCCGGAGCGATAACACACCCAAGCTACACACAAGACTGCTCCAAGCGTATGGATAGTGTGATCAAGCGCGTTCATCATCAAGCCATGCAGGGAAGTTATCCCGGTAGGTTTTCCAACCTTCTTTACCGGCAGATAACTCAGCATCACTCAACAAACACTGGTCCAATTCCCGGCGCGCTTTATCAGCATTGATGTTTTGACCGATAAAGACCAGTTCTTGCCGACAGTCGCCAAAAGGTGCTTGCCAATTGGCGCGAATATCCGACACATGCTCTTCCGGCCATTCAGATTCAGGCACCGACGCCCACCAACGACCGGCACAGCCATGTTGCATGGTACCGCCTGCTTGCGACCAGTTGCCCACCCATTCAGGCCGGGACGCCAGCCAGAAAAAGCCTTTGGAACGTAACAAGGTGCCGTTGTTCCAATCCTCACGATGCAAATAATCATAAAAACGCTCAGGATGAAACGGCTTGCGAGCTGCGTAAACAAAACTGGCGATGCCGTATTCTTCGGTTTCCGGGGTATGGCTGCCGCGCATTTCTTGTAACCAACCGGGCGCTTGTTCGGCTTGTTCAAAATTAAAGCGGCCGGTATTTAGGATTTTTTGGAGAGGCACCTGCCCCATCACCATCGGGATGATTTCGGCATCGCGATTTAGGGATTTAAGAATGGCGACTAAATTGGCCAGCTCATCGACGCATATCAAATCGGCTTTTGAAACCAGAATAACGTTGCTGAACTCAATTTGTTCCACCAGCAAATCCGCGATGTTACGTTCATCATCTTCACCGAGCTCGGCATTAATATCTTTTAGCGATTGAGCTTCCAAATAATCAACCATGAAATTGACCGCATCGACCACTGTCACCATCGTGTCTAGTTTGGAAATATCCGACAAACTGACGCCGTCTTCATCCCTAAAGGTAAAGGTTTCGGCAATCGGCATGGGTTCTGCGATACCGGTGGATTCAATCAACAGATAATCAAAACGACCTTCTTTGGCCAATTGCCCAACTTCCACCAATAAGTCTTCACGCAATGTGCAGCAAATACAGCCATTGCTCATTTCCACGAGTTTTTCTTCTGCGCGATTAAGGGTGACCTCGTTTTTAACGAGCGCTGCGTCAATGTTGATTTCACTCATGTCGTTGACGATCACGGCTATTTTTAAGCCCTCGCGGTTGGCGAGAATGTGATTGAGCAGCGTGGTTTTGCCTGCGCCTAAAAAACCCGACAGAACGGTGACTGGTAGTTGTTTGGTTTGCATATTGTGTGTGTTAAAGAAGATTGATCAATTTATGATGTTATAACATAACATTTTATACCAAGTAACGTGCATGAAATAAAATTACCCATGAAATGTTGTGTAGCGTGTATAGGGGCGGATTTATCCGCCCAGGGCGAATGACAAATCTGCCTGGAGCAGATTTGCATTTACCCGAAGGGTGCATGGCAGGGATAGCCATGCATGAATTCGCCCCTACAAATACTCAAGTTTTTCTTGGCTCTCTACAAAGTGATTGCTCTATTACAGCGTTTTCAAATTCAGTTAATTACTAAAATAACCACTATGCCTATTGAAACTATGGTGTGACGGGAGTGCAAGCTTTGCTTGCCAATGCAGGCGAAGCCTGCACTCCAGCGACAATGTTGTTTTATTACTTAATGGTGACATAGCCTTTTAATAGTTACTAATCAAAATTGAAACCGCTGTAATTAGTAACTAATCCGAATACCTATCTCCGCGCTACGCCCTGGTTCCGGGGCAAAATTACGCAGATAGGAAGTCGAGTTGCGGATATTTTCGTTGAGCATGTTCTTGCCTTTTGCAAACAGCAGCATTTCCGAATCGCCAAAGCTCGCCACGCGGTATTGCGCGCCCAGATTAAGCAGCAGATAAGACGGGGTGCTGGTCTCATTTTCGCCTGCATAATTCTGCGCTTCGCCACGGGTCAACCGCACATTGCCTGACCAGTCGTTTTTTTCGTAACTCAGTTGTGATCCATAGCGCAACGGAGGCATACGGGGGACGTTGCCGCCCTGCTCAAACCTGCCACGGGTGTAGTCGCCGAATAAGGTCAGATCGACCGCGCCGTAACGGTTTTGCATCAGCGGGAACACGGTTTGGGCTTCAAAGCCTTTGAAGGTAGCGGCGGTTTGTTGGGTGTTCAGCAAGGGAAAGCACTCATCGCAATCAATATCGGGGCTTTGAAAACTGCCATCTGCCGCATTAAATAATTCGCCGGAAGAACGCTGCTGGTAAATATAATCACTGACCCAATTATGGAACAGGTTAATGTCCGCAGTCATCCAGGCTGCGTTAAAGCGATAACCCAGGTCGAGGTTATTGGAAAACTCTTTGCCTAAGTTCGCATCGCCTTTTTCATAACTGCGCGTCGCATGATGAAAACCATCGGTAAATAATTCCTGTATTTGCGGTGCACGTTGTGAATGGGTGTAACCCAAGCTCATCTGGTGCCGGTCGTTAATCGCCCATAATGCAGAAGCGGAGCCGCTCAGCGGTACATACGAAACGCTTGCCAAACCTTCTGGATCAATGCCATTCCACTCAGCGCGCGCCCCCAACTCATAAGTCATTGCGCCTTTTTCAAGCGACTCAACTGCAAAAAAACCATAAGAATTAATATCGGATTTAGGCACAATTTTGCCTTCTTCCCCTAAACCCACAAATTGGCTGTTGACGGATTGAAAACCAGTCACGCCTTTGAGGGCGCCGATGGGCTGATGCTCAAGTTCCAGTCGGCTTTCAAACGATTCATTGAGGAACGTGGTACCTGCAACGCCGCCATTCATTTCAACATGTTTATAGTCGGTATAACCCAATTTCATGCGCACTTCTTCGGCAAAGGCAAACGGTTTGTTCAGTTGGCCTTTAAGGTCGTATTTGGTTTGTGTCAAATCAACGGATATTGGCGCTTCGCCATGACCGTCCGGCGGAATCCCGTAACTTTTTTCCAGGCTATTAATCGCCGCACCGACCAAACCGGCGTCGCCAATCATGGATAAACCGACTGAACCACCGCGCGAACGGGCCTGGGTATTGGCAATAAAATCTTGCGAGTTTTGCAACTCGCCAACTGGCAGGCTGTTAAAACTGGGGTCATGGCGTCGCACTGCGTCTTCATCTATCGCCGTACCGCCAATAGAAGTATTGCCTTGATCGCGATAAAAACCATCGACATGATAGGCAAAACCGTTTTTACCACCTTCCAGTTTAAGCGCGCTGGAGGTTTCATTGGTGGCTGAATCATAACGTTGCTCACCTGCGCCGCCGATGATTTTGTCCGGAACCTGTTCTGGAATGCGGTTATCGATGACATTGACAATACCGCCGATCGCGCCGTTGCCGTAAAGCAGCGTCGATGGCCCGCGCAACACCTCTACCCGTTCGGCGATAATCGGGTCAACACCGGTCGCGTGATCCGGGCTTAAAGAAGAAGCATCATTATTGCCCAAACTGTTCTGCATGACCCGCACCCTGGGCCCCGACTGCCCGCGAATCACGGGCGTCCCTACGCCGGCGCCAAACGATTGATTGGTTATGCCAAGCTCGTTTTGCAGGGTATCGCCTATGGTCTGACCCACGTTAGTACGGAGCTTATCGCCTGACAATACCGTTACCGGCTTGGCCGATTTTGCAGTGGCGTGCTTGATGCCCGTGCTAATGACGACTATATCTTCCAGTTTTTGGATTTTATTGTCAGCAGCATGGGCATTGGTTCCTATTGCACCTGTTGATAAGAAAATAATGGCGAGTTTTTTATTCATCGTTTTAACCGTATTGTTTGAATAATAAGAAATGTTATAACGTAACATCCGATAGAACTTCTGCTTGGAAAAAATAACCGCATCAGCTTTGCTCGCTGCTCATGGTCTGCGCGCATTTTGCACATATGCCATGAATCTCGATGGCTTTGCTGTGCACAATGAAATCCGCCTGCCTGATTTCCCGCGACAGCGCCCGCATGACTTCCGGGGCTGATCGTTCTTCCACTTCCTGACAGTTATTGCAGATCAGCAATAACTGTTCATGCTGATGCCCCGAGCAATTGCAACCGACAAATGCATTGAGGCTTTCCACCCGATGGATCAGGCCCTGTTCGATCAAAAAATCCAGTGCGCGGTAAATCGTCGCGGGTTTTGCGGCATTTTGCAGGGGCTTGATGCGATCCAGCAGATCATAAGCTTTGACGGCCTTGTGGCTGTCCCAGATCAGTTCCAGCACTTGATGGCGTATCGGCGTTAATTGCACGCCGCGCACCACGCACAATTGCGCGGCGGTGTCTAAGGCCTCGCTGACGCATTTTTTATGATCGTGTCCTGAAGGATGAGGATGGTTGTGGCTTGCTTCGGCAGGTGTGTTCATTGCAAAGACCGCTTATCTGAAATCGAATGTTATATTATAACATTCGATGAGATTTGGCAATTTTGCACGTTGTATGGTGGGCGACCTCGGCAACTGCTCCATGCGTCGCCTAAAGCGCCTACTGTTGGTGCTCTACCTCCTGCATAATCCACATGGATGTGGTGAATGCAGATATTGCAGGAGCAAATATCTGTCCATACAAGTCGTGCCGGATCGCCACTACAGAGCCAGGCATTAGGTTTTCACCACGAAGGACACGAAGATCACGAAGAAAAGAACTTAAACCTTCGTGGTCTTCGTGTCCTTCGTGGTAAATATTCCTTATTTGCTATGTCTCGTTCCCACGCGCTGCGTGGGAACGCAGTCAAGGCGCGCTGCGCCGCGAGCCGCGGTCAACGCGCCGAAATGCTTCCAGCTGGGCGGGGGTTGCAACCCCCGCCCCTAACGTTTCCCAATATCTAAGCAAAGTGGAGACACTTAACCAACTCAAAACGTTTCGGACGGGGCAACATGCCCCGTCCAGCTTGTATTGTCGAAGCATAGTATTTATACATGTTGCCTTAAACCTTCGTGCTCTTCGTGGTGAGTTAAAAATTAATTATCCACCAGCTGTTGGCAACTGCCCTAAACCAACCGCCCCCACAAATCGTATTCGTCCGCTTCTTCCAGCTCGACGTCGACGAAGTCGCCGACTTTCAGGTGTGTCGCGCCGTCAATAAACACCTGGCCGTCGATTTCCGGCGCATCGGCTTTGCTTCTTGCAACCGCGCCTTCTTCAACCACTTCATCGATCAGCACGGTTTCGATTCGGCCTACCCGCTGCTGCAAACGCGCCGCGCTGATTTCTGCCTGATGCGCCATAAACCGCGCCAAGCGTTCCTGTTTGACTTGTTCCGGTATCTGATCGGGCAACTCATTGGCGACCGCGCCTTTTACCGGCGAATAGGCAAAGCAGCCGACCCTGTCCATTTGCGCCTCGCTCATAAAGTCCAGCAACTGTTCAAACTCCTGCTCGGTTTCGCCGGGAAAGCCGACGATAAACGTGCTGCGCAAAGTTATGTCAGGACAGATTTCCCGCCATGCTTTAATGCGTTCCAGGTTATTCTCGCCGGCAGCCGGACGCTTCATTAATTTAAGGATGCGGCTGTTAGCGTGTTGAAACGGTATGTCCAGATAAGGCAGGATTTTGCCCTCGGCCATTAACGGGATCACTTCATCCACATGCGGATACGGGTAAACGTAATGCATCCTGACCCAAATACCCAAGTCGCCCAACGCCTCGGCTAAATCATAAAAGCGGGTTTTAACCGAACGGCCTTTCCAGTCCCGGCTTTGATACTTCAAATCCAGACCGTAGGCGCTGGTATCCTGCGAAACTACGAGCAATTCCTTTACTCCGGCATTGGCCAAACGTTCGGCTTCCAGCATCACCTCATCAACCGGCCTGCTGACCAGATCGCCGCGCATCGAAGGGATGATGCAGAAAGTGCAGCGATGATTGCAGCCTTCTGAAATCTTCAAATAGGCATAATGCCGTGGCGTCAGCTTGATGCCTTGCGGCGGCACCAGGCTGATAAACGGATCATGCGGCGGCGGCAAATGCTCATGCACAGCAGCCACAACTTCTTCCAGAGCATGTGCGCCGGTCACTTTCAAGACTTGCGGATGACGCTCCCGGATTTCGGCTTCTCTGGAACCCAAACAGCCGGTAACGATAACCTTGCCGTTTTGAGCCAGCGCTTCGCCGATGCTGTCCAATGATTCTTCCACCGCCGCATCGATAAAACCGCAGGTATTAACCACGACCAGATCGGCGTCCTGATAAGTCGGCGAAATGGTGTAACCCTCTGAGCGAAGCTTGGTTAAAATTCTTTCGCTATCGACCAGGGCTTTGGGGCAACCCAAACTAATAAAACCAATTTGTGGGGCAGTCATTTAAATCTCAGCTAGTGTTAAAGCGCGTTAGTTTATAGCAGTGGCTGCTCAAATAGAATGATTTTTCGTAACTGCTCAGTAGTTAGAAAAATGGAACGCGGATGACGCTGATAATTAAGATTAAATAAGATTTTTCTTGAATTATCTGTGTCCATCATATTCATCTGCGTCATCTGCGTTCTATTTTTTTAACTGTTGAATAGTTAGGGATTTTCCTTAATCGCACTCGGATGCCGAATTAACATCGACAAATGTCCCTTGCTTTTATTCAGCCAGCCGCGCACTTCGATAGTTTTGCCCAAATAATCATTAACATCGGGGAATAAATCCAGCCATTTGCTCTCGATACGCGCCTCAAATCCAGCCCCTTCGGCTGCGCCCGGGACAGGCGAAAACTCCAGGTAAATCGACTTTCGTGTCGAACGGATATTAATCACCTTCCCAACCAGACGCGTCCAGCCCTGATGTCCGTCTTCGGTAAGACTGCCGACCGGTATTGCGGCATATTCAGGCCGCCCCCAAATACCGAGCTTGGCTTGTTCTGCCTGATCCTGAGCCTTAACCAACTCATTGACATAGTGCAGCTCGAGCGGATAGATACTGACTGCCGCCAAACCCGCTGCAACCAGCTGTAGGTTAATATGCTCTTTTTTTTCGGTAAACAAATGCGCCAACGTTCTGTCGTATTTATCGGTTTTTTCCGCACCTACTTCCAAGCGGACTTTAGTGTTTTTCAGCTTGTCGATCAACCAGCGTTTGGCCTCGTCTCCGCCCGCATCGGCCTGTTTATCCCTGTGCTGAACCTCCGGGGTATTGATGCCCAAAAACCGGACTTTACGCCCATCCTCCAACACCACGGTATCGCCGTCATAAACCGTCTTGACCCTATAAAAATCATAGCCCGGTTTTATATCGACTATTTTTGCGTCAACAACCGGGCGATCGGAAAAATGCTTGCTGCCGTTCGCATCCTGCCATTCGTAGATTTCCGCGTTAACCCAACCGGACAAACATAATAATAAAACCAGTAAAATCCTCATGCCCTGCCCTCATCTTTATACTCAAGTGTGTTCAAGTTCGTCATTTTGGCATCAATTTAAGATATATCACCACGAAGACACGAAGAACACGAAGTTTTTACTGAGCTTTTCTTCGTGAACTTCGTGTCTCGGCAACCGCTCCCTGCGTTGCTCTAAGTAGGTGTTCATAAGTTTCTTAACATTATTGGTATAGTTGCCGAAGCTGGTAAAGCGACATTTGAAATGCCCTCACCCTAGCCCTTTCCCGAGGGGAGAGGGGACTTTGTTGCTTTACCAACTTCGGACCCTATATTTAAAGCCATTCGGCCAGTTAGATTGTTCACCTTCCGATCTCGTTCCCGCCATGCGTTCCCCCTTTGCTTCATGGATGGAGCGTTTCGCTATCGAAAGCCCAGAATCCATTGCCGACACTGAAACGGATCAAGATCCCATGATGGCGTACTGACTGCCAAGGAAAATACTCATGAGCACGATCGACTACAGGAAATACATGGCGTCAAAAATATTGCTATCGTAAAGAGCAAGTTTCCTGAAATGCGGGCCATAGAAACGCTGGAGTACATGAGAGCCGGGTATCCAGTCATCTCTACCAGGCCTATCTTCAACGAGATGACTACGCCTTGATACCATGGAGCAAACGGAGTCCTGTCTAATGCTTTGCTCAAGCAAAATCCCGATACGTCAATGCGCCTACTAACCTTGACATTGGGCGCTCTGTCGACTGGTGGAACGGGTGCATAGCAAAGGCGTTTTTGTGCTGGATGCGCCGGTCGATTATGCGATTGGCAAGCATAACCGTTTTACCGAAAACCTGGAAGCGTTGGGCAAAACCAGTGATTCCCGGTTGTTGAGAAAGCTTGAAATCAAGGCGAAAGGCAATGTGGCAAAGATGCTGCAAATTGAGGAAGGCGATGCCGTGTTATGGCTGGAGACTTTGCGTAAAGTTGACGACAAACCATTTTGCCTGATTTCTCATTATCTGCCCATAGCCAGATTGGGGGATGTTATCAAGGAGTATCAAAGTGGTTCGCTGCACACTTTTTTCAAAGAAATGGGTCTTAATCCGGTCAGGCTGGGCAGCACGGTTAGCGCCACCTTGCCATTGGATGAAGACGGCCTGTTGCTGGCAATGCCTCGGCATTTGCCGGTGCTGCGGGTGAAAACCGTTAATGTTGATGTTAAAACACAAAAACCGATTGAGTATTCATTGGCGCGATTTAGAGCGGATCGCGCGCAAATCTCAATCAATATCGAGTAACTCTTTTAACTTAAGGAAAATGACATGAAATTCAAACAATTAAAATTCATTGCCGCCGTGCTGATCCTATCGGGCATGCAAACAATCGCCGCAGCCAAAGGTTTGGTCATGGGGCTGATACCCGCTGAAAATAACGAGGAGATGATTCAGAAATTTGAGCCGATGCGCCAATATCTAGAAGCGAAAACCGGCGAACCTGTCAAGGTCTTCACCGCCACCGACTATGCAGGTGTCATCGAAGGCATGAAAAAAGGGCGGGTCGATATTGCCCCTGGTTTGGGCCGCTGTCTTATGTGCTGGCTGAAAAAGAAGCCAATGCCGAAGCGTTTGCCGTGGGTGTACGTTCAGATACCGGATTGTCTACCTACCGTTCCTTATTTGTGGTGCCGGAAGGTTCCGAGGTTAAGACTATCGCCGACCTGAAAGGCAAAAGCGTTGCCTTTGTTGATCCAGCCTCAACATCAGGCGGCTTGATACCGACTTATTTGGTTAAACAAGCCACTGGGCAGATGCCTAAACAATTTTTCGGCGAATTTACCTATGCAGGCTCACATGATGCTGCCGAAATGGCTGTTAAAAACAAATCCGTTGATGCGGCCGCCGACAACGACATCACTTACGAAAAAATGCTGAAAAAAGGCCTGATTACCAAAGAATCCAACCGGGTGTTGCTGTATTCCGATCCGCTGCCCGGTTCACCGATGGCTTATCGCAAAGATTTGCCGGAAGCCACCAAAGCCAAAATTCGCGATGCTGTTCTCAATGCTCATAACGATATAAAAGTCACCGGTTATGGCGAATTAACCAAATATGACCCTGTTACGGCAGCCGACTATCAAAAAATACGCGATTTGGTCAGCGAATTGGGATTACTCCGCGAAGACATGTTGAAGTAACCTGTAGGAGCGGCTTTAGCCGCGATTATCGGGGCTAAAGCCGCTCCTACAATTGCGATAAACTCACGTTCACCCAAAGGAAACCCGTTATGGCTTACATTTCTCTAAGAGCAGTGCATAAAACCTACCCCAATGGTTATTGCGCACTGAAAAACATCAATCTGGACATTGAAGCCGGGCAATTTATTGCCGTACTGGGGCCTAGCGGCGCCGGTAAATCGACTTTACTCAGAGCGATGAATGCCCTTGATCCGGCCACACAAGGCGAGATTAGCATTGATGGCGTTACCCTGAACAAAAAAAACTACCGCAAAATACGCGCCCATATCGGCATGGTGTTCCAACAGTTTAATCTGGTCGATCGCTTGAACGTGATGACCAATGTGTTGGTCGGTCGTTTGGCGGAACGCAGCTGGCTGAGCAGTTTGTTTTACCTGTTTCCAAAAACGGATTATCAGATCACCGAAGCAGCGTTACGGGAAGTCGATTTGCTCGACAAGGCCTGGAGCCGCGCCGACAAATTGTCCGGCGGGCAACAGCAACGGGTGGGCATTGCCCGTGCGCTGGCGCAACAACCCAAACTGATTCTGGCCGATGAGCCGATTGCCAGTCTTGATCCCAAAGCCAGCGAAGAAGTCCTGACACTGCTGCGAAAAATTTGCAGCGAAAAAGGCATTACCGTCATTATCAACCTGCATCAGGTCGAATATGCCAAACAATACGCCGACCGTATCATCGCCTTGAATGCGGGCTGGCTGGTATTTGACGGCAGTCCCGAACAATTAACGGCGGCCAAGCAGGCTGAAATTTACGGCACCACATACGAGGAGACAAGTCATGAACCCGAGCTGGTATTGGCCCACACCTAACGGCAAACCACCGCTTACTGCGGTATTGAGTGTTGTACTGCCGGTTGCGGTGCTGGTATTGACGGCATCTACGGTGGATATGTCGACTAACAAAATGTTGTATGCCTTACCGCGTATGCTGGATTTTACCCGGCATTTATGGGTCATGCCCGATTGGCAGTATTTGCCGCAATTGGGCGAAAAAATGCTGGAAACCGTGGAAATGACCTTATTGGCGACCGCGCTTGCGGTGGTGTTATCCATGCCGTTGGGCATTTTGGCGGCGAAAAACGCCAGCCCTCACCCCTGGATTTTTCGCATCACCCGCGATCTGCTCAGTTTTATTCGCGCCCTGCCGGAACTGGTGTGGGCGCTGGTGTTTGTCTCTGCATTGGGACTGGGGCCGCTGCCGGGGATCATGGCGTTATCGCTGGTCACCGTGGGTTTTATGGGCAAATTTATCGCCGAAAGCATAGAAGTGGTCGACTTCAAAGCCGTTGAAGGGCTTGAATCGACCGGCTGCAATAAATTCCAGAGCATTTTGTACGCGATGCTGCCGCAGGCGGTGCCGGATTTTATCGGTTCGCTGCTGTACATCCTCGATCACAATTTACGCGCGGCGTCCATCCTGGGCCTGGTCGGCGCGGGCGGTATCGGTTACGACATGGTGATGTCTATGCGTCTGTTCAATTACGAGCGCATCGGCATGATCGCTTTATCCATTTATGTGCTGGTCACGCTATTGGACAGGCTGTCCGATGTGTTTCGGCAAAAAGCGATCGGAGGCAACCTCAATGTCCACTAATATCTTGCCGCCCAAGCCGAAAAATTTATTTCCGGTCTGGCTATCGGTTGCGCTGGCTCTACTCTGGTTTATCGTCTGGGATTTAGGGGTCGATTTTAAAGACCTGTTGTACGGTGTTGAAGACATGACGGAATATTTTAGCCGTTACGGCACGCCTAATTTTTCAAACATATCTAGTTATCTATACCTTATGGTGCAAACCTTGGTGACTGCGTTTTGGGGCACGACGCTCGCATTCATCATTGCCGCAACCGTGGCGCCCTATGCGGCACGCCCGCTAACACCTAACGCCGTCACCTATCGATTTGCCAGAGAATTGCTCAATTTCATGCGGGCCATGCCCGATTTGCTGCTGGCGCTGATCTTCGTCAGTTCAATGGGACTGGGGCCGCTGCCGGGCGTGTTGGCGCTGTCCATACATACGGCAGGATTTCTCGGAAAATTTTTTGCAGAAAACATGGAGCGAGTACCGGCGGGTAAATACGAAGCATTGTCGGCGGTCGGCGCCGGTTTTACCCAAAAAATCGTGTTTGCCGCCTGGCCGTCCATGCTCAGAGAGTCGGTAGGTAACATTTTGTACATCTTCGACCGCAACGTGCGCATGGCGGCAATATGCGCGGCTACGGCGATGTGCATCCGACCGTAGCGGAACTGCGGGTGGGTTATCTACCGGTCATGCTGCCGCATCCGATTACCGGTGAGCTGACCGAAGCCGGCGAAGTGTTGATGACCGAATGCGAAGTCGTGGCAACGTATCAGGGTGACGATAACAAAGCCGCACCGACCTTTACCCTGGGTTATGGCGCTTGTTTCGGACACAACGAGGTCAAGGCGATTTCTATGGCGATTCTGGACAGGGCTTTGCAAAAAGGCATGAAAGACGGCCCGGAAAATCCCTCCGAAGACCCTGAATTTGTGTTGCTGCATGTGGACGGCATCGACTCGATGGGCTTTGCCTCGCACTACAAAATGCCGCATTACGTTACCTTTCAGTCGGATATGGACAGGCTGAGAACCACCCAGCAAAAACAGGAGGCCAATCATGAGTAACGGAATCAATTTCGCCTTTCTGGACGAATACGCTAAACGCGAGATACGGCGCAGTGTCTTAAAAGCCATCTGTATTCCCGGCTACCAGGTGCCGTATTCATCCCGGGAAATGCCGATGGGACGGGGTTTCGGCACCGGCGGCCTGCAATTGACCTTGGCCTTGATCGGCGCGAACGATACCTTGAAAGTCATCGACCAAGGCTCGGACGATTCGGTGAATGCGGTGAATTTGCGCAAATTTATTGAAATGACCTGCCCCGGCATCGATACCACCACGCGCTTGCAGGAAGCCACGCTGATTCAATCGCGCCACCGGATACCCGAGCAAGCACTGCGCGCCGATCAGATTTTAGTGCTGCAAGTGCCTTATCCCGATGCGTTGGTGATTGTCGAACCCAGCGAGGACAAGCGCAAGGTCATGCACGGCGAGGCCGATTATTCGCGGCTGTTGGTCAAGCTGTACGAGGACATCGTCAAATTCGATGAGATCACCATTTCGCACCGTTACCCGACCAGGATCAACGGCCATTACATCATCGATCCATCGCCGATTCCTCGCTATGACGTACCCAAGCTGCACAACTCCAACGCGTTGATTCTGTTCGGTGCGGGCCGTGAGAAAAAAATCTACGCAGTACCGCCGCATTGCCCCGCCGAGCCGCTGGCGTTCGATGACGTGCCGTTCCGCATCGAGGATTTTACCGATAACCACGGCGAACGCAGAGCCTGCAAACTGTGCGGCTCACAAGAGAGTTTTCTGGATGAGTTTATCGATGAACAAGGTGAGAGGGTTTATCAATGTTCCGACAGCGATTATTGCGAACAGCAGCAGGAGTTAGCGCATGGATAAGATTCTGGAAGTAAAGGGCTTGTCGCAAGTTTACGGGCCGGGCTGCAATTTATGTTTCACCAGCACCGGCCCCGAGTTTGAGACCAATATCTGCCCGCATTGCGGCAGCATTGTCGCGCTGCATGATTTGAGCTTTGATCTTTATAAAGGAGAAATCCTGGGAATCATGGGCGAGTCCGGCAGCGGCAAATCGACGGCGGTCAAGTGCCTGTATTTCGATCAAATGCCTTACAGCGGCAGCGCTATTTTTTTTGATGAAACCGGGCAAAAGCCTTTATTCAAGCTCAATCCCGCGCAACGCCGGAGCCTGCGCAACCATCGTTTCGGCATGGTCTATCAAAATCCCAATCTGGGCCTTAATTTCGACATATCGGCGGGCGGCAATATTGCCGAACGGCTGTTGATGAGTCAGGTGATGAATTACAGCGAAATCCGCGCCCGCCCGTGAATTATTGGCGCGCACCGAGGTGCTGACCGAACGCATGGACGAGCTGCCGAAAAACTTTTCCGGCGGCATGCAACAACGGGTGCAAATCGCCAAGGCGCTGGCGACACGGCCGCCTTTGTTGTTTCTGGATGAGGTCACCACCGGTCTGGATTTATCGGTGCAGGCGAAAATTCTGGATTTGATTCTGGAAATTCAGTCAGAACTGAATACCGCAATGATTGTGGTTACGCATGATCTGGGCGTGATCCGGCTTTTGGCCGGGCGCACATTGGTGATGAAATACGGGCGCGTGATTGAAAGGGGACTGACCGACCAGATTCTGGAAGACCCACAGCATGCCTACACCCAACAACTGGTCGCTTCGGCGCTATAAGGAGCTGAACTATGACTAACAAACCGTTATTAAGCGTCGAGAACCTGTCCAAGACTTTTTTTCTGCATGAGCAAAACAAAATTATCCCATCGTCATCACAGGTCAATCTCACTGTATATTCAGGCAAGCTGACCGCGTTAATCGGCCCTACCGGCGCGGGTAAGTCTTCGGTGTTAAAAAGTATTTATCGCACCTATCTACCCAGCAGCGGACGGCTGTTATATGAAACGGCGGCGGGTGGAATCCTGGATTTGGCGCTGGCCTTGGAGCACCAAATTCTGGAATTGCGGCGTGAGGAAATCGGCTTCGTCACCCAGTTTTTACACACCTTGCCACGGCAAAAAACACTGGATGTCGTGGCGATGCCTTTATATCGGCAAGGCGTTGATAAACAGGAAGGGCGGGCGCGGGCGGCTGAATTACTGGCGGAACTGAATATCCCCGAACGCTTATGGGAAGTGCCGCCCGCAACTTTTTCCGGCGGCGAGAAGCAGCGGGTGAATCTGGCGCGCGGCCTGATTGCCTCACCACGCTTATTGCTGTTGGATGAACCCACCGCCAGTCTGGACGCCCAAACCACCGACCGCGTGGTATCGCTGATTCAACGCAAAAAGCAACAAGGCGTCGGCATGTTGGCGATTTTTCACCATGCCGATCTGGTTAAGCGCATGGCGGATGAGGTTGTTGTATTAAGCGTTCCAGAAACGGGCGCTTAGTCACTGCCATTAAACCAACATGGAGTACAAGGCTAGCCTTGTACTAACCGCACTTTACTGCAAGGCCAGCCTTGCACTCCAGCCGCTGGAGATTGCAATCATTAACTTAATGGCAGTGAGGTGCTTAGTGGGAGCGGCTTTAGCCGCGAAGAACGGATGAGGTTGTTGAATTAAGCGTTCCAGAAGCGGGCGCTTAGTCACTGCCATTAAGCCAACAGGGAGTACAAGGCTAGCCTTGTACTAACCGCACTTTACTGCAAGGCCAGCCTTGCACTCCAGTCGCTGGAGATTGCAATCATTAACTTAATGGCAGTGATGTGCTTAGTGGGAGCGGCTTTAGCCGCGTTCTTCGCGGCTAA
>JAURZV010000099.1 GCA_030653175.1 Methylobacter sp.
CGGATTTAAAAATCACAGCCACATAACATATTGATTTTAAAATAAATTAATTTTTTATTGCTTTTCGTTATAAAAAATAGTTTATATATATTTCAATGACTTAGTATTTTTAGTGAGGCATAATCCGACAGCCTCCTAGGATGAATAGTTGGACTTAATCCGCTTTAATCTTTCAAGCTATTTATAGTAGCCGAAGCTGGTAAAGCGACATTTGAAATGCCCTCACCCTCACCCTCACCCTAGCCCTAGCCCTCTCCCGAGTGGCATAGCTATCTACACAAGTACCGGCCCCTTCTCCCTTGAGGGAGAAGGTTGGGATGAGGGGGGGTATAAATAGTTGATTTTATTCTCCTCTCCCCAGCCCTCTCCAGCAGGAGAGGGAGTGAAGTCGATTTGCAACCAACTGAATTTAGATACAAAAAAGTTGTGTAGATAGCTATGCCCGAGTGGAGAGGGGACTTTGTTGCTTTACCACTTCGGACCCTATATAGCATAGCGTAGCACGGCAGACATTGAGCGGCTTGGCGACAGCCAATGGACTTTCGCCCTTATCGAGCAATTCCCGTGCATGTTTCCGTTGATCGGCAGAGAGTGAAGGCTTACGGCCTAACTTCGTGCCGCGTTTCTTGGCGGCTTTCAATCCTGCTTGTGTTCGTTCTACAATCAAAGCGCGTTCAAACTCAGCCAGTGCACCGAGAATATGCCCATAAGCCGCCCAGCCGCGCTTCCGGCATATCTATAGCTTCTGTCAGCGACAAAAAGGCAACGTCCTTCCCTTGCGGCCCGGACAGCACCGCCACCAGATGGGGCAGCGACCGTCTCAGCGACTCTACGGATGGAGCGATTACCAAGAGTACCAAGGCGATGCGGAGGCCGCATAGTCGAGTGCCGGGAACGGAAGCTTTGCCTGTTGTAATGGAATATTTACCAACACGCTTTCAGTGGGGGCTGGGATTATCGGTGAGGTTTTTAGTCCTTTGCCTTGCCCCGATATTAATTATCCATATCAAGCTGTTTCAAACGATAGCGTAACGATCTGAAAGATAGCCCCAGCTGCTTGGCGGTGGCTGTTTTGTTCCAATTATTGTCTTCCAGCGCAAGGGTGATGGCTTTTCTTTCGATTTTTTCCAGATGATCTTCCAGCGGCCCTAAAGCCGGGCTATATTCCGGCGATTTAGCAGCTTTATGCACATCTATCGGCAGGTTCAAATCATCACTCTCAATGCTGTTGCCGTCATACAGCGCAAGAGCTCTTTCCATAATATTTTCAAGCTCGCGAACATTGCCCGGAAAATGATACCGTTGCAATACCGTTAATGCCGATGCCGATAAGATTGGCCTGTCCTGTTTGTTGGCGCCCGTCAGTTTGGCTAATATATGATCGACAAGGGCGGGGATATCGCCAGACCGCTCTCGCAAGGGTGGAACATGAAGATCGATTACATTGATCCGGTAATATAAATCCTGCCTGAAGCTGCCGTCCCGAACCATGTCGTTAAGGTTTCGATGAGTGGCGCTGAGCAAACGAATATCGACCGCAATTTCCTGCTGGTCGCCGACCGGGCGAATTTTCTTTTCCTGTATGGCTCGCAGTAGTTTGACTTGCAGGGACAGGGGCAAATCGGCAACTTCATCAAGAAATAGAGTGCCGCCTTCCGCGGCCTGGAATAAACCTTTTTTGTCGCCGACGGCACCGGTAAAGCTGCCTTTTTTATGACCGAAAAATTCACTTTCCATCAGCTCGTGCGGGATGGCGCCGCAGTTAATCGCTACAAAAGCATGGTCGCTACGGGAACTTTGCTGATGAATCAGCTTTGCAACCAGCTCTTTGCCTGAGCCTGATTCGCCGCTAATATAGACCGGCGCCTGACTGCGGGCAAGTTTATTTATTTTTGCCCTGATCTCCTGCATGATTAGCGATTCGCCCAGCAGCGTGTGGCGGGATCGCCTTTCTTTGGTGGCGCTTACATCGGAAAGTTTTAAGGCATTGTTAACCAGCAGCCTCAATGCGGGCAAATCAACCGGCTTGGAAACGAAATCGAAGGCGCCTTTTTTCATCGCCAAAATTGCCGACTCCATGTTGCCGTGTGCGGTAATAACGGCAACCGGTATAGAGACGGGCAGCGTTTGTATAAAGTCAACCAGCTCCAGACCGTTACCGTCCGGCAGTTTCATGTCGGTCAGGCAAAGATCGAAGGACTTTTGCTTCAATAAGGCCTTGGCTTGAGCGATATTTTCAGCGCAGCATGTCTGGATATTCATCCTGTTAAGGGTGATTTCCAACAGCTCACGAATATCGGGTTCGTCGTCTACAATCAATGCCAGTGGTTTATTCATAGTTCAATTATGGTCTGTTCCGCATTCAGCAAGCAGAGCCGAAAACAGCTCCTATTATTGTCGGTTAAATAATAGCTCAATTTTGCCTGATTTAATTCGGCTAATTCTCTTGAGAGATAAAGCCCTAATCCTGTGCCGCTGGAAGATGTGGTAAAAAAAGGCTCAAACAGGTGACTCTGGTGTTCGCTGCTGATGCCGAAACCATTATCAATGACTTCTATGCAGGGTGCCTGTTGCAGGGCAAAAACACGTAAAATTATTGGCCCGGCCTCAGGCTTGCCGTATTTCAGTGCATTTCGGCACAGGTTGTCCGTAATCTGCCTTAAATGACCTGGATCTATAAACGCGCATAGGGATTCATCAGGGTACGAAAGCTTGAATGCATCCATATTAATAGAATGTTCAAGCGTGAAATTTTTCAGGTAATTGTCCAGCCAGGGCTTTAGACGAATCTTTTCCCGCCTTGAATCGGTTCTTCTGGAAAGCTGTAAAATATCTTCAATGATATGGTTGACGCGGACTGAGTGGGTCTGGATGATTTCTGTCAGCCGCCGGTCCTGGGCAGACAACAGCGGGTTTTCCGAAAGTAACTGTCCTGCATGACTGATAGCGCCTAACGGATTGCGTATTTCGTGGGCAATACTGGCGGTGAGCCGTCCCAGCGATGCGAGCTTGCTTTGCTGGACCTGTTGATTATAGAGCGCAATATCCTCAAGAATAATCATGTAAAAAAACTCATGCCCGGTCGGCAAGGGCATGAACCGGCTATGAATTTCGGACTGATTCGGCAGTTGCAACAGTACAATATTCTGTTCGGGATCAGCCAGCCAGGTTTGAAAAGCCTCAGCTAAATATGCCGAAATATCGCCAAGCCTGACCGGCAGTGTCGATAAATTTGCCAGTCGTAATGCGGACTCATTGGCCATCTGAATGGCCTGCTGCTTGTTGGCGATAATAATTCCCGATTGCAAATGCTGGATAATGTACTTATTGAGATCTTCCAGTTTAATGATGGTTTGTTTTTGTTGATCGGCAAGTTGAAATATTTGTTCACTGCGTTTTGCGAGGATATACGACAGTAACGCAATGGTGAAAAATGCGGCGCCGAGCATTCCTGCGTTGGCGTAAGAGGTCGAGTCAAAACTGTGTCTGTAATCGGCCACAACTTGTTCGGTCAACACGGCCAAGCTGGCCATGGCGGCAAAAAGCATGGCGCAACGGCCACCGATCAATAATCCGCCTGCTGCGATGGATACGGCGAGCAAGGTTCCCATGCCGCTGTTAATGCCCCCGGAGGCATGCATGATCAAGGTGAGAATGAGTATGTCCGTAAAAATCAGCAATTGCGCTTGCGTGGTGTAGCTTGTGAGTCGCCAGGCTATGCAGATACCGGATATGATTGAGAGTATCAAGTAGCCTTGGCTGCTGTAAACGAATAATCGGCTGTCGTAAGTGCCGAGTAATGAAGAATCCGTATCACTGTAAAACAAAGCGATAAACAGGCCGGCCAGGATAAGTCGATAGCCTAAAAAAACTTTTAGCAATATCCAGGCTTGTTGAGCGGGAATGCCGTAGCCTTTGGAAAAAGGACAGGGAAAGATGGTCTCGTTGGTGTTTGGCGGCATGTTTATTTTTAAAATGGCGTTTTGCAGGGACTTCGTTAAAATGCTCAATAAAGCCTTTAGGAATGAAAATTAAATAACCTAAACATTACAATAAGCCGTAAGGGCGACCGGCCGGTCGCCCTTAGCGAAAATGCATGAGTTATTTAATTTTCGTTACTTAATCGTAGCATTTAGTTGTCGTCTATGTGTGAAAAATACCCCGCCGGACTTTGCCGGTTAATCCAAGGAGTCATTAATGAATATTCATGAATATCAGGCTAAACAGTTGTTTTTGCATTACGCGATACCTGTGCCTGACGGCAAGCGGGCGACAACGCCGGAAAGCGCCGAGCAGGTTGCCAAAGAACTGGGCGGCGACGGTTGGGTGGTTAAAGCCCAGGTTCATGCCGGTGGTCGGGGTAAAGTCGGCGGTGTAAAACTGGCCAAAACTATGGCTGAAGTAGTTGAGTTTAGCCGGGATATGCTGGGTAAACGGCTGGTTACCAAACAGACTGGCGCGGAAGGCTTGCCGATTAACTCGCTGCTGATAGAAAAAACTTACCCGATCAAGCGTGAATTATATCTGAGCGTGCTGGTTGACCGGGGTACCGAGCGCATTATTTTTATTGCCTCGGCAGCGGGCGGCATGGATATCGAAACCGTCGCCCACGAAACACCCGAACAGATTATTTCGGTTCCGGTTCATCCGGCTGCCGGCTTGCAAGGCTATCAATGCCGGAAAGTCGCCTACGCCTTGGGGCTTAAAGGAGCGCAGATCAAAGCCTTAGGAAAAATCATGCAGGGCTTATACGACCTGTTCTTAGCCAAGGACGCCAGCCAGATTGAAATCAATCCGCTGATCGAAACCGACAGCGGCGAGCTGATGGCGCTGGATGCCAAGATCAATTTTGATGATAACGCAGTAGAAGCGCATCCCGATATTTTGGCGATGAAAGACGCCGATCAGGAAGACGAAAAAGAAAACAAAGCCCAGCAATTCGGACTGAACTACATCACCCTGAACGGCAATATAGGCTGCATGGTCAACGGTGCGGGGCTCGCAATGGCGACCATGGATCTGGTCAAACTGAAAGGCGGGCAACCGGCCAATTTTCTCGATGTCGGCGGCGGAACCAGTGTTGACAAGGTCTGCGAGGCGTTCAAGCTGATCCTGTCGGATAACAGCGTGAAGGCGGTATTGGTGAATATTTTCGGCGGCATCGTCCAGTGCGATATTATCGCGGCAGGCATTTTAGCCGCTGTCGAGCAGGTTCATGTCGCCGTACCCGTGGTGGTGCGTCTGGAAGGCACTAATGCCGAACAGGGCAGAGCTTTGTTAAGCAACACCGGATTGAATCTATATGCGGCGGACGATTTGGCACACGCGGCAGAACAAGTCGTAGCATTGGCGGAGGCCGCATGAGCATTTTAATCGACAAAGACACCAAAGTGATTTGCCAGGGCTTTACCGGCAAACAAGGCACGTTCCATTCCCAGCAGGCGCTGGACTACGGCACCTTATTAGTCGGCGGCGTCACCCCGGAACGCGGCGGCGAAACCCATTTGGGTTTGCCCGTGTTCAACACCGTACAGGACGCCGTCAATGACACCGGCGCAACCACCAGCGTTATTTATGTACCGCCTTTTTACGCCGCCGACGCGATTCTGGAAGCGGTCGATGCAGGGATTAAATTGATCGTTTGCATCACCGAAGGCATACCGATATTGCAAATGCTGCGCGTTAAGGCGGCAATGGCCGGCACCGGCGCGTTGCTAATCGGCCCCAACTGCCCCGGCGTCATCACCCCCGGCGAATGCAAAATAGGCATCATGCCCGGCAAGATTCACCTGCCGGGATCAATTGGTATCGTGTCGCGCTCCGGCACCTTAACCTATGAATCGGTGTATCAAACCACCGCGCAAGGCTTGGGACAAAGCACCTGCGTCGGCATCGGCGGCGATCCGATACACGGCATGAATTTCGTCGATGTACTCAGCCGTTTTCAGGCTGATGAGCAAACCAAAGGCATCGTCATGGTCGGCGAAATCGGCGGTGGCGAAGAAGAAGATGCCGCAGAATATATCAAAGCGCATGTCACCAAGCCTGTGGTTGCGTATATTGCGGGACAAACCGCACCTCCCGGAAAGCGCATGGGCCATGCCGGTGCGATAGTGACCGGCGGCAAAGGCACTGCGGAAGGCAAAGTCGCCGCGCTTAAGGCGGCGGGGATTGAAGTAGTGAGTTCGCCGACTGATATTGGCGTGGCGATGAAAGGGTGTTTGTAAAATTGATTGTAGAGACGCGATTTATCGCGTCTTAATCCTGCAAATCAGTAAACATTCGTAGCTAAAGAAATGGAGCAAACATGAAAACCAAAGACCTTATAGCCGAAGCTGTTTCGCTACCTGTCGAGGAGCGGGCGTTGGTGGTCGATTCTTTGCTTCGAAGCTTAAATGCGCCGGAATCCGAGATCGATACGAAAAGGGCGGCAGTAGCAAAGCACCGCTTACAACAATTGCGATCAGGCGAGATAACCGCAGTTTCCGCTGCTGAGGTGTTTAAAAAAATGGATATAGAGCTAGGGTTCGGTTGTGCGGGTTATGCGGGCAAAACTAAATCATTAAATGACATGGATCAGGCTATTGATGATGACATCAGATAGCAATGGCATAAAGCAAAACTCGCCCCCTTACTTTAGCTATTCAAACAGAATGAAGATAGTCACATGGAATTGCAATGGTGCCTTACGCAAAAAATATCAGTTATTAGCGGAATTCGACGCGGATTTACTAATTATTCAGGAATGCGAAGATCCTGATAGGTCAACGCCCGAATATAAAAAATGGGCTGATAACTTTTTATGGATTGGGGGAAATAAAAATAAAGGCATAGGTATTTTCTCAAGGAAAGCGATTAGCATTAAAGCAATGAATTGGAACCCTGAAGGGCTTCAATCTTTTTTACCTTGCATTGTAAATGACTCGTTTATTTTAGTAGCAGTTTGGATCAAGCAAGCCAATTCCCCAGCGTTTAAATATATCGGTCAGCTATGGAAGTACCTACAATTACATAAAGAAAAATTTGTCGATAATGATGTCTTGCTATGCGGTGATTTTAATAGCAACAGCATATGGGATGTTTGGGATAGATGGTGGAACCATGCTGATGTCGTAAATGAACTGGAAAACCATAACATAAAAAGCATTTACCACAGCCTGTTAGATGAAGAACAAGGCAAGGAAACTCAGCCAACGTTCTTTCTTCATAGAAGAAAAGAAAAACCGTATCACATTGACTATGCTTTTGTTTCAAAAAACCTAATTAATCATGAGGATAGTTTTTTTATTGGTGAGCCTGAAAACTGGCTTGAATATAGCGATCATATGCCAATAGTCTTTACAGTAAATGCTTCTTAGCCCATAAAGATAATTCCCTGCAAGGCAATGATTCAATGAGTTTAATACCGACAGGAGAACTACCATGCACATTGACGTTGAATTAGACGAAATCCACTCAGAACGTCTAATGAGATTACAGCAACGCTTGAATAAACCGCTAACCGAAATCGCCGCGGAAATTTTGGCGAGAGCGGTCGACGAAACTATCTTACCGAATGAAACAGAAGGGTCTAAGATTCTAAAAATAATGGAAAAGCATGGAATTCTTGGCTGCATGGAAGGTGACGGCACACTGTCTGTGAACTACAAAAAACATTTATGGGGTACAGATGATTAGTGCCGATACCGGCTTTTGGGTTGCTCTACTTGATCGTCGCGATAATCTACACCTAAAAGTGCGCGACTACGCTACGAGTATTGATGAACCGTTAATTACAACCCTGCCTGTTGTCACTGAAGTCTGCTATTTGCTGCAAACGCGTTGCGGCGCGCAATATTCGGCAGAGTTTCTATTAGCGCAAGGCGACGGATTATTTCAGCTTTTCATGATTGGCGAGAATGAATTTCCAAAAATGGCATCACTGATGCACAAATATGCTGATTTACCGATGGACTTGGCGGATGCGGATGCTTCGCTGATTTTATTGGCGGAATACTTGGGGCATGGACGCATTGTTTCCACTGATAAGAGAGACTTCCACGCTTACCGCTGGGAAAACCATTATCCATTTGTTAATTTGCTGGAAGACTTATAGGCTATAACCCGATATTTTTTCTATAGCTCCTTTAAATTTATACCATCCCCTACATGACCCTAAAAATAGCCCTGGCCCAAACCAACTTCCTGGTCGGCGACATAGCCGCCAATATTGACAATATTGCTCAAGCCGCCATTCATGCCCGTGATGAATTGGGCGCGGATATGATCGTCTTTCCTGAACTGACCTTGACCGGCTACCCGGCGGAAGACTTGTTATTGCGCGCCGATTTTATTACCGCCGCCAATAATGCGCTTTATCAACTGGCCGATCGCGTTGCCGGTATTGCACTGATCGTCGGTTTTCCTGAACGCGATGGCGACAAGCTATACAACAGCGCGGCGGTGTTGCATCAGGGCGCGATAGTGGCCTGTTATCGCAAACGGGCGCTGCCCAATTACGGCGTGTTTGATGAGCAGCGTTATTTTACGGCGGGCAACCAGTCGTGTGTGTTTGAGTTCAACGGCACGTTTATAGGACTGACCATTTGCGAAGATGTTTGGCGGCAGGGCATTATTGAAGATAACAAACAAGCGGGAGCGGAGTTGCTGCTGACCCTTAACGCCTCGCCGTTTAATTCGGGAAAAATCCATCAACGCGAAGCCGTTATTTGCAGTCAGGTTAAAGACGTACAGATTCCTTTGGTTTATGTCAATCAGGTGGGCGGTCAGGATGAATTGATTTTTGACGGCGCGTCTTTTGTCGTTGATGCAGACGGAGAAACCGTCTTTCGCGCTGCGGAATTTAAAGAGCAGATCAGTGTGGTCGAATTTGACGGCAATCAGCCCGTAAAAACTACCTGTGCGCCGTTTTATAACGAAATATCCAGCGAGTATGAGGCCCTGGTGCTGGGCATTACAGATTATGTGCGTAAAAACGGTTTTCAGGGAGCCATTTTGGGTTTGTCCGGCGGCATCGATTCGGCGCTGGTTCTGGCTCTGGCAGTTGACGCGCTGGGTGCTGATAAAGTTGAAGCCGTACTGCTGCCGTCACGCTATACACAAGACATGAGCAACGAAGATGCAGTGTTGGAAGCGGAAGCCTTGGGCGTGCACTACCATATCATTCCGATAGAACCCGCCGTCAATGCGTTCACCGGCATGTTGGCCGATATTTTCGCCGGTACGGCCAAAGACGCCACCGAGGAAAACATCCAGGCGCGTTGCCGCGGCGTGGTGTTAATGGCGCTGTCGAACAAACAAGGCAAGCTGTTATTAACCACCGGCAACAAGAGTGAAATGAGCGTCGGTTACGCGACGCTGTACGGCGATATGTCCGGCGGCTTTGCGCCGATCAAGGACGTACCCAAGATGTTGGTTTACCGGTTGGCGCGTTATCGCAATTCGTTATCTCCGGTGATACCGGAACGGGTTATTATCCGCCCGCCTTCGGCCGAACTGGCGCCCGATCAGGTTGATGCGGACTCCTTGCCGCCTTACGACGTGCTAGACCCGATACTGGAGCGTTATATTGAGAAGGATCAATCCGCCGATGAAATCATCGCCGCCGGATTCAGGCGCGAAGATGTAGCGAGAGCCATCAGTCTGGTAGATCGGAACGAATATAAACGCAGGCAATCCCCGCCGGGAATCAGAATTACCGGCAGGGCGTTCGGTCGCGACCGGCGTTACCCGATCACTTCCGGCTATAAGGGCATTTAGTAGGGCAAGCGCCTCATTCGCATCAACTTAAGCTTCAATCAATAAGATGCAGGAGGTAGAGCAACGCAGGAGCAGTTGCCGAGGACACGAAGTTTTTATGTGACTACTTGCCATTGCCGGTACTCCCTCTGGCTCTCGGCAACCGTTCCTGCATCGCCAAAAGCGTCTGCTGTTTGCGTACTACCTCTCGTATTCGTTCATGGGCTTCGCGTTTTTTCCTTCGTGAACTTCGTGTCTTCGTGGTGAAATGTCTTTAAGGGAGTGGATTACATTTTCTCAATTCCTGACTATTTGTAATACAATGGGCAGGTTTACAACCGTTTGTTTCGATCACCAAATGTTCCTGCCGGCGGGTTATAAAAACAAAGCTATAGCTGTGTTGGCTGTCGACATTACCTATTGATCTTCACTTCAATAGCGATATACCGCTCTAACAATCCGCATAGCCAATAAAACATTACTGCTAGCTCACAGAGTTGTTCATGAGAAGACAGTATTTAATAATTTAAAAAAGGTGTCAGTTCTATGTGTTGGAGTGGTGAAGCGTCCGGTGTTTTAGCCGTTGCAGGTCTTAGTACCGCAGCTTATGTTGCAATTAAACAAGGAGAGTCGAAAGAACTCTGGATTCCGTTAACTTATTTTGCCTTAATGGAGTTATTACAGGCGGTAACTTACGTCTATATCGATTTATGTGACAATCCGAGTAATCAGATACTCACGCTACTGGGCTATCTGCACGTCTCGTTCCAGCCGTTTTTTGTCAATATGGTCGCGATGTACTTCATCCCGGAAAGCGTTAAACTCAAAATCCGGACAACGGTCTATACCATTTGCGCGATCGGCACGCTTTTCATGCTGATCAAGATGTATCCTTTTGTCTGGGCGGGATCCTGCAACATCGGCATTGAAGGCTTTTGCGGACCGAGCGTCTGTTCCACTTCCGGTTCCTGGCATATCGCTTGGCAAATGCCGTTGAACGGCCTGATGTCGGACCCTGTCGGCTGGCTGTTCGGCTTTAACTGGGGCTTGCATGCGTTTACCTATATTGTCGTCGCCTTTTACCTGCCGCTTATGTACGGCTCATGGCGTTTCGTGGGATTCCATTATTTAATCGGCCCGTTTATTTCCGACATTACCACTACCGATCCCAACGAATATGCCGCGGTTTGGTGTCTGTTTTCTATCGCTTTATGCGTATCGGTCATTAAATCCCCGATCAGAAAACATCTGCACGTTAAAACCTGGCCTTTTTATAAAAAGTATATTGGCGATTCACTGTAAAAATAAGTTGTAGGTCGGGTTAGGCGCGGTAAAGCTTGAGGCATTTACAAAAGCTTTACCGCGCCGTAACCCGACATGGAAAGCAAAGATAAGTCGGGTTACGCTGCGCTAATCCGGCCTATGCGGCTGCATGTTAAACCACGGCCTTTTTATCACCCCATAACAACCGCTTTTCGCTTCGCGCCCCAGTTCCCCGGCTTTGGATTGAATACCCCCGCACAGCGCTCGCCGCAAAAACGGCAATTTCCTGACGCATCCAGATTCCAGTCGGACAATTCGTACCAGTCGCGGCCTATCAGTAATTTTTTGCAACTGTGGCAATAGGTGCTCTGTTCGGACTTATCATGAACATTGCCCACATAGGCATAATGCACCCCGTTTTTTAAAGCAATTTGTCTTGCCTGCAATAAGGATGAAAGCGGCGTAGGCGGCTTGTCGCGCATCTTCCAGTCCGGGTGAAACGCGGTAAAGTGCATCGGCACATCCGGCCCCAGATTCTCGACCACCCATTGAGTCATGGCTTCCAGTTCCGCTTGTGAATCGTTCTCGTCAGGAATAATCAAGGTGGTTAGCTCCAGCCAGACCGATGTTTCATGCTTGATATATTTAATCGTTTCCAATACCGGATCCAGATGTCCGCCGGCAATTTTGTAATAAAATTGTTCGGAAAAGGCTTTTAAATCAATATTGGCGGCATCCATCCATTGATAAAATTCGGCTCTGGGCTCCGCGCAAACATAACCTGCGGATACCGCAACCGATTTTATGCCCAGACTCCTACAGGCTTGGGCTGTATCAATCGCATATTCATGGAAAACCACCGGATCGTTATAGGTATAAGCGACGCTATGGCAGCCGTTATCCCGTGCAGCCTGTGCAATTGCATCGGGCGATGCCTTGCTCATCAGGGTATCCATTTCCCGCGATTTGCTGATATCCCAGTTCTGGCAAAAGTTGCAGGCCAGATTGCAACCGGCAGTGCCAAAAGAAAATACCGGGGTGCCGGGCAGAAAATGATTCAGCGGTTTCTTTTCGATAGGATCAATGGCAAAACCGCTGGAGCGGCCGTAACTGGTCATGACAATCTGGTCGTCCAGATTCTGTCTGACGAAACACAGGCCGCGCTGGCCTTTGTGCATCTTGCAAAACCGGGGGCAAAGATCGCATTGCACACGACCATCCTCCAGAGTATGCCAGTAGTGGGTTCTTACGGTATCTTCGGTAACAAAATCAGTCATGATTATTCTCCTGTTTCTACTAATAAATAGTAAAAAGACGCCACTTTATTCGTGCAACGATAGTGAATGAAGGCTTATTTAATAACTCAACCATTTTGCAGGAGCGAACTGTGATTATTACAGTTTATTTTTGTTCAAGTTATAAAATTTCCATTCTTTAGCATGACTTATCAACAGGATAAAATAAATGATTTTCGTATGCTTAAGTAATGATACTTATAGATGTCAGATCGCTTTGACTCTATCATCCCATGCCATTGATAGGGTATCGGTTTACGCTGTAGAACGCTTTTCACGGCTGAAGGGTTTGGTAATAACTCGTTAACAATTAAGTGTTACTATCTTGTGGGCTGAAACTCCGGAACCGCCACCAAGATTTCCTCAGCAAGTGCTACCTGCAAAAGGTATCCCCAATCTGCTCCTGCTCCATGCAGTTGTATAGATTAAACAACAGGACAAGCTAATGACTAGACAACCCGCCGTAGCAGGCTCTTTTTATCCTGCAAATCCGGAACAACTCCATCTGATGCTGGATCAGTTTTTGAGTGATGCGGCGACCGATGAAAAAGTTCCCAAAGCTATCATCGCGCCACATGCCGGTTATATTTATTCCGGCCCGATCGCCGCAAGCGCCTATACCCGGTTAAAAAAAGCCCATGATCGGATAACCCGTGTGGTGCTTATCGGCCCCTCTCACCGCGTAGCTTTCAGGGGGCTTGCCGTGAGCAGAGCGGAAACATTTACCACGCCTTTGGGACGCGTCCTTGTAGATCAGGCGGCAGTGCGGACTATCGTCCAACTGCCCTTTGTCGAATACATTGAGCAGGCCCACACCTATGAGCACAGTCTGGAAGTGCATCTGCCTTTTTTACAAGAAGTGCTGGATAACTTTGAAATCGTGCCCATTGTTGCCGGCGAAGCATCGCCGGAACAAGTCAGTCAGGTGCTTGATGCGCTGTGGGGCGGTGATGAGACGCTGATTGTAATCAGTTCAGACCTGAGCCATTATCATGATTATGCAACTGCTCAGCAGATGGATAAATCAACCAGCCAAGCCATAGAACAGTTGCAATATGAGCGACTCGCCTCAGAATCCGCTTGCGGTAAAGTGCCTGTCAGCGGCTTATTAAAGCTGGCGCGGAAAAAGTCGCTGTCAGTTAAAACCATCGACCTGCGCAACTCCGGCGACACCGCTGGAGATAAATCCAGAGTGGTCGGCTACGGTGCTTATGTCATTGAATAATGCTAATCGGCAGCGCCTGTTGGAACTGGCGGCTAACTCAATTCAACATGGTCTGCAAACAGGTCGCCCCCTGAAAATCAACTTGGACGATTATCCTGAAGAATTGGCCGAGCGGCGCGCCACCTTTGTCACCCTGCAGAGAAACCATCAACTGCGCGGCTGTATCGGCATGCTGGAAGCGGTCAGGCCGCTGGCTGAAGATATTGCCGAAAATGCATTTTTCGCCGCCTTCAAAGACCCTCGCTTTCCACCACTGCAAGCGGACGAACTCGACGACCTGGAAATGCACCTGTCCTTGCTCACACCTGCAGAACCCATTACATTTACCTCTGAACAGGACTTAATATCTCAACTGCAACCGAGCATAGACGGCTTAATATTGGAAGAGCCGGAAAGTTATAACGTTGCGAACAAGCGCGAACAGCTGCCGCCGAGAATAGACGGTTTAATATTGGAAAAAGGTCGCCGACGCGGAACCTTTCTGCCCTCGGTATGGGAACAACTGCCGGAACCTGAACAATTCCTGCAGCATCTAAAACTAAAAGCCGGGTTGCCGCCCGACTACTGGTCCCAAAATATCCGAATTTACCGCTACCACGTCGAGACAATAGACTGAGTATAAAAACGTTATGCTTTACATCGACAAATGGTGATAAGCGTCCGCAAGAGACTTTCCCGTTCGGATACTGAATTATTTTATAAAGCATGCTCCACCTACTAACACCTTATAGGGCTGGATTACCAGCGCGCCAGGATTTTTCGCGAAAGCTAAAACGGGATCCATACGATTTTAGCGGCGAAAAATGACCTGATAGTTATTGCCTTCGGTGACCCTCATTCGTTCTGCGCCCATCGCGCCGCGTACTTTGCTTCACTCGTACACGACATAACTCCCGCAATGACTTGACGCCGTATCGGATGGTCTTGTATTTGACTACACTTCCTGTACTTCTTCAAAGTGAATCATTAAGCAACCACCGTGAGTAGATGAAACAAGGATGATGTCGCCGTATTCAGGATGTTTAGCGCACTTGACTGCAATCATTTCGGCGTACTCAACCCTGTCAACTTCGTCGTAGATATGTTCGGCGATCTCTGCGTATTGCTGTATTGTGAGGGGCGTTATCTTTGCGTCTTTCATTCAGATAGTCTCCGATAGATTAAAGAAAGGTGAGCATAATCAGTAGCCGTTATTTTGCTTTTGTTAACACCCTATTCCTTTTTCATTATTGAGATTCGAATCTGACACGCATAAATGTAAATCGTCCTTTATAGTATTGAAGAGTTACACTTTGAAGCCTGTTGCCAATCCCTGAAAAAAGTCAGGGATTGGCTCAGCTGTATTCATAAAAAGTCCAAGAATTGTTCCATACCCTGTTAATTAGCTGTCAAGGTCAACGCAGTGTAAATAAATCTTGCGATTAAAGAGCAGCACTACCATTAATGTGAGTTGAACAATGATGTTAAACATCCATACTATGTTTTTCATGATGATTTCCTCAAAGCGAATTTATTAAATTTATGCTTGCGCGTTAGTCATGTCGGCAATGTCGATCTAACGTTCTTGATGTCATTATCGGCTGACATTTTTTATTATTAAAGGCAAAATATTAAATCCCAATCAGTCATCGCCCGATAACACCATTTTGAAAAGTTTTCGTAGCGGCGAAAAGGCGTTTTGCATTTTTCCGGGCTATGTCTGCATTCCCGGACATACCGCTACGCTTACTCTTGCATTGCTTTCGGCAATTGCTCCTGCATTGCTCTACCTCCTGCGTCCATACAATCCTCAAAAATAGCTTGGCGTTATACAAGCATCTGTAGGATAGGGCATCCAACTTATTCAATCAATAAGCTCTATTACTTATCAGGTGAGTTAGTTGAGTGCCTTATATCACCGAGCCTCGGGTATTTTTTAATTCCAGGTGATGCCTAAAAATCAAAGCATAAAAAACACCATCTATTTAATTTTCTTATAAACCAATGAATTATATTTTGTTGATATTTCCCACGATTTTTTGACTTTTAAAAAGTTGGCTACTTTTTAAGGAAGGGGAATTATTTTTCCTGTTTCGGCAATACATAAGCATGTTTCTATGAAAACGCCGGCTAATAACAAGTCTCGTTTTCAGAGATTTATTTATCAATGACGCCCATTGCCACGCCATAATTCGCTCCGCCTTATAACAAACCATGCTCTGCAAATGAGTAAGGCTGCCCGTCACCGATAATAAAATGGTCCAGTACCCGTATATCAAACAAGGCTAAGGCCTGCTTAAGTTTCTCGGTGATGTGTTTATCGGCCTGACTGGGTTCGGAAATACCGGACGGATGGTTATGGGCAAAAATGACCGCTGCCGCATTATGGCGCAACGCCTGCTTGGCGACTTCCCGTGGATAAACGCTGGCGCCGTCTATAGTGCCTCTGAATAATTCATCCAGTTGTATGACCCGATGCTGGTTATCAAGAAATAAACAGGCAAACACTTCGTAGCTGTAGCCGCGCAGTTGTGCGCTGAGATAGGAACGGGTGATTTCCGGACTGGTTAGCGCATCGCCGCGCTGCAGGGCTTCCTTAAAATGTCGTCGGGCCATTTCCAATACGGCCTGGAGCTGGGCATAAGTGGCCTCGCCCAAACCTTTGCCCTCGCAAAAGCGTTGCTGGTCGGCGCCTAATAAAGCATTCAAAGAGCCGAAATCGCTCAACAGCTCACGTGCCAAATCAACTGCGGATTTGCCGGGCGAGCCGGTGCGCAGAAAAATAGCCAGCAGTTCCGCGTCGGTTAAAGCGGCTGAGCCGCGTCGCAACAGTTTTTCTCTGGGCCGGTCTTCTGCCGACCAATCTTTAATGGACATAGGCTTCTCTCTATACGATTGAAATTTAAGCATAGAAGAATTTCTTCATACTTGCCATAATGTCATATTTGTTCAATTTTCCGGGCATTACTATTAACAAGCATATTTTATTGGCTGTCAGCGGCGGCATTGCTGCGTACAAGTCGGCCGAGCTGGTCAGACTGTTGCGAAAACGAGGCGCCAAAGTGCGAGTGGTGATGACCCGATCAGCCATGCAGTTTGTTAGTCCGCTCACCTTTCAGGCGCTTTCCGGCAATCCGGTGCATAGCGAATTGCTTGATGCGGATGAAGAGCATGCGATGGGTCATATCAATCTGGCGCGCTGGGCTGATGTATTGATTATTGCTCCGGCAACGGCCAATACGATTGCAAAATGCAGCCACGGTCTGGCTGACGACTTATTATCTACGCTCTATCTGGCGGCAACCTGTCCGGTTTACGTTGCCCCGGCCATGAACCAAGCCATGTGGCATAAGACGGTCACTCAGGAAAATATTCAAAAACTTAAAAGCCACGGCGTTATTGTTATCGGCCCTGAACAGGGCGATCAGGCTTGCGGCGAAACCGGCTTCGGTAGAATGTCCGAGCCTCTGGAAATTTGCAACCGTTTAATGGATGAACCGACAACACAGTGCCTAAGCGGGCTTAAGGTTTTAATCAGTGCCGGGCCTACCCGCGAACCTTTGGATCCGGTACGCTACATCACCAATCGCAGTTCAGGAAAAATGGGCTATGCGCTTGCCAACGCCGCATTAAAAGCAGGCGCCAAAGTCACGCTGGTAAGCGGTCCGGTTATGCTTTCCGCCCCTGATAATGCAGAGCTTGTCAGCGTAGAAACCGCAGCGCAAATGCATGCGGCGGTTATCGCCAAAGCCGCGGAACATGATATTTACATCGGTGCGGCGGCTGTTGCCGATTACAGTCCCACGCACATGGAAAAAGAAAAAATAAAAAAACAGGCCGACCAAACCACGCTGACGCTGCAAAAAACCAGAGATATCTTGGCGGAAGTTGCCCAACTCGCTAACCGCCCGTTCACGGTCGGATTCGCAGCAGAAACACATGATCTTGAAAAATACGCCCAAGACAAATTGACACAAAAAAATCTGGATATGATAGCGGCAAACTGGGTCGGTCGTGATCTGGGCGGCTTTGATAGCGAGCAAAATGCATTGCAGGTATTCTGGAAAAACGGTCAAAAAGCCCTGGCAATGACTGACAAAAATCAATTAGCCGAACAACTAATCAGCTTAATCGCAGAGAGAATGGACTATGAAAGGCAGCACAAAAATACAGCTTAAAATTCTGGACGGTCGTTTAGGCAAAGACATTCCGCTACCTGAATATGCAACATCAGGATCGGCGGGTTTGGATTTACGCGCCTGCCTGGATGAGCCGGTCGAGTTAAAACCGGGAGAAACGCTGTTAATTCCAACCGGTCTGGCTATCCATATTGATGACCACCAATTAGCCGCCGTGTTATTGCCCAGATCCGGCCTGGGACATAAACACGGCATCGTTCTGGGCAATCTGGTCGGGCTGATCGATTCGGATTATCAGGGACAGGTTTTTGTCTCCTGCTGGAACCGGGGTGACACCGCTTTTACCGTTAATATCGGGGAGCGCATCGCGCAAATGGTTTTTGTGCCGGTGGTGCAGGTGGAATTCGAACAAGTCGCCGAGTTTGACCAAAGTTTGCGCGGCTCCGGCGGCTTTGGTCATACGGGTCGTCATTAAGCCGCTCTTCTTTTATAGAGACATAAACATGATGATACGACTATTTTCTTTACTGTCGGCGTTTGCTGTTTTAATGATTCTGACTGCCGGTGCGGGCGTTTACTGGATCAGTGCGGCCCAAATCACGCAATCAAAGCAGGACTCAACGGCAGCTGTTGCAAAAAGCGTCGCATTAGGCATAACGGCACAGATAAACCTGCTCACCGGCACGCTGGAAAAAATGGGCCGGGATCCCGAGGTGTTGACTGCGGTTACCAGTGCGGACACGGCTCAATTAACCACAGTGTCCGCAAAACTTGAAAGACATTTACCCGGCATCCTGAAAGTCAGACTGTTATTACCGGGTGTCAGTGAGCTTGATGACAAAAGCGTACCCAAAATGGGTTATGCCGATCTGGACATGGTGCGGGAGACATTTACCAAAAACCAACTACCGGCAATACAAGGCGACGTCGGGCCCGACAGACATCTGGCGATAACCCGCAGGATTATGCAGAATGATCAGGTGGTCGGCGTTATTCTGGCCAGCTTGAACTATGACTTTATTAGTAAAATCGTACAGGCAGCGGAGTTAAAAGGCGGGCATCTTGAATTGAGACAAGCCGCACTGGTGTTAGGCGCTGCCGGTGAACCGGCCGGTGCAGAAGAGCAAAGCGATGATGCGCAAGTACAAGTAGCCAACACCGGCTGGCAACTGCATTACCGGTATGCCGACGGTGCAAATTTCGCCGGACTGGCTCTCATTATCGGCATAGTTGTTCTCCCCGCCTTGCTGACGTTGCTGGCTTTTTTTATGGGATACCGGAAGCTTTCAGCTCTGCTGACGCAAGATCTGGGCAGCGTGCTAAAAGCCTGTAAGGACATGATGACTAATAAACGACAGGCTACCTATCCTGTTAAGTTATCTGAAATGAATCCCGTTATTTCAACGTTGGTGCAGTTTAAACGGGTTATGGATAATCAGGACGACGATGTAGCCGGCGATAATAGTGTTGCCGGAATGAGCGGTTTTTTTGATGACTTTGGTGACTCCGTGACCACGGCCGCTCCCGGCAGCCTTGCGGCATTTCCTCCATCCATGGAGGTCAGATCAGAAGGTACGACCCCAAGGATGGGGGAAGTAGAATCGCGTCAGGAACAGCAATCGAGAGCGCCAAAAGCAGGAGCAGTTGCCGAGGTGGAGCAACGCATGGAGCGGTCGCCTAAAGCACAAACTGACGACATTAATTTTAATAAACCGGCTGTCGCAACCAGTAAACCGGAAGTAGTTGAAAAAACCGTGCCGGACTTCTTTGACATGCCCGTTTCCATAAAAAAAACGGCTGACACAGGCATTATTTTCAGGGCTTATGACATCCGGGGCATAGTCGGCAAGACGCTGACTAAAGAAGTGGTTTACGATATTGGCCGTGCGTTGGGCGCTCAGGCTAAAGAGCATGGCTGTAAAACGGTCGTGGTCGGCCGCGATGGAAGAACCTCCAGCCCTGCATTGGCGGAAGCCCTGGCTAAAGGAATTATTGCCGCCGGACTCAATGTGCTGGATATAGGCATGGTGCCTACGCCGGTGCTTTATTTTGTGGCAAGACACACCGAAGGGCGTTCCGGGGTGATGATTACCGGCAGCCATAACCCCGCCGATTATAACGGCCTGAAAATGGTCATCAACGGCGAAACACTGGCCGGCGAAAGAATCCGGCAACTTAAAACCTGCATTGATAATCAGGCCTATACAACGGGCAAGTCCGGCAGCATCGAACAGGACAGCCAATTCAGCAACGAATACATCGGCATTATTTCCGAAGATATACATATCGCCAGACCCATGACCGTTGTGCTGGACTGCGGCAACGGCGTTGCCGGTGAGCTGGGACCCATGCTGCTGAAAACGCTGGGCTGTGAAGTGAAGGAACTATTCTGCGACATTGACGGCACTTTCCCCAATCACCATCCGGATCCCAGTAATCCCAAGAACCTGAGCGAATTGATTGCAACGGTCAAACATTACAAGGCCGACATTGGCATCGCTTTTGACGGCGATGGCGACCGTTTGGGCGTTGTCGATTCAAACGGCAAAATCATCTGGCCGGACAGACAAATGATGCTGTTTGCCAAAGATGTGCTGGCAGGCAACCCCGGATCGGAAATTATTTACGATGTGAAATGTACCCGTCATCTGGCCGATCAAATCGTAAAATACGGCGGCAGGCCGACCCTATGGAAAACCGGGCATTCATTGATGAAAGCAAAACTTAAGGAAACCGGCGCCAAGTTGGCCGGTGAGATGAGCGGACATATTTTCTTTAATGATCGCTGGTTCGGTTTTGATGATGCTTTATATTCGGCCGCGCGTTTGCTTGAAATACTGTCCCGCGACACGCGCAGCAGCGCCGAGGTATTTGCCGATTTTCCCGACAGCATTAACACGCCGGAACTGAATGTCGCGCTGAAAGAAGGTGAAAATTTCACCTTTATGAACGGCTTGCTTGCTGCCGCCCATTTTACTGACGGCAAAATCACCGATATAGACGGAATGCGCGTCGACTTCCCGGACGGATGGGGACTGGTGCGGGCATCAAACACAACGCCGTCACTGGTTATTCGTTTTGAGGCCGATTCGGAAGCCGCAATGAGCCGTATTCAGGAGCAATTCAGACAACTGATGAAAAAAATCAAACCCGATATTGTCTTGCCTTTTTAAGTAGGTGTTCATAAGTTTCTTAACATTATTGGTATTAGTGGGAGCGGCTTTAGCCGCAATAAACGCGGCTAAAGCCGCTCCCACTAATGTTTGAAAACTTTTGCTCAACTACTTAATAAACAGGCAAAATCGTATCGCCGGGAAAACCTTATAAAGATAAAGTTAAATACTGTCCAACTCAGTTTCTTGTACAATAGCATTACACTAATAAAATAGTGGTTTATATCCAGTTTCTTAACCCAGGAAAAAATAATGAAAAAAATAAGTATATTGCTTGCGCTATCCTTGTTGTTTGGCTTGTCAAGCACGGCTGTATTTGCCGTACCCCTAACCTCTAATAAAGACATCATCGGCAGTTGGTTTCTGGAATATACAAAAAAATCGCCGGAAGATACTGAAAAAAAATCGATGGGTATGACCTGGGTGATTGATAACAGCCAGCTGACCCAAAAAGATATTCCTCAAGTTAGAGGCAACCCCTATAATGCGCCCGCAGTTGACTATGTTGTTGAAGACGGCACTTTAAAAGTCAGCATACTTGGCAGAGCGGGTAAATTCGATGTTTACTCGTTAGTGGAAAAAACCGATACGGCTATGGTACTTAAAGATAATAAGTACGGCACCTACATGTATTTTACCAAAAAATAAGTCGTCTCCCTCCGCCTGTCGGGACTTACGCGTCATAAGCAGACCTGTAAGTCCCGGCACGCCGCTACGCTGCTCCATTTCTCTCCTTGTAGCCGTAATCTCCTGCATTCACACAATTTCGGCACATCACTTACACTCCGTTTCCATCACGGACAGCACAGGCAAAAAGCCACGTTGATCACTCTGTTATCCAGCGAATTGGTATTGATTTTGTTTGGATGGATAATCGAATGATTTTAATGGATAATGCACGTCTGTTTACTTGATCTAACCTACGCAGCGAAGCAATGAAAAAAAAGATAGAGGAACTTATCCTGCAATCCGTTGAAACACTTAAATCAGACGGTGTTCTCGCTCAGGAAATCATCCCGAACATTACTATTGACCGCACCCGTGACGCACAACACGGCGATTTTGCTTCGAATCTGGCATTAATGCTGGCGAAACAGGTCAATACAAACCCGCGCCAGCTGGCTGAAAAACTGATTGCCGCACTGCCTCAAGATGCCGCAATTGTTAAAGTTGAACTGGCGGGGCCAGGCTTTATCAATTTCTTTATCGATCCCAATTCCCAATATCAGATTATCAAGCAAATTCACGACGAAGGCCGGAAGTTTGGTTTGAGCAATGTCGGCGCCGGAAAAAAAGTTCAGGTCGAGTTTGTTTCGGCCAATCCCACCGGTCCTTTGCATGTAGGTCATGGTCGTGGAGCCGCCTATGGTTCTGTGGTTGCCGATTTATTGCAGGCAATCGGCTTTGACGTGTATCGCGAATATTATGTCAATGATGCCGGTCGGCAGATGGATATACTCGCCACCAGTATCTGGCTGAGATACCTTGAAGAATGCGGCGAAGTTGTGCATTTCCCCAGTAATGGCTACCGAGGCGAATATGTACGCGAAATTGCTAACGACATCCATAACAACGCCAACAATGAATATCGCAGGCCTGTAGAGCTGGTGTTTGAAGACATTCCACTCGATGAACCTGCGGGCGGCGACAAAGAAGAACATATCGATGCGCTGATAGCCCGTGCTAAAACCTTGCTGGGAGCATCGTTATATCAGGACTTTTTTCAAACAGGCTTGAACAACATTCTGGAAGACATCAAGGTCGACTTAAGCGAGTTTGGCGTTGAGTATCAGGAATGGTTTTCAGAACGCCGGCTGATGGACGACGGTTCGGTGGAAAAAGCGCTGGAACGCTTACGTGTCGCCGGTCATCTTTATCAAAAGGATGGTGCGACCTGGTTTGCCTGCGCCGATTTAGGCGACGAGAAAGACCGGGTGGTCGTCCGCGAGAATGGTCAATCCACCTATTTTGCGTCCGATATTGCCTACCATATGAACAAGCTGGATCGCGGTTTTGACCGGATTATCAACATTTGGGGAGCCGATCATCATGGCTACATTCCCCGAGTCAGGGCAGCCATTCAGGCCTTAGGCGCTGATGAATCCAAATTAAAGGTGCTGCTGGTACAGTTTGCCTCGCTTTATCGCGGCGAAGAAAAAGTACAAATGTCGACCCGATCCGGCGAATTTGTCACCTTGCGGCAATTGCGTAATGAAGTCGGTAAAGACGCGGCGCGCTTCTTTTATGTGATGCGCAGGTCGGAACAGCACATGGATTTCGACCTGAAACTGGCGACCTCCAAATCCAACGAAAACCCGGTATTTTATGTGCAGTATGCCTACGCCAGAGTATGCAGCGTATTGCGCCAACTGGACGAAAAAAACTGGGTAAGGGATTTGCTGCTGGGCATGGAAAATCTGGCGCTGTTAACCGAAGAGCACGAAACCAATCTGCTGGGAACACTGGCGCGCTATCCTGAAGTACTGGAACGTGCTGCGTTACAGTACGAGCCGCATCAGCTGATTCAATACCTGCGCGAGTTGGCAAACGAGTTCCATACTTACTACAACGCGCATCAATTTCTTGTCGATGATGCAAAAATTCGCAATGCAAGGCTCAATTTGATTTGCGCAGTGAAACAGATATTGGCAAACGGCTTGGGCTTGCTGAATATCAACACACCTGAAGCAATGTAAAATGGCTAAAGACTACAAACATAGAACGCAGAATAAGAATACCGCGTCGTACAGGCAAAACTCGAAAAGTCTTAGTCTGTGGCGATGGATGCTGATTACGGCATTGATTATTTCGTTTGTAGTCTTTCTGGTTTATTTGCGCAGCACCGGATCGAAACAAATAACCGCTCAGCCGAATATACCGACCAAGGCTGAAGAGGCAAAAGTTGAAGCGCCCAAGCAGGAGAAAAAACCCGAGCCGGGGCCGGTGTTGCCGCAATTTGATTTTTATACCATTCTGCCTGAAAAAGAAGTCATCGTACCGGATCACGAAATTAACACGCGCGCCAGAGAAGAACGGGTAGGGCAGGCAAAAACCGCCAGTTATATTTTGCAGGCCGGTTCGTTCCGGGAATTTAAAGATGCCGACAGCTTAAGAGCCAAGCTGGCTTTAATGGGGATTGAATCCAAAGTTGAGAAAGCAAAAATCGGTAATGTGATCTGGAATCGGGTCAAAATGGGGCCTTATACCCAGATGACCAGTGTTAGCACCATTCGAGGCCGATTAAGGGAAAACGGCATAGACGTGGTCGTTATGGAAGTTGGCCATAAATAAAAGCCTCTCGCCCTCGCAAAAATACCAGCTCAACGTCCAGTCGACTCATCTATTCCGTTGTTTTACCATCAAAATGTTCGTTATCTGCCTCTGCATCCTCACGGGTATGATGAATGACGCCGTCGCGATGATTCGGCGGTGCATACAGGGTATAAAGCTTTAGCGGAACACTGCCGGTATTGATGATGTTGTGATTCATCCCGGCCGGGACGATTATCGCGAAGCCCTCCCGGATGGAGGTCCGAACGCCATTGAGAACCACCTCGCCTTCTCCTTCTTCTACGCGAAAAAACTGGTCGAGCTTGTGGACTTCCGCGCCGATCTCTTCCTTGGGCTTTAACGCCATCACAACGAGCTGGCAGTGCTTTGCCGTGTAAAGCACTTGGCGAAACTCCTCATTCTTGACAGCAATATCTTCGATATCCTGCACAAATCCTTTCATAATGAATCCTCTTTTGTTTTGTCTGATGGGAGGGTAATACTGTTGCTTAACCGTTCACTGAGCGGGAGCCTAAACAAATAACAGAGTAGGCTCGCGGCTTCAGCTTCACTCAACCAACAGTCATTTTGACAGCCCTTTCGTTAGGTCAACAGTATGGGGCTGGCACACTTGTCTATCACATGGGTGGAGTTGTCGACCATTCCTTCATCGCTTGATCACCCGGACGATCTACTTTAATCTTGCCTCCCTCGGTTGAGGTTACCCAGCTTACCGGAATGTAATGGTGCTGCCCGGTCTTATCTTTATTCAACTTGATGGTATCCTCCCCTTCCATATGATCGACAGTGGCGAACTGGCCGTCTTGAGAACAGACAACAGGCATATCAGGCTTAATTGTGTCGGTGTTAATCATAGTTTTGCTCCTGTTAGCTCAATCTGAGCGGGTTATAGGGATAATTATTAATCAGTGATTCAGACAAGGTCGGCTATTCAATCTTTAACCGGATTTATTCTTAACGTTTAATAAACAAAGCTAACCACCTCTCCTTGCCTGTGTTTTAAATTTATACTTATAACTAATATCCGTCTGTGCGATTGCACACATAGAGAACCGCTCACAACCTATTTCGGCTTCCAACTTGCGGGGCAGTGTGAATGCTTTATGACTGATGAGCGTGCAAGCTCTGCTTGCGAACAGGCAAAGCCTGTATTCCTGATTTATCCGGTCTTAAATTGGAAGCCGAAATCGATAGCCGTTGGAATACTTTAAAATAATCCAGTACTTTACCCGGCTTTCTCTGGAGTTTTAGGTTAAGATTTTTTTTAAAATCAATCGAGCCTGACGCTGAGGCGTTAACGACAATACGCTGACTTAAACCGTTCGCTGAGCGGAGTCGAAGCCCCAAAATAGTACCCGGAGCATATACGCTGTGTTATGCTTTTTTCAATCAATACCGATCCGCATGAAATACACGAGGAAGCTGATATGGGTTTGGCATTAAAAGATACTCAACACCATTGCTACGGCGATTATCTGTCTTGGCCTGATGATAGTCGCTATGAGCTGATCGATGGCAGCGCATATGCGATGTCGCCGGCTCCCGATCTGGCGCATCAGGATGTGGCAGGGGAAATTTATCTACAGGCCCGTCTGGCACTTAAGGGTAAACCTTGCCGCGCTTTCATTGCGCCGGTCGATGTTCGCCTGCCGAAACAGAACGAAGCGGACGAAAGCATCGATACCGTCGTACAACCGGACGTGTTAGTGGTCTGCGATAGCGGCAAACTGGATCGGCGCGGTGTACGCGGCGCGCCGGACTGGATCGTGGAAGTGTTGTCGCCGTCCACGGCCGGTCACGATCAAATCAGAAAACGTAATCTTTACGAGCACCATGGCGTAAAGGAATATTGGCTGATTCATCCGATTGATCGGGTGTTGACCGTTTACCGATTGATCGACGGCGAATACGGCAAGCCCGAACTCTACGAATTAAACGGTGAAACCCAGGTCAGCGTGTTGCCGGATATTGTGATTCGGTGGGATGAATTAGTTACGCGATTGCCGGTTGATTATTGACGTTTGGCAGCCATAAGGTACGCACCTCTCCGGCTTTCGCAATTATTCGGATGGCTCGTGGTCTATTTCATAGGCTTCAATCAGATCGCCGACAACAGATACCAATGAATACAGCGGATGATGCGGATCGTCCCGCACAACATCCAGGGATCGGGTTCAAGGCTCCGTTCGTGGCGGATTGCTGCGCGAATCGGCCTTACAGCGTTACACATGATTAAATGTAACCACTGGGCTCAGACATCGCAAAAACGTTAGGGACGGGGTTACAAACCCCGTCCCGCTTGGGGTTCGTAGGGTAGTTTCGCGACAGAGACTGTGAAAGCA
>JAURZV010000101.1 GCA_030653175.1 Methylobacter sp.
GCGATTATCGCGGCTAAAGCCGCTCCCACTAATACCGATAATGTTAAGAAACTTATGAATACCTACTTAGCTATAGGCTGACCGTGGGCCGACCCGACATGATGCCGTCATACCCGGATAAGGTCTCGCCAATAACGATGCCTTCGTCTTTAATGTCAAACAAGCGAATGTCCTTACTGTGCTCGCTGCCACGGACTTTAACGACCGAGAACACGCGTTTGAATTGGCCTGCGATTTCGATATAGCGTTGCACGATAATGGCATCAGCGAGAAAAGCACTCCCAAATGGACTAAAGCGCAAATCGGTGTAGCGGTCTTCCAGTTCCGAGGTCATTAATATGGTTACGCCCATGCCGGTAAGCTCGGCAATCATTCTATACAGTGATCCGCGAAAATCTTCACTAAACTCGGGCGCCAACGCCAGCTCAAATCCGGACAAGGAGTCAATAACGAGGCGCTTTGCCTGCATTCGATTAATCATTTCGATCAAATCATACAAGGTTTCATCAATCGACAAATCCAGGGAGCGCGTATTGATCACCCCAACTTGCCCAGCCTTGACCAGCTTGTACAGCTTAGTGTTCAGCAGTTGGCTGGGGCTCTTCTCAAACGCCGCAATCACACCGGGTTCGCCCTTGCGTACACCTTCGGCGAGAAATTCCGTCGCCAATATGGTTTTTCCGGAACCGGAGGGCCCGACCACGAGTAGCGAATAGCCCACCGGCAAGCCGCCGCCCAGCATTTCATCCAGGCCGGGCACTCCCATCGACACACGTTCCTCGCCCGTAGATACTTTGATTGTTGCTTCAATCGCTACGCCCTTTTTGATAATCGCACGCGGAAAAACCTGAATGCCTGCGTCGCTGATACGGAAGGTATGCAAACCGGGCGCCTGGGCCTGCCCCCGCATTTTGACCACTTGCATCTTGCGCACCATTGAATTACGGTGCAAATTTTGCGAAAGCCACAAAATACCATCCGCCACTGTAAAGACAGGGCTTGCTTCTGATTCCGGCAGCAAATATTCACCGATTAAAAATGTTGTTGCCTGCCAGCTGGTCATTTGCATGCCCAGCTGCTGCACAAACCGCTGCAACTCGGACGCTCTCTGATTATCCCGTTTCACTGACTGCACGACTGATCGAAACGAATCAACAAATACCAGGCTGGGGGCATAGTCTTTCACTTCTTCGGCAATGCGTGACAATACGCGATCAAAATCTCCCTCCAGGAGATCTGCAGACAGATTGACGAAGTGGATCGATTCATTGACTTTATCGATATCAAAAAACGGAAACTGCTGTTGATAACGGAGCATCTTCAACGCGGGTTCGCCGAGTACCGTAAAGAACAGCGCCCGATTATTCGGGTTTGCCAATGAGAACATAATCTGGTGAGCGAGCGTCGTTTTTCCGCTTCCCGGCGTGCCCGCAATCAGGTTAAACGAGAACTCCGGCAGGCCTCCGCCCAACAGGTTGTCCAGACCCGGCACGCCGGTTTTCAGACGACGTATACTTACCTTTTTACTCATTTTTGAATTCCTTGCCGGCTCTATTCGAAGCATCAAAGCCCCAAGCCGAATGTAAAATACTGGTTGTTAACTGCTCGCCAATTAACGAGGCCAGGATGTCGGTGAAATTGATCAATAGCAGGCTGTTTGCTTCGCCGACTTGCACAGGCGTTTGGCCTTCAAAGCTCATTTTTAATTCCGCGAACCGGTAATCAGCCTGTGCTGACAGTGAGCTGACCGCAAGCCAATAAAATGTTGACTGGGTAAGGAATACACTTCTCGCGTACAGTGCATTGAAACCACCTTCACCGACGATCGAAATAATTTGGGTCGCCATCTGCTCCCATAAGTTAATCGCGGCATCCGCAGCTTTTTCAGGGTGCTGTGCCACGAGATTTTTAATTATCCGGTGACGTAACAACTCACTCGTTTCCATAAAAAAGTATCCATAATAAGTCGATATAATATTCGTTAGATGGAATTAACCGTCGTTTCAATTCGACGTCAGTGTAGGGCATCGCAGAGCAAGCGTTGAAATTCTTTCTTGACTACGTTGTAACATTCACAAGAGCGGGATTCCAATCCCAACCGGTCAAGTACCATGATATGACCACGACGGTAATTAATCAAACCAGCGCGCTGCAAATTTCCGGCGGCTGCCGTGACGCCTTCGCGACGTACGCCGAGCATGCAGGCAATCAATTCCTGTGTCATGGTCAATTCATGTGAGGGCAATCGATCGAGAGTTAGCAACAGCCAGCGACACAGTTGCTGCTCTATCGAATGATGCCGATTGCAGGCCGCAGTTTGGGATATCTGGGTCATTAATGCCTGGGTGTAACGCAGCATCAAACGCATCATCGGCCCGGCGCGATTGAATTCCTCCATCATCAACTGTCCATTCAGTCGGAAACCGTAGCCCCCGGTCTGCACGGTAGCACAGCTGGGCATGGCATTGCCGCCCATGAAAAGTGAAATCCCGAGTACGCCCTCATTGCACACTCCTGCGACTTCGGCCGATGCGCCATTCTCCATAACGTAGTGCAGGGACACGATAGCGGTCGTCGGGAAATAGACATGTTGCAATTGACCGCCGGATTCATAAAGGACTTCACCGAGCGGCATCGGGGTCAGTTCCAGGTGGGGGCAGAGCCGCTCGAATATATCTGTCGGCAGAGCGGCGAGAAGATGGTTTTGATTGGGAGTATGCCGAGCGGACATAAGGGCGGCCATTTTCTTGTCTCCAGCGTATACAAACTGTAGGGTGGAAAATCAAAACAGCAGCGGAACGCCGGTTTGCAGTAAGGCGGCGAGCGCCTCTGCCACCATCGGACGGCCGAAATAATAACCCTGACCCTCATCGCAATGCTGGGCCTGAAGGAATGCGGACTGCTCTGATGTTTCCACGCCCTCTGCAATGACTTGTTTCTTGAGGCTTTTACCCATGCTAATCACGGCACTGATGATACTGGCATCTTCGGGGTTGCTGATCATCTGGTTCACGAACGACTGGTCGATCTTCAGGGTATCAATCGGAAACCGCCGCAGATAAATTAGACTGGAATAACCGGTGCCGAAATCATCGATCGCAAGTTTTACCCCCAAGTCTGCGAGCGCATGCAGCACTGAATTGGCAGAATCGGCATCCCGCATGAGAACGCTTTCGGTTAATTCGAGCTGTAGATAGCGAGGCTCCAGGCAAGTATCCTCCAGCGTTGCGCGTATGTTTTCGAGAAATTTATTGTCGCGGAATTCAAGAGCGGAGATGTTGACTGCGATAGTGATCGGCGGCAAGCCGGCCTGCTGCCAAATCCGAGCCTGGAGACAGGCTTCGCGCAGCACCCAGCGACCCATCGGCAGGATCAGGCCACAATCTTCGGCGATGAACACAAATTGCTCCGGCAGTAGCAATCCTAGTTCCGGATGCTGCCAGCGGATCAGTGCCTCTACACCGACAATCGCGCTGTTGTGAAGATTTATTTTCGGTTGGTAGTACAACACAAACTCCTGCCGCTCCAGTGCGCGGCGCAGATTGGCTTCGATGGCCTGTAGCTCGGCGGCCAGAGCATTCATGTTCTGCTCGAAGAATCTGTAATTGTTGCGCCCGTTTTCCTTGGCATAATACATCGCGGTGTCCGCGCTCTTGATCAGGGTTTCCGCATCCCGACCATCGTCGGGGTAGATGCTGATACCGATACTCACGCTGATATGGAGATCGTGCTGGCCGATACTGTGAGGCAAGGCGAGCGCCGTGAGCATTTTTTGTGCAGAGAGCGCAGCGTCTTCTGCATGCTCAATAGAGTGCAGCAGCAGCACGAATTCGTCCCCACCCTGGCGACTGATGGTGTCCGAATGACGCACACAACTCACCATGCGTTGCGCAACCGACAGCAGCAGTTGGTCGCCAACCTCATGTCCCAAGGAGTCGTTGATGTGTTTAAAACGATCCAGATCCATAAACATTACCGCAAATTGTTTGCCTTGACGGTGTGCCAGTGCAATCGATTGGGCAAGCCGATCGTTCAGCAGAATGCGATTAGGCAAATCGGTGAGAGCATCGTGATGGGCCAAATGATCCAATTGATCTTTAGCTATTTGGACTTGTTCGGCCAGTTTTTGTGCTTCAATTGTAGCGATGACCAAGTGTGCGTTCGCTTGTTGCAGCATAATCATGTGCTCGTCGGGCGCTGCCTGTGTAGTCTCCACTACGCGAATTCTTCGCTCGCGCGAGCCGGCTTGATTGGCAGAGTCTTCATGCAAGTCGGCCGCATTTTTATGTGCAGTGGCCAATTTCTCGCGGCTTAGAGGAACGCTTGCTTCAGAAACGCCGTTATTGTCATTTTTGTTCATATTACCGTTCCCGGCAACTCACTCATTTCCATAAGAAAGTACCCATAATAGGTCGATATAGCATTGTTGGTTGAATATATAAGCCGCCGCTTCAATTCGATGTCAGTAAGTAGGCGTTCATAAGTTTCTTAACATTATTGGTATTAGTGGGAGCGGCTTTAGCCGGGCGATTATAGCGGCTAAAGCCGGTCCCACGAATTGTAGAAAACTTTTGCTCAACTACTTAGAGTTCAATCGGATTGCCGATGATCCTAAAGAAATCAGTTGATTTAAACCTGCCAAAAATATTCAGTATAAACTTGACTGCGTGTCTGTACTGGAAAAGTGAATCAAAAATATCCTTAACCCAGCTTGACCCGTTGCCCAAGAGCCGCAGATTGCAAGGCGGCAACGATGATTTGGCAATTGGCTTTTGCATCTTCCAGCGACAGCGCGGGGGCATTGCCGTTTAATACGCAATCGCTGAAATGCTCGATTTCCAGCCGGAAGTGATTAGCCGTAGGCAGTCGTTCTTCACCTTGCTCGCCGTCTTCAGTCCACCATGAAATCACCGGTGCATCGCCGGGCATACTCCAGACATTGAGGCATTTAATGCCGCCCTTGGTGCCGATGATTTCATATTCGCAACGCCTTGCACGCTCAAAGCTGAAATCGAAATGCGCATATTTTCCATCACCGAAATCGATGATGCCGCTGGTTGCTATATCCGCGCCGCTCTCGACATACTTGGCTATGGCGGTTACCGAGACAGCAGGCTCGTCGAAAAACATCCGCGCTGAATGGATCGCATAACAACCGATGTCCCACATCGCGCCGCCGCCGTTTTCGACGCTTTCTGTCAAACGATACATCCGTGCAGGCCGCATCATAAAAGAATAGCTGGATCGCACCGACCTTATTTCGCCTATCATGCCTGAATGAATCAATTCCCGCACTCTCGCATGTTGCGGGTGGAAACGGTACATGAAGCCTTCCATTACGGTGACTTTATGCTGTTGTGCTGCGGCTTTAATAGCTTCTATGTCATCCACAGTCAGCGCCATAGGCTTTTCGCACAGCACATGTTTGCCATGTTCGATAGCACGCAGCGTCCATTCGGCATGTTCGTGATTGGCAAGCGGCAGGTACACGGCATCGACTTCCGGATCATCAAGTAACGCTTCGAGATTATCGTAAATCCGGACCTGCTGTTGCGGCGCGTACTGCGCCAGCGTTTGCGCGGCGGCGCCGGGGCGACGACTGGCTATAGCAACCAGCTCGGCATTGGACGCTTCGACGATGGCGGGCATTAGACGCTCGTTGATACGCGCCGCACCTAAAATACCCCAGCGCAGCTTTGTTTTGTTATTCATCATATCTACCTTTGGTGTAGGGTTCGTTTATTTCAAAAGAGGATGATCTTTCGGTAATTGCCGCGCTATCCATAACGCTAATTTATGTTTCATATTCACCCCGTTTTCCTGATCAATCGCCAATGGCTGGATAAGTTGATCATTGACCAGCAGACGATAAAGACATTCAGCTTTATCTTTTGCCGAATCCGTCGAGGCAAAATTTGCGTAGCCGCGATTTTTCGCATAATTTTCACCAACCTCCATCGCTTTTTTTAGCAGCTGAGATTCATTTTTTAACTTAGCCATTGATATTTTCCACTGGGTTGCCGATATTTAAAAAGTCCCACTGTTGGTTAATCAAGCCTTGCAGGGGTTGGTATTGGTTTTTATAGTTCATTTTTTGACAGTCGGCAATCCAAAATCCAAGATACAGCCACTCCAGGCCCTGTTCTTGAGCATATTGAATTTGCCGTAGCACCGCATAAACGCCAAGGCTATGGCTGGAAAATTTGGGATCAAAGAAGGTATAAACGGCGGAGAGGGCATTATCAAGGCGGTCTACAACAGCCACAGCGGCAAGTTCATCGGCAATGGAAAATTCTATAAATTGAGTGTTACACCATGAACTGCCTAAAAATCTGATGTAGTCATCTGGGCTGGAGTGTGCCATGTTGCCCTCGGCATGACGTTGATTTTGGTAGCGCAGATAAAGATCGTAATGGGCTTGTTCAAAGGCGGCGGGCTTGATTATTGCTGTGATTTGTTGATTTTTTTGCAAACAACGCTTCTGGTTGCGACTGGGTTTAAATTGCGCAACGGGCAAGCGCACCGGAACGCATTGCGAACACTGCGCACACTGGGGACGGTAAACGTCGCCGCCGCTACGCCTGAAACCATGAGCAATAAGTTGCGAATAAACGGTGGTATTAAGTTCGAATGAAGGACTAACAAATGCCGTTTGTGCTTGCTCACCTTCCAAATAGCTGCAAGGATGCGGGGCGGTAATCAATAAAGGTACAGAGATCATAAAGGTTGCTGTTGTAGATTCAAGATGCACTTAGCCGATAAGATGCGTATGTATCATTTAAAATAATCGTCATCATACTCGATGCCTACCTTGCAATGTTAATGCTTGGCAACTTCGTCCTGAAAATCTCCCGCCCATGCGCTTGCCTGTTGCCGTAACAGTTGTCTTCGTTCGCTGGAAAGCCCAATAGGGTCGAAACGTAACCGGTAATGAAGATTATAAAGCTGGTGTAGTGCCGGTATATGCAAACGTCCGACCCATTGCTGAATGCCGCCAATTGTCAGTGCAAGGTACGCTGTTGTCCAAATATCCCCCGTTCTAAATTGGTATAAAGTTGTTCAAAAATAGAATGTACTTGTGCAAAAGGCGGCGAGAGAGTAGTCATAGCACAAAATCGCTCGATTATTGGGTTGAGGGGGCGGACGGCAACTGAGAATTCAGCTCGTTTATCTGCCGCAACGGAAGTTGAATCTTGAACGAAACAGTATAAAGAAAGCAGCCCGGTTGATAAAGGATTCAAGCATTAGCTATAACAATGACCGGTGTGGCTACTGTAACCGGTACGTATCATTTCGTTCGAGCCACTCATCAGTACGAACAAAGGAAGCGGTCCCTGAGAAACCCTTATTTTAGTGAGATTTATTTTCAATAAAAGGGGGATTATTATATTAAACAAATAAATTCTATTAACCGCACTATTTTCCACAGCAGGAGTTTCATCGAATAAGCTTAAAAAACAGTGTCGGCAAGATGTGGGGGCTATGATGTATTTAAATAAACCTTTGATAAAACCGGAAACGGCGATTGTTAATAGCGTTAATGAAGCGAAAAAAAGCGCTGAACATTGTAATTTTCAAATAGCAAATAATTTAGAAGCCGGTAAACTCAGGCTGATTAATATTCTGTCTCAATTTCCGGCCACTGCGTTATGGTTGCTTCATAGATACGAAGCAGAGGCTTACGAGTCTGAGCGAACTGCCGAAGCGCTTACGGGTGCTTTAGCCAAAATCAAGAGCCATTACTTGCTGGCAAGCTTGTCGTTTTCAGGCAGAGGTTTCAATCGTGAAGCTGAAGCCGATGAAAATCGGCATTTAACCGAGGCACTGCAAGCATTTCCTTTTTCGATTGAAGATCTGTTGGCGCTGACTGAATTCATTATTTATGTTCTCACGACCCGAGAAGTCAGTCAGAATGTTAAAAATCATTCCGATTGGGTTGTTAAACGTCTGGAAAGATCAAGTCGGCCCGGCAAGTTAAATTTGCCTGGTATACTCAAAGCCATGCGCGCCAGTCAATTTGATGAGCAATTTCTCTTTTTGTCCGGTACCGATATGCAGCAATACGTGACGGATATGATTTTTGCCGAACATCTTTGGTTAAGTTCAAGACAAGCATTAGCGGAGGCAAATTCCGGCTTGGTTTTATTCATAGCCAACCAGTACAAATGCGGTTTTTTAGACTTTGAAGATTTGGTGCAGGAAGGTCAAACCGGCTTATTAAGGGCTATCGATAAATTTGATTATCACTTGGGTTTTCAATTTTCAACTTATGCAGCCTATTGGATCAAACAGGCTATTTCCCGTGCCCTGTCTCGTAGTGAAAGAGTCGTGCGTGTGCCTTGCGAACAGGTGGCCAATATTCATAAAGTGTTGCGTGCCAAAAATGAGTTGCTTTCAAAAACGGGTAGGGAGCCTTCCATTAAAGAATTAACCGAATATTCAAAAATACCCGATGATCAAATTAATGCTATTTTATCCATCTCGCAAACGGCAGTGTCGCTGGAAAATCTGGATGGCGATGTGGAATCGTTAGCACCGATTGATTTTTTAGAACAGCAAGTTTTTGCCAATCCGTTTAAAAAAATAGAGCAATCGGATCTTAAGACCTGGATTGGCAAAGCGGTTAAGATCCTTGATCCACGGGAGTTAAAGGTTATTTGTTGCCATTTTGGCATCAATACCGGTAATGAAATGACTTTGCAGGAAATTGGCGCAGAACTTAACTTAACCAGAGAGCGGGTTAGGCAGATTCAGGTTAGGGCGCTCAATAAAATGAAACTCAGCTATGGTAAGCAATTAATGAGTTTTTTATGATTAACGCTCGTTATTAAGCGGTCGCATCGGTTCCCTACCGATAGCGACACTTCCGCCATCCATGGCAGTCGTAACTTAGGAGAGTACACATGAAGAAATATTTGTTTAATGTTCTGATTTTTTGCGTTGTGATTGGCGGAGCATATTTAATTTATGACCGCGTAAAATCAACGCCTCCGATACAGGATACCCTGGCCTATTCGGATTTTATCAGTAAGGTAAAGCATGGTCAGGTTGAGCGTGTGGAAGTGTCGGGTCAGCAGATTGGCGTTCGAACTTCAGACGGACAAAACTATCAGACCTTTAATCCCGGCGATGGGCATTTAATTGACGATCTTCTGAGCGCCGGCGTTCAGATAAGAACAGTGCCTCCCGAACAGGAGACATTCCTGATGAGAGTCTTTATCTCCTGGTTTCCGATGCTGTTAATGATCGTTGTACTGGTCATTTACATGCGCAGAATGCAAGGCGGCATGGGCGGCGGTGGCTTTGGCAAGAGCAAGGCCAAAATGCTTGAAGAAGACAAAATGACCGTGACCTTTAGCGATGTTGCCGGTTGCGAAGAAGCCAAAGAAGACGTGGCCGAGCTGGTTGATTTTTTGGCCGATCCGCAGAAATTTCAAAAATTGGGCGGAAAAATACCGCGCGGCATTTTGATGGTCGGTCCGCCGGGAACCGGTAAAACCCTGATTGCCAAAGCCATTGCCGGTGAAGCGGGAGTGAAGTTTTTTACCATTTCAGGTTCGGATTTTGTCGAAATGTTTGTCGGCGTCGGTGCCTCGAGAGTCAGGGATATGTTTGCCCAGGCTAAAGAACATGCACCTTGCATTATCTTTATCGACGAGATCGATGCAGTCGGTCGCCAGCGGGGCGGTCCAGGCATGGGCGGCGGCAATGATGAACGGGAGCAAACCCTCAATCAGTTACTGGTGGAAATGGACGGATTTAACGGTAATGAAGGCGTTATCGTCATCGCCGCAACCAACCGTGCCGATGTACTGGATAAAGCCTTGCTCAGGCCGGGGCGATTCGACCGGCAGGTCAATGTCGGCTTGCCCGATGTACGCGGTCGCGAGCAAATTCTGAATGTGCATATCAAAAAAGTGCCTGCGGCTGCCGATGTTGAATTGAAATACCTTGCCAGGGGAACGCCCGGTTTTTCAGGCGCCGATCTTGCCAATATTATCAATGAAGCCGCGCTTTTTGCCGCCCGCTCCAATAAGCAGGAAGTCAGCATGAGCGATCTTGAAAAAGCCAAGGATAAAATCCTGATGGGCGCAGAACGGCATACCATGGTCATGACCGAAGAGGACAAATTGTTGACGGCATACCATGAAGCCGGGCATTGCATCGTCGGGCAAATGTCTCCTGACCATGACGCCGTTTATAAAGTCAGCATCATGCCCAGAGGCAGGGCCTTGGGCATCACCATGTTCCTGCCCGACAGGGATCAATATAGCGCGAGCAAACGTAAGCTGGAAAGCCAGATAGCCAGCTTGTTCGGCGGCAGGATTGCGGAGCTGATGATTTACGGCGGTGACCGGGTGACCACAGGCGCATCGAATGATATTGAACGTGCCACAGAGCTGGCGCGCAACATGGTTACGCGTTGGGGATTATCCGATAAACTCGGCCCACTGGTGTATGGTGAGGAGGGTGGTAGGCCTTTTATGGGGCATCCGGGCACTCAAGGCAGTTCCGTATCCGACAATGTTGCACAGCTTATTGATGAGGAAATACGCTCAGTGATAGACCGCAACTATCAGCGCGCTGAAACTATTTTGCAGCAGAATATCGATATTCTGCACAAAATGGCCGATGCATTGATGAAGTGGGAAACCATAGATCGATTGCAAATTGAGGATTTAATGGCAGGTAAAGATCCTCGTCCGCCTCTGGATGACGATGATTTGCAAGCGAGCAAGCCTTGGGAGCCAAACAGTGGAGTACAAGGGAAAATTGATAAAAAAACAATTAATGCACCGAAAAATAAACCTGCCGGACAAGTTTGAGATGTACTTATGCGGTTCTTAATAATGTAGCTTTTTAAATAAAGCATAACGACATAACGTTGCGGTAAATCAACAATGCCAAAATAGCTTTTTGGCGGAGTTGCCGCAATATTTCGCTATTGCCGATCAAAAGAATTTTTTTTGCTCTTTAAATAATGCCTTCGCATGTCGTTTTCTAAAGACAAGCGAAGGCGAAAAGATACAGCCGAGGGCACGCCCTACGTTAAATATTGCTATCCATGGGCTCCGGATGCCGGCATCCATGCAGGTATGACGGTGCCGGCTGAGGTTCCTTGCTAATCAGGTAAGGTTTTATAGCATTTCCACCTATGATTGCTCCAAATTGCAATTAATAGACGTTCCTTTTATAGCAGTCGTCTGAATCCGGTTAAGGCTGTTTCGCAGTCGCCGGTTACGGCTTGCTGCAACCCAAGCAGTCGAAAGATGCCAACAAAAATGTCGTTACTGTAACCTCGGAGGACATTGAAGAAAATGTCACCGCCCAAGGTAAACTGGAGCCGAAAGAATATGTCGATGTCGGCGGCCAGGTCACCGGTCAGTTGCAGAAGATTTATGCACAGATCGGCGATAATGTGATTGCGGGAGCAGTACGATCGTTATCACGAATTGCTGAAAAGCAAGGGCGTCCAGTCAGCAGGATAATCAGAATAGCGAGCGAGCCCTGCAATTTCCTTGGAGTAATGATTTGAAATGCGATTTTTATCTCGTTCTGTGGGCGCGAATTTATTCGCGCCCACGGCATTCAACCATAACGTGTCCTTCGTGGTGAACAATTTCTCTAGGAGGCTGTCGGATTATGCCTCACTAAAAATACTAAGTCATTGAAATATATATAAACTATTTTTTATAACGAAAAGCAATAAAAAATTAATTTATTTTAAAATCAATATGTTATGTGGCTGTGATTTTTAAATCCG
>JAURZV010000102.1 GCA_030653175.1 Methylobacter sp.
CGGATTTAAAAATCACAGCCACATAACATATTGATTTTAAAATAAATTAATTTTTTATTGCTTTTCGTTATAAAAAATAGTTTATATATATTTCAATGACTTAGTATTTTTAGTGAGGCATAATCCGACAGCCTCCTAGAACCCGACACGATCCCGTTAGCTTAAAAACAAGCTAAATGCCAGTTGTCAGCTATGGATAGATAGGCGCCTACAGACCACCCCATCAATTTACGGCTAAATCTTATAGCAAAGAAAATAACTGCAAAACTCGTACGTCTACCTAGGTAGTTTTGCTTATGTATTTTTACTAACTAATGCCGTACATTATTGATTAAGCCTTAAACCTAAAAAGATCAGTTGGATTTGATATTCCCGAGCTACCCTAGGGGCGACCGACCGGTCGCCCCTACAATGTCCGCACCATCTAGGTGAATAACTTTGGCCGGCAATACCATGGCTCAATGCAAGTCATTCAGGCATCTCAATTCACAACACTTTGGTTAACTGATTTTTTTTAGATTAAAACAACGACTTACCAGCATTCATATGATTTATCAAGCAGTTGCTTTAGTTATAGTAGCCGAAGCCGGTAAAGCGACATTTGAAATGCCCTCACCCTAGCCCTCTCCCGAGGGGAGAGGGGACTTTGTTGCTTTACCAACTTCGGACCCTATACCATGCCTGCTAAATATCCACAGGTTTCAATGTTTTTTACGAACAATTTCAATTGATGAAAGAGTTATCAAGCTAGCTTACAAATTGGAATTTTTGTCTAAATTGTAAGAGTAGGCTCACAAAATAAAAGACTAATCCTGTAAAACCTGACATATTACTGAAAAACTTAACAAAGCAAGATACCAATTCTGAAGGAGAACGGCGTATTTATTCCTGCGAATCATCTTATTTGGTTAACCTGTAAAAACGGATACTGATTCATGAGTAAGTTACCTAATGAGCATCTGAATACTGAAAGTCTTGACGGTAAAGCAGAGGCTTTACTGAATAAGCATCGTGAAGCTATTCGAAAACAAGCGGAAATCATGCTCCGACATTCGGGTGCCGATATCGCCCGAATGTCTAGTGACGACATTCAAAAACTGCTGTTCGAGTTTCAGGTTCATCAAATAGAACTGAGAATGCAGAACGAGGAATTAAACAGGACGCATCAGGAATTGACTGCATCCCGCGATACCTACGCACAACTTTATGATTTCTCTCCTGTAGGTTATCTGACGTTAAATGAAGCGGGGATCATCCAGCAAGTCAATATTGCGGCCGCAGCCCTGTTGGGTTGTCCGAAAGACGAGCTTATCAACAAGAGATTGGGGGGATTTATTCACCCTTCCGATCAGGATAATTATTACTTGTTTATCCATCGTCTCTTAGCCAAAAAAACCGGCCAAGCCCTTAACGCCAAAACCAAAGATACGGGGGACTCGCCCACTCATCCAGAACGCAGGTACTTTCAACTTTGCACGGATGTGTCGCAACCAGGCGATAAAAACAAAATATTAACTTATATTGAATGCTACGCAAGGGTCGTTTACAACGATAAAAACGCGTTGCAAATATGTCTGACCATTAATAACATAACCGAGCGTAAGCAAGCGCAAGAGACCATCGCCTATCTTAATGAAAAACTGGAAGAGAAAGTTCGCAGACAGACCAGCGAACTGATTGTAAGTAATCTGAGTTTAATGAAAAAAGTTGAAGAACTCCGCCGCTCCAAACACCAACTGCTGGAACGGGAAGCCAAACTCAACTCCATTTTTAATGCGTCAGTAGAAGGCATTATCACTATTGACATGTCCAACATCATTGTATCCGCTAATGCCACAGTAGAAACCATTTTCGGCTATAAACCGGAAGAGCTGACTGGTTGCAGCATTAACAAACTCATACCGTCATCGCCAACAGAAATGAATGATTGCAGCTTGCCTCATGCAGTAAAACTTATCGGTCAAATTCAGGAAGTTGAAGGCATTCACAAAAGCGGTTTTACAGTGCCTCTGGATATGTCCATAGCGGAGTTTTCAGTCGATAATGCGCACTATTTTACCCATATTGTGCGCGATGTGAGTTTGCGCAAATATCGGGAACAGCAAGACAAGGAACATCTGGACGAACTCGCCCATGTCACCCGCCTTGGGCTGATGGGTGAAATGGCGTCAGGCATTGCTCATGAAGTTAACCAACCGCTGTCCGCGATTTCCAGCTATACGCAAGTCAGTTTAAACCTTATTAGCGCTGAAAACCCTGACCTGGTGAAACTCACAGAGATCCTATACAAAACTCAGCAGCAGGCTTTAAGAGCGGGACGGATAATTCATCGCATGAGGGAGTTCGTCAAATCCCATGCAAAACATCGTTCAACCGCCGACATTAACAGCTTGATTCATGAGGCTGTCAGTCTGTGTATTACCGATCTTAAACAAAACGGCATAAAGCTGACATTTGAGCTGGAAAATAATCTGCCGCCTCTCTATGTCGATCATGTACAAATTGAACAGGTCATCATAAACCTGCTACGAAACAGTGTTGATGCCTTAAAAACATTACCCGCAAAACAACAACGCCACTTAGCTATCCATAGCCAATTGACACTCAATAATAGCATACAGGTCAGGGTGAAAGACAACGGGCCGGGGATTGATGCAGATCAACAACAAAGAATATTGACACCTTTTTACACCACCAAGGCAGACGGCATGGGCATGGGACTATCCATCAGCCGTTCACTTATCGAAGCCCATGATGGAACATTGCATTTCAATAGCCAACTTGGAAAAGGCACCACTTTTTATTTCATTCTACCCATACGGAGAAAATCTGATGAGCATTGATAACTCAACACCTATCGTTTATTTAGTTGACGATGAATTCGCGATACGTGACTCACTTACTCTCTTGATTGAATCAACAGGACTGGCGGTCAGGAATTTTGATTCCGCCGAGGCGTTTTTGAATAACTATGTTCCTGATCAGCCCGGATGCCTACTGCTGGATGTTAGAATGCCTTTAATGACCGGTCACGAACTTCAGAGCGAATTATTGAACAGAGGGATAAATATTCCTATCATATTTATCAGCGGTCATGCCGATATTGCCGACTCGGCAAAAGCCTTCAGATCCGGCGCTGTCGATTTTCTGGAAAAACCGTTTAATAATGAAATATTGCTGGAACGAATCAATGAAGCCCTTAAAAAGGACGTTGCGTTCAGGGAAGAATTTGTCAAAAAACGCCTTATACAAGACCGCATCGATCATTTAACAACAAGGGAAAAAGAAGTGCTGGGACTGATAGTCAAAAGTCACTCCAATAAGGAATCCGCTAAAATACTCAATATCAGCAATCGCACCGTAGATGTACACCGGGCAAGTATCATGGAAAAAATGCAGGCTGAAAATGTCGCCGAACTGATAACGATGGTCATTTATTGCGAAGCGCCGGGCAGCATTTCACTGGAAAAAAGGATTCATTGATGATCTTATTGCTTCGATCGGAAATTTTGTATTGTTCACGGTTATCTGTCAGGTATCCGGACTAATTCGTGCCGGACTTGTCGAAGGGTAAGCGCTGAGGAGGCATTTCATGCAACGGCTTAAATCGCTCACCCCTCGGTAGAGGGCTAGGGTGAGGGCATTTCAAATGTCGCTTTACCAGCTTCGGCTACATACATCCTGGATTGCTCTCGGCAACCGCTCCCTGCGTTGCTCTACCTCCTGCAACCATGCAATCGTTCGCGGTGAAAAAACTCTCTTAAGAGTTCCTGTGGTATATTTCATCGGCGATTCGTTCAGCTTAAGATTTTAACCGCTCACACCAGCTTTCAGGAGATAACATGCCAAAACCCGTCACCCCTTTGTTGGCAGCCGATATTTTAATCGAACTGATAGACCAGCCTGACCGGCCGTTTGTGCTGATCGAACGCGCTTATCCGCCATACGGCTGGGCAGTGCCGGGCGGTTTTGTCGATGTCGGCGAAACCATGGAGCATGCCGCGATTCGCGAGGCCAAGGAAGAAACTTGTCTGGATATTACCTTGACGGCTTTACTGGGCATCTACTCCAATCCCGAACGCGATTCCCGCAACCATACCGTCACCGCCGTCTATATTGCCGAAGCCTCGGGAATACCGCGAGCCGCCGATGATGCAAAAAATTTCGGCCTTTTTACTTTCGACAATCTTCCCGCCGTGCTGGCATTCGACCATGCCCAGGTTGTGGCGGATTATCGAAATTACCGGATGACCGGTAAAGTCACGCCGTTGCGGATGTAAATGAAAAAGCCTTGTCCACGAAAAGCACGAAAAATGGATCAAGGTAAGCTTTGTGTATTACCGGAGTACAAAGGCTGGCCTTGTACGTATAAATCGTTCAAAGCCAGCTTTGAACTCCAGTTACTCAAGCCTTTTCGTGCTTTTCGTGAACAGCGCTTAACATCAGTTATTCGTCATCCACCGGCGGACAGCGGCAAAACACATGCCTATCGCCATAAACATTATCGATACGCCCGACCGGCGGCCAGTATTTATCGTCATGCTGATCGCTGTTCGGGAAAAAAGCCTGTTGTTTCGAGTAAGGCAGCGTCCATTTTTCCAGCAACAAGCGGTGGGTGTGCGGTGCATTATGCAGCAGGTTGTTTTCGGCATCTGCTTCGCCGGTTTCTATGGTCTTGATTTCCTCGCGGATGGCGATTAATGCGGCACAAAAACGGTCTATTTCAGCCTTATCTTCGCTTTCGGTAGGTTCTATCATCAAGGTGTCGGCGACCGGAAACGATACGGTGGGCGCATGAAAACCGTAGTCGATCAGGCGTTTGGCGATGTCTTCCACGGTGACGTTGCAGGTCTTTTTGAATTCATGGCAATCGATAATGCATTCATGCGCGACCCAGCCGTTTTTGCCTGTGTATAAAATCGGGTAATACGGCGCCAAACGTTTGGCGATGTAATTGGCGTTCAGGATCGCAGTCAGGGTTGCGCGTTTCAAACCGGCTGCACCCATCATCGCGATATATGCCCAGGAAATGGTGTAAATACTGGCCGAACCCCAAGGCGCGGCGGACACCGTGCCGATAGTGCCGTGCTCGCCTTTGGCCGGATTGACGCCTTCAACAACCGGATGATCGGGCAGAAAAGGAGCCAGATGCGCGCCCACGCCTATCGGACCAACGCCGGGACCGCCGCCGCCATGCGGAATGCAGAAGGTTTTATGCAGATTAAGGTGGGCGACATCGGCGCCGATTTTGCCGGGACGGCTCAAGCCTACCAGCGCATTGAAGTTGGCGCCATCCAGATAAACCTGTCCCCCGTGCTGGTGGATAAGGTCGCAGATTTCCCGGAACGCCTGTTCGAATACGCCGTGCGTGGACGGATAGGTAATCATTAACGCGGCCAGCGTGTGTTGATATTCAACTACTTTGACGCGCAAATCATCCAGGCTGACGTTGCCGTTTTGATCGCAGGCGACCACCACGACTTTAAGCCCCGCCATCGTAGCGCTGGCCGGATTGGTGCCATGCGCTGAAGCGGGTATCAGGCAGATGTTGCGTTGCGCCTGCCCCCTGACTTCATGATATTTGCGGATGACTAAAAGGCCTGTGTATTCGCCTTGGGAACCGGCGTTGGGTTGCAAAGAAAAAGCGTCAAAGCCGGTCAGATCGCATAACATATCTTCCAACTCGGCAAACATCTGCTGATAACCGTGGGTCTGGTACAGCGGCGCGAACGGGTGCAGCGCATTGAATTCATAATAGGAAATGGTCTGCATTTCCGTGGCGGCATTGAGCTTCATGGTACAGGAACCCAGCGGGATCATCGAGCGATCCAGCGCTATATCGCGTCTGGCAAGGCGGCGCATATAACGCATCATTTCGGTTTCGGAATGATAACGGTCGAAAACCGGATGTTGCAGGATTTGATCGCACCGCAACAAGGCTTCCGGGATGCATTCGCCGACTGTCGCATCCAGACCATTAATGTCGGGAAGATCGGCAGTAGCGGATGCAAAAACCTGCCAGACATCCCTTAAGTTTTCCCGCGTTGTGGTCTCGTCCAACGATATGCCGATATGATCCGCATCGATAACACGCAGGTTAATATAGGCTTCCGTGGCCTGGGCGGCGATGCGTTTTGCCCGGTTCGGGGTGCTGATAATCAAGGTATCGAAATAACAATCGCTCAGCACCTGATGCCCCAGCTGGGTAATACCTGCCGCCAGGATTTGCGTGTAACGATGCACCCGGCCTGCAATCAGGCGCAAGCCTTCCGCGCCGTGATAAACCGCATAAAATCCGGCGATGACGGCGAGCAAAACCTGCGATGTGCAGATATTGCTGGTGGCCTTGTCCCGGCGGATATGTTGCTCGCGGGTTTGCAGCGCCATGCGCAAGGCCGGCTGTCCGTGACTGTCTTTGGACACGCCGATAATGCGGCCGGGTACCGAACGTTTGTATTCGTCCTTGGTCGCAAAATAGGCGGCATGAGGCCCGCCGTAACCCATCGGCACGCCAAATCGCTGGGAGTTGCCGACCACTATATCGACGCCGAATTCGGCAGGCGGTTTAAGCAGCACCAGCGCCAACAAATCCGCCGCCACCGTGACCAGCGCCGATTTGGCCTGAGCTATGGCGGTGACTGCGGCCAGGTCTTTTATTTCGCCTTTGCAACCGGGATATTGCACCAGCAGCGCAAAAAAGTCGTATTGTTCCAGATCGTGATAGGGGTCGGCGACGATAACCTCATAACCCAGGGAGCGGGCGCGGGTCTTGATCACGGCGATGGTCTGCGGATGGCAGTCCCGATCCACGAATATGCTGTTGGCTGTGCTTTTGGACAAGCGCCGCGACATGGTCATCGCTTCCGCCGCCGCCGTGGCCTCATCAAGCAGCGAGGCATTGGCAAGTGCCATGCCGGTTAAATCGATAATGACTTGCTGAAATGTCAGCAACGCTTCCAGCCGCCCCTGACTGACTTCGGCCTGATAAGGCGTGTAAGCCGTATACCAGGCGGGATTTTCCAGCACATTGCGCTTAATCACCGCTGGCATGATGGTGTCGTAATAACCCATGCCGATCATCGAGGTGAACACTTTATTGCGTTCGCGCATTTTGCGCAGATGCTTGATCACCGCGCGTTCGCTGATTGTTTCGGTCAGCTTTAGCGGTTCATGATTCAGGATATTGGCCGGAATAGCCAGATCGATAATGTCTTCCAGTTCGTTTAAACCCAGCTCTGTCAGCATGTCTTTGATTTGCTGCGGGTTGGGGCCGATGTGGCGGTTGATGAAATTACCGCGCATTTCCAATTGAGCCAAGCCAGGGCGAGATGAGGTCATGATTTTACCGATGGTAGCGATGGGGGATAAAAGGCAATGGGGTCATGGTAACTGTAATCCGATGATCGCGAACCATGGTGTATAGCGGATTGCCCAAGTCAACGGTATACGGGTCAAGCAACGCCATAGCAATCGGCCGTCCCAAACCGGGAGAAAAACTGCCGCTGGTAACATAGCCTACGGCGATACCTTCACTGTTACAAATTACACTGCCTTCCCGAACAGGTATTTTGCTATCGACCAGCAAACCGACGCGGATTTTTTCCGGTCCGTATTGCAACTGAGCCAGAATTTTGTCGGCTCCGGGAAATTGGTTACCACCTTTTTTAAGCAGCCACTGGAGACCTGCCTCTACCGGCGTAATCGATTCATTAAGCTCATGGCCGTAAAGGCATAGCCCCGCTTCCAGGCGCAACGAATCTCTGGCCGCCAAACCTATGGGTTCCACATCGTCTTCGGCCAGCAACAGGCGGGCAAGTTGTTCAGCATAATGATGGCCTACCAATATTTCAAAACCGTCTTCGCCGGTATAACCGCTACGGCTGATGTTGCATTTTATGCCGTTAATATATGTGCCGCAGGCGTGCATAAAGGAAAGCTCAGCGGCTTGTGCCGAAAACTTTTCTATGACCGATGCGGCGGCAGGACCTTGCAAGGCGAACAAAGCCTGCCCTGTCAGTTCATTAAAACAACACCGGCCGGTTAAACGACTATACAGATACTTAAAATCTTTGTCTTTGCAGGCAGCATTCACAATAATCATCAAGCCCGTGTCGATACGGGTAATGACGATATCATCGATAATTCCGCCATTATTGTTGGTTAATACCGTATATTTCTGCTCGCCGGATTTAAGTCCGGCAATATCGCCGGGTACCAGTTGCTCAAGTTCATGAACCGCATCATCGCCCAGAATCAGACACTGTCCCATGTGGGAAATATCGAAGAAACCGGCATGACTGCGGCAGTGCAGATGTTCTTGCAACGTACCCTTGCCGTATTGCACCGGCATAAGATAGCCGGCAAACGGCACCATCCTGGCGCCCAGCTCAAGATGCAAATTGTAAAGCGGCGTTTGTTTTAACATGTAAGCATTTGTCTTGTGGTATGTAAGCGATACTGTAGTTTAGCCATTTGTTTGGTTATTTACCACGAAGAGCATGAAGAACATGAAGAAAAAATCTAACAGCTCGGGTCTAACAATCAGAGCTATAGGATGGGCTGACGAAGGAAGCCCATCGTTCGCGATTGATGCGCTTCGTTCCTCAGCACATCCTATGGACTTGTTTTAGTTTTTTAGATTAAAGCCATAGCTTGTATAATCCCCGCTTTGTTTCGGCTTGATATCTTGCTGCACTCATTTCTTATTTAAAATCTCAGAGAACTCTATGGCGCTGTATTGTGGAATCGTTGGTTTACCCAATGTTGGAAAATCAACCTTATTTAATGCATTAACCCGTGCAAAAATCGCGGCCGAAAATTACCCCTTCTGCACCATTGATCCCAATGTAGGCGTAGTTCCCGTGCCTGACAGCCGGATGGACAAGCTGGCGGAAATTGTAAAACCCGAACGCGTGTTGCCTACCACGATTGAGTTTGTAGACATTGCAGGGCTCGTGGCGGGCGCATCGAAAGGCGAAGGTTTGGGCAACCAGTTCTTAGCCAATATCCGTGAAACGGATGCTATTGCTCATGTTGTACGCTGCTTTCAGGATGATAACGTCATCCATGTCGCCGGAAAAATCGATCCCATCTCCGACATCGAAGTCATTAATACGGAATTGGCGCTGGCCGATATGGCTTCCGTTGAAAAAGCCTTGCTGCGTGCGACCAAAGCGGCCAGAACCGGCAACAAAGACGAACAGGCAAAAAAAGACGTGCTGGACAAGGTTTTCAAGCAACTGGACTCGGGTGAACCCGCGCGAACCCTGCCGTTAACCGAAGATGAAAAAGCCCTGATTAAAGACCTGTGTTTGATGACGATCAAGCCGGCCATGTACATTGCCAATGTTCAGGATGACGGTTTCGAAAACAATCCACTGCTGGATAAAGTGAAAGCGCTGGCCGTGAAAGAAGGCGCCATGGTCGTGCCGATCTGCGCGGCAATAGAAGCGGAAATAGCCCAGCTGGATGAGGATGAAAAGAAGGAATTTCTTGATGATCTGGGGCTGGAAGAACCCGGATTAAATCGTGTCGTAAGAGCCGGATACAAATTACTGAATCTGGCGACCTACTTTACTGCCGGCGTCAAAGAAGTCAGGGCCTGGACTATTCCGGTCGGCGCGACCGCACCCCAGGCGGCCGGTGTGATTCACAGCGATTTTGAAAAAGGCTTTATTCGTGCCGAAGTCATTGCCTATCAGGATTTCATCGATTATAAAGGCGAACAGGGCGCCAAAGACGCCGGTAAATGGCGGCTTGAAGGCAAAGACTATATTGTTAAAGACGGCGACGTAGTGCATTTCAGATTCAACGTTTGACAAAGCAAGAGTGGGTACTTATAATTTCCGCTCTTCAAAAGACCTGTTTAAATGGCGATGTAGCTCAGCTGGTTAGAGCACGGGATTCATAACCCCGGGGTCGGTGGTTCAAGTCCACCTATCGCCACCACACAAATCAAGCGCTTAGGTGACAACCAAGTGCTTTTTTTATGCCTGTTTAGTCTCCACGTTGCAGTTCAAAATAAAAAGCCATAAAACCACCGCATTGCTTGCCTGAATTTTGGGCACAAAAAAGCCGCTTGGTTAGCGGCTAAAGTTGCTTGAGAATCCGGTAAAAATCCTTTTTCTTTACCCCGGCTTGTTCGGCCATGCTCTTGATAAGCGTCTGCGAAAAAGGTGCTTTGGGGCAATCGACAGTGACCTTATACTTCCTTTTGTCCTTAATCAAAACCCATTGCTCATGAGAGCCTTTTTGTGTGTCGAAGGCAAACCCCATATAAGCCAATATCGCCTTCAATTCTTTGCATGTGATAGGCGGGTATTCCCCACTCATGCAGGACGAAGGGGTATCATTTCATCGAAAACAACGCTGGCTTTATGGTAAATCATGTTGGTAAACCGGATAAAATAATATTCGAGCCACTGTGTTACTGGAGCGCGTCTGCCCAGTAGTTGATTGCCATATTCTTTATCCTGCAATGCCTCGCCGACATAAAAGGCAATTTGTTCCTCAAGCTTGCGCTTCACCTCATTCAATGAATCGCCTTGTGTCGCCAAGCAAAAATCTAAACACACAGCCACCCACTCGCCTTCTTCTTGCTTTGCATAGCATTTTACAATCAGTTCTTTAGGGTTCATTGTCATTTTCTCCATATTTTGTCTTACAGGCATTGTATTATAAAAACTGTACCCGTCAATATAAACGATTGTGCGCATTCATAACCCCGGGGTCGGCGGTTCAAGTCCACCTATCGCCACCATTTAAATCAAGGATTTAGATATTCTTGTTCTGGGTGCTGATTCAAAATAATGTTAACTATACATAAACGTGTGAGCCATATTGATCGATCTTATCCCAAAACTGTTGCCATCTCCCCTTAGACTGAACCAATGCCCGTAAAGATAAAATCACTTTGGCGCCTTTATCTTTCC
>JAURZV010000105.1 GCA_030653175.1 Methylobacter sp.
CGGATTTAAAAATCACAGCCACATAACATATTGATTTTAAAATAAATTAATTTTTTATTGCTTTTCGTTATAAAAAATAGTTTATATATATTTCAATGACTTAGTATTTTTAGTGAGGCATAATCCGACAGCCTCCTAGAAAAATCATTTGATCCACGAAAAACACGAAAAGCACGAAAATTTTCAAAGAGATACCAAGTTGTGAATCGTCACCCAAGGGGTGAATGACTGTGTAATACAACATGCTGATTTCTTTCGTGTCTTTCGTGCTTTTCGTGGACTACCAAGCGGGATGGGGTTTGTAACCCCGTCCCTGACGTTTCTGCGATGTCTGAGTTAAGCGACTATGCTTAACTCAGACATAACACGAAGTTTTTACTTTGGTTTTTCTCGACAATCGCTCCTTGCATTGTTCTACCTCCTGCATAACCCACAGGGATGTGGGGAATGCAGATTTTGCATGGAGCAAAATATCTGCCCGTGCAGTCGTTCGTGTTCTTCGTGCCTTCGTGGTGATATATCTTAAATTGATTTCTATGAGGGTTTTAAACGACAGCCCTTCCATAAGCTGTAATTAAACATTAACCCCAAAAGAAGCGGCCAATGGTCCAAGCCCACCGGCAAAACCTTGGCCGACGGCTTTAAACTTCCAATCTGTGCCGACGCGGTAGATTTCGCCGAAAACCATGGCCGTCTCAATTGAGGCGTCTTCGCTCAAATCGTAACGGGCAATTTCTGCGCCGCCGTCTTGGTTGGTAATACGAATATAAGCATGGTTGACTTGACCGAAATTCTGTTTACGCGCTTCGGCCTCATGAATGGTTACGGCAAACACGATTTTGTCCAGGTCTCCGGGTACCTTGGATAATTCAACCTTGACGGTTTCATCATCGCCGTCGCCTGCGCCGGTGGTATTATCGCCCATGTGCTGAACCGCGCCATCGCCGACCACTTTATTATTGTAAAAACAAAAATCGCTGTCTGAGCGGACTTTACCGTCCATTTTAACCAGAAAGGCACTGGCATCTAAATCAAACGCTGCGCCATCGGTTGCACGGGCGTCCCAGCCTAGTCCCACTGCGATTTTATTCAGTCCCGGGGATTCTTTGCTGAGATTAACGTTACCGCCTTTCGTAAGTGATACTGCCATGATTCTCTCCTGATTGTTATTGAAGTTTATAGTGGATTATCATCGTTAAAGCCGCACAGCGACTAATGGAAGTTTTTTTATGACCCGCTGGAATTAATCCCGTATTGACGCGTAAAGCAGCCAATCCGCCCTGAGTACCCCTGAAATTCGGCTTTAAACTCCCATAATATGTCGACAGATGCCGGTCGCCATGATAACCGCTAATAAACGGCTTGCATAGTAAGCCATGTACTCCATGGAAGCGTATTTACTCCATGTGCGTTCGGCTTGATGGGGCAAGAGGTACGAACCCACGAATAAGGAGAGGTAAAGCATGGAGCATGCCTGGCGGCGTGCCGAGAGTGTATTCCGATTTAAGAGGGGAGCGAATATGCCTTGGATCCCGGCGAATGGCGTAAACGGGCTATAGTTTCGCCCGCCGGGACAGATTGCAAATAATGTGTTTTATGTACCGTTTCCCTCACAACAACGCCTTGATCTCCGGCACACAGGAGCCGCAGTTGGTTCCGGCTTTAAGGCAACGACCGACTTCCTGATGGGTTTTGAGACCTTTTTCTTTGATAGCGGCTTGGATGGTTTTTTCCCCGACATTAAAGCAGGCGCAAACGATAGTGCCGACATCGGCGACGCCTACGGGCGGCCTGCCGGTCAATAACGCCATGCGTTCCGCTTTTTCCAACTGTGTTTTTGCAAACAAACCGGTCAACCAGTTACGCTCAGGAAGCGCAGACTCGGTGGCGATAGAAACTATGCTTTCAAGCTGATTATTCACAATGCGCGCGGCCCGGTAATTACCTCGACCGGAATCTTGATATTCCTGCCACTGGGGAGTTCCGCCATCGCTGTCGCAAAGGTTCTTTTGCGCCCATTCCCGCCAGTTTTCAGGCAACGTTATCCCGGCCAGTTCATAACGATAATACTGTTCGCCTTTGATTTTTACCCAATAATCCGGCGCAATCATGTTTAATTCGCGGCGGGACAGAATAAAACCTTGCCAGGCGGGTTGATAAGCCTTGATGCGCACCGGCGTATGCTTACTTTCCGGTTGGTTGGAAATCGGGTCGACCACGGCATTGACTAACGCGCCCATCCGTCCGCGATTGGCGTATTGTTCGGTCCAGTGCATAGGAACAAAAACGCTGCCAGGAAGTTGGCTGTCGGTGATTTGCACCCGCGCGATCATTGATCCCCAACGGCTCTCAATGATCGCCAGATTCGGTATATCCGCAGACTGCTGTGGGCGCTAATTCATTCGCGCGCCGGTTGCGCTAATTATTTCGCGCCCACAGAGAGGCTCATCGCATTCTTTTAGACTTAAGTAATGGGCATCGTCAGGATGCACCTCCACGAAAGGTTCGGTTTTGTGCTGATTCAACTTCGCAGCAATAGCCGTGCGGGTCATGGTATGCCACTGGTCGCGCAAACGGCCGGTATTTAAAATCAGCGGATAATCCTGATCCGGCAGATTGACCGGTTGGCGCGGCGTAATCGCAATAAACCTGGCTTTACCCGATTCGGTAAAAAACCGCCCGTCCTCAAACAACCTGGCCCTGCCTTGCGGATAAGCCTGATTAACCGGCCATTGAATCGGCTGTAAATGATCGTACTCATGCCGGGTAATGTCCGCAAACGCCGATATGTCGAAATCGCGCAGGCCGTTATTTTCAAAACCGGACAGCTGGGCATGTTCACGAAAAATCTCCACCGGGCTTTGATAATGGAATGCCTGCTCAAAGCCCATGCGTCGCGCCACTTGGGTGATAATCCACCAATCGGGTTTTGCGCTGTCCGCCGGTTTAAATAACGCCCGTTGCCGTGAAATTCGCCGCTCGGAATTGGTTACCGTGCCGTCTTTTTCGCTCCAGCCTTGCGCGGGTAACAGCACATGCGCCAAAGCGGTGGTATCGGTGTCGGCGATGCAATCGGATACCACCACAAACTCGCAGCCCTGCAAGGCTTGTTTGACTTTGTCGGCATTGGGCAGACTGACCGCGGGGTTGGTACCCATAATCCACACGGCTTTGACTTTACCGTCGTAAATGGCATCGAATAATTCCACGGCGGGATAACCCGGCTTTTTGGCAATGTTTGAGGTATTCCAAAACCGCGCGACCCGCTCTATATCGTCGGTGCTGGAAAAATCCATGTGCGCGGCCAGCTGATGCGACAAGCCCCCGACTTCACGCCCGCCCATCGCATTGGGTTGTCCGGTTAGTGAAAACGGCCCCATCCCCGGCTTGCCTATGCTGCCGGTAGCCAAATGGCAGTTGATAATGGCATTGACCTTGTCGGTGCCGGATGACGATTGATTGATTCCCTGGCTATACAAACTCATGACTTTTTTATGTCCGGCAAACCATGCATAAAAACGGTGCAGGTCGTCTTTATTTAACCGGCAAGTCTTTGCAACCCGTTCAATATCGATACCGGCAGTATTCAGGGCTTCAACGAAGCCTTCGGTATGCGCTTCAATATAAGCAAAATCCAGCGCGTTTTGCTCACGCAAAAAATGCAGCAAGCCATTAAACAAGGCAGCGTCACTGCCGCTCGCCAGCGGTAAATGCAAATCGGCGATGTCGCAACTGGCGGTACGGCGCGGGTCGATCACCACGATTTTTAACGCCGGATTGGCTTCCTTTGCCGCACGTATCCGCTGAAAACTGACCGGATGACACCACGCGGTATTCGAGCCGATCAACACTATCATCTCGGCCTGTTCAAAATCCTCATAACAACCCGGCACGGTATCCGAGCCGAATGCGCGTTTATGTCCGGCGACCGAAGATGACATGCACAAGCGGCTATTGGTATCCATATTACCGCTGCCGATAAAGCCTTTCATCAGCTTGTTGGCGACATAATAATCTTCGGTCAACAATTGCCCGGAACCGTAAATCGCCACCGCATCCGCGCCGTATTTTTCGATAGTGCTGAGAAAGGAATCCGCAACCAGATCCAGCGCTTCCGTCCAGCTGGTTTCACGCCCGTACACTTTGGGCTGCAACAGCCTGCCTTTGAGTTCGATGGTTTCGCCGAGCGCCGAACCTTTGGAGCAAAGCCGCCCGAAATTAGCCGGATGCGAAGTGTCGCCACTGATTTTAAGACGATGATGCGCTTCATCGACCTTCGCGCTGATTCCGCAGCCTACGCCGCAGTAGGGACAAGTGGTTTGTATGGTTTTATTCATTAAAAATCTCGTAACTGCTCAGCGTCATCAAATACAATGGAACGCAGATGACGCAGATGGATATGATGAACACAGATACTTCAGAAAAATCTTACACATCATAATTATCAGCGTCATCAAATACAATGGAACGCAGATGACGCAGATGGATATGACGAACACAGATACTTCAGAAAAATCTTACACATCATAATTATCAGCGTCATCTGCGTTCTATTTTTGGCTACTGAGTAGTAACAAAATCTCTCGCATAAGCTTTACCAAAAATCAGTACGTCTCTTATGCCGGAAATATTATCTTCCTTCTCCAGCAATTCCTGATACCAGCCGCCATCGACCGTATCACCGTACAGCACCGCGCCGATCAGCTTGTTGGCTTTAACGACCAGTTTCTTATATATGCCTAAAGCGGGATCGGTAAAATGGATGGTTTCACAGTTTACATCGCCTTGAAAATCGCCGATCGAAAACAGGTTGATGCCCGTTACTTTAAGCTTGGTCGCAGTCGGCAGGGTGATATATTCCGCCGCACCATGCGCACTGAGATGATTGGCGCAGACTTTGGCCTGCTCAAACAGCGGAGCAACCAGGCCGAAGGTAGCGCCGCGATGCTGGATACATTCTCCGACCGCGTAAATGCTGGGATCGTAACTTTGCAGCGTATCGTTAACGACAATGCCGCGTTCGCAATAAATACCCGCTTCCTGAGCCAGCGTCATGTTGGGACGAACGCCGATTGCCATAATAAACAGATCGCATTCGAGTTGGCTGCCGTCTCCGGCAACTGCTCCATGCGTTGCTCTACCTCCTGCATCCATGCAGTCGTCGAAACTTACCGCCGTGATATGGCCCTGTTCATCGCCCGACAATTGCTTGAGTTTGGCGGCCATTTTAAATTTCAGGCCGCGTTGCTCCAGTTCCGTTTGCAGCATTTTTGCTGCGGGCCTGTCCATTTGCCGGTTCAGCAATACTTCATGGTTATGAATCACCGTGACATCCATGCCTCTTGAAACCAGACCGTTTGCGGCTTCCAGACCTAACAGCCCGCCGCCCAAAACCACGGCCTTGTTATAGCTACGGCTGTAAGCCAGCATTTTGTTGACATCGACTATGTCCCGAAAGCTGATCACACCATCCAGATCATTGCCGGAAATCGGCGGTATAACGGCTTTGGAACCGGTAGCGATTAACAGCCGGTCATATCCGGCAACCGTGCCGTCCAGCGCATAGACTTTTTTGTTTTTCCGGTCTATCCGCGCCACGGCTTTATCTTCACCCGCATGCAGGGTTATGCCGTTGTCGATGTACCATTGGCGGTTATTGATCACAATATCCTCAATGGTTTTTTCGCCGCACAGCACCGAGGACAGCATGATGCGGTTGTAGTTGCCGTAAGGCTCGGCGCCGAACACGGTAATGTCGTATTTATCCGGCGCGGCGGTTAGCAGTTCCTCTACGGTACGCATACCCGCCATGCCGTTGCCGATGACGACCAAGCGTTGTTTCATCTGGTGTTCCTTATAATTGAATGCCATTAAGCCAAGCTGTGGGCGCGAATTTATTCGCGCTATATTTATTGCGCGAATAAATTCGCGCCCACAGACTGTTTGCAATTTAATAGCAAACTGCATGCCGCATACGGGCTTTAGTGCTTTTCCGAAGATAAACCCTAAAAATAAAAAATTTATGCGCTAAAATGGTGCATAAATAATCTACTGGCGTTGTTAACCGGGCAATAATAGTGCAAGGCGAAAGACGAAAGGCTAAAGGTTTTCCTGTTTCGCCTTTAGCCTTTCGTCTTTCGCCTTTCTCCTGCCGTTGTCGGCCTGCAAATTGCTATGAAAACTATAACGCTCTTACTTTAAACGACTTTAAAGCAAACTATGCATAAACGTATACTTGATCACCTTAACGCCGCAATTTTGTTGTTTGATCGCAATCTAACCCTCACTTACCTTAATTCTGCCGGAGAAATTCTGCTTGCCGACAGTTCGCGCCACTTGGTAGGCCTCGGCGCTCAGGAGTTATTCAAATCTTCCGATCCCGCCCTGCTGATGAATTTACAGCAATGCTTAACCATGGCGGAGCCTCTGGTGGACCGTGAGCTTATTCTGGATCGTATGAGCCACAGCGTCACCATCAATTTTAGTGCAACGCCATTATTAAAAAATGAGCGTGTCAACGAGATTCTGGTCGAATTGCAACAAGTGGACAATCACCTGCGCATATCCAAGGAAGAGCAGTTATTAACCCAGCAGAACACCGCCAGATTACTGGTCAGAGGCTTGGCGCATGAAATCAAAAACCCCTTGGGCGGATTGCGCGGCGCGGCACAGTTACTGGACTTGGAGTTGCATGACCCGGAACTCAAGGAATATACCCGGATTATCATTGCCGAATCCGACCGCCTGCAGGGCTTGATGGATAAAATGCTGGGCCCCAACAAACTGCCCAATAAAAAAGCCATCAATATTCACGAAGTGCTGGAGCGAGTCAGGCAACTGGTTCAAGCCGAGTCCAGCCTCGCCGTTAAATCCGACTACGACCCCAGTATCCCTAACATATTGGCGGATAAAGACCAGCTCATTCAGGCTATTTTAAATATCGCCAAAAATGCCGTTCAGGCGCTGAACGGCGAAGGCAACATTATCATCAAAACCCGAATTCACCGGCAAGTGACCATTGGCCGCAAACGCTATAAATTGGCGGTGAAGTGCGACATCATCGATAACGGGCCGGGAATCGACGCCGACATGATGAATCAGATATTTTATCCGATGATTACCGGACGTGCAGACGGCACGGGACTGGGTTTGTCGATAGCTCAGGCACTGATCAATCAGCATAACGGCTTGATTGAATGCAGCAGCGAACCTGGAAACACGGTGTTTTCAATCTTCTTACCCATTATTGCGCTACAGGAGACCGGCAATGACTAAGTCCGAAACTGTCTGGATCATCGATGACGACAAATCCATACGCTGGGTCGTGGAAAAAGCCCTGCAAAAAGCGGACATCAACACCCGCAGTTTTTCCGGTGCGGCCGATTTGCTAAACGCATTGCAGAACGATTTACCCGACGCCCTGATTACCGATATTCGTATGCCCGGCATGGACGGGCTGGAACTTTTGAACAGGATTCAATTGAGCCACCCGAACCTGCCGGTTATTGTGATGACCGCTCATTCCGATCTGGAAAGCGCGGTCTCGGCATTCCACGGCGGCGCTTTTGAGTACCTGCCCAAGCCCTTCGATATTAAAGAAGTCGTCGATCTGGCTCATAGAGCCTGCATTCATAGCCGACAGCAGCAAATTGAGGGAACGGCTTCAGATGCCCACACGACCGATGAAACTACGCCGGAAATTATCGGCGAAGCGCCGTCGATGCAGGAGGTATTCCGTGCTATAGGAAGACTGGCAAGGTCGCACATCACCGTGCTCATCAACGGCGAATCGGGTACCGGCAAGGAACTGGTCGCCAAGGCATTGCATCGTCACAGCCCCAGAGCCGCCAACCCGTTCATCGCCCTGAATATGGCCGCCATCCCCAAAGACCTGATGGAATCGGAACTGTTCGGCCATGAAAAAGGCGCATTTACCGGCGCACAATCGCGCCGCGCCGGACGCTTTGAACAAGCCGATCGCGGCACCCTGTTTCTTGATGAAATCGGCGACATGCCCGCCGAACTGCAAACCCGTTTATTGCGAGTGCTGGCCGATGGAGAGTTCTATCCGGTCGGCTCGTACGCAGCCGTTAAAGTCGACGTGCGCATTATTGCCGCCACTCACCAGAACCTTGAAACCCTGGTAGAGCAAGGCCGTTTTCGGGAAGATTTATTCCATCGTTTAAATGTCATCCGCATCCACATTCCGCCTCTGCGCGAGCGTAAACAGGACATACCTTTGCTGCTGCGTCACTTTTTAAATCAAGCGGCTGTCGAACTCAATACCGAAATTAAAATCTTAAAACCCGAAGCGGAAGCTTTTTTAAGCACATTGGACTGGCCGGGTAATGTAAGACAACTGGAGAACAGTTGTCGCTGGCTGACCGTGATGGCTTCCGGCCGGGAAATTCATCTGCACGACCTGCCGCCCGAGTTGCTTAACACAACGTCAGAAAAAAACGCTGCCGAAACCGGCTGGGAAGCATTGCTGAGGAACTGGATAGACCAACAGCTGTTGCGTGGAAACGAGACCGAAATCGCCAAACAAATCATCCCCACTGTTGAAAGCATTTTAATAAAAGCGGCGTTAAACTTTACCCGCGGAAAACGCCACGAAGCCGCTATTTTATTAGGCTACGGCAGAAACACCCTGACCCGGAAAATTCAGGAGTTGGAGATATGATTGTGCAAATGCGCCTGCTATGCGTGCGTTTAATTGACATTTCATAGAATGGTGAATAATCGCCAAAAATAACCTACAAAAATACTGCGACAATATGTCACATTCCATTGTCTACGTATTTTTACTAATATATACGCAACTCTTGAGATGCAAACTTCCTCCTCGGAATTCAGAGTTTTATATCCTTCTCTAATGCGGTCTAATTGACCGCATTTTTTTTGCCTGCAGAATTGGCGTGAGCACGACTGCATGGACAGATATTTCGGTGTCGTTTTAACAAAACAGCCTTTAAACCGGCACTCGGTTAAATCCGGTATTCCTTCGATGTAGTTCGTCTTGCCCCCGACAATGATTACTGATGCTCTGTTGCATCCAAATTATGCACCACTAGCACATAGCCCGCCTGCAACCAATATTCCTGAACAATGCCCGCCTGATGTTTTTTCATCATATCCCAAAGCTGTCTAATCAATGCATGAGGACTGGTTGATAAGGCATTTTGGCAACCGACCAGCTGCTTGCCATATAGCTTTGGATTGGCTTTTTGCTTATCTTTAAGCAAAGCCTCAAAATCGGCTAAACAAGGCGCTATTAAACCGATAATATGAGGAAAGGACTGGGCAATACTCAAGCCTTGGGGGTCAAGATCAGCCATAGCCAGTACCGGTAAGCTGAGGTACGCTAAAAGTTGCCGCGCAGTCTTTTCACTGTAGTAGTTATCGCCTCGATATAACACCAATGGATCGGCATATTGATCCGGTAAATTCAGCCGCACGTTTTCCAGGCTATCAAAACAGCGATAGTTTTCAATCAGCAGGATGCAGTTATGTGCTGTGCCGGTTATATCTGCCAACGCCATATCCATATAACCGCGGACAGGCAACGAGTAGGATAGCCCGTTGATTTTCAACGCCATGCCTGTTAACGATCTAATCGCCAACCGGTCTTTTTTAACAGACTGTCCGGCTATTTTCTCATCCAATGCAAAAGATAAAGCCTGTTCGCGATTCATTGCCGAAAAATCAGCAACTGAAATTTGCCCAAGATCAACGCCCGTCTCATGTTTAACCACCGCAATCAGGTCATCCTTATCCTGCTGAGTGACTTTCAGCTTGTTGCCTTGTGTTTGACCGATATTGTATTGCCGATGCAGATATTTCCAGCTCTGATTAAGCGGAAAAAGCGGGTTGTCAGACCGGATCGCCCGCTCTATAACATTTAATAATTGCTTGTTCAATTTTCGGCGCTCCGAAACTGAAGAACAATATCCCTCACCTTTTTGTTACCGGAAAAATACTGACCGACATCGGCCTGAATCAATTCCATCTGCAAGCGTTTATTGCGTTGCTGCCGTCTTAACCATTCGTTGAGCACGCAACTCAACCAGACTGAAGGTTCGATGTCATCCACGAAAGCCTGTTGAAAAGCCACGGCTGAAATGGATTGCCCCTCATTTTTCAGCACACGGTCAAAATACACGCGTAACTGTTTCCGATAAAGCGGTAAGTCCAAGGTCTTTTTGTCTGGCGGGCTTAAAGACACCGCGTTTAACCCGCGCTGTTTTTGTTTTGCCAGCATGACTTCCGTATCGATACTGATTTTTTGCGCAATTCCGATCAAATCTTCTTCCAAAGCATGATCCAAGGGATCGGCATAGGCCAACAACGCCAAAGGCTTGATCTGGTTCCAGTGCTCGGGAATGCTGTCGCGCTCGTCCCAGTCCTGCGGCTGATAATTTTGATTTTGCTGTAGAAAAAACGCAAAACCTTGCACCAACTGCGCTCTGGCCTCTATTTGCCTGAGTTCAAATAAAAAGACTTTTAACTTATCGAGAATATCCTGTAAGCGCTGTTGATAAATGGGCAGTAAACGAATCAGCTGATGATCCAGTAATTCATAAACCAGCGGCTGATCTTCAACAAGTTCCAGCAAAAACTCCGGTTGCAGCGCGGTAATCGCATTCACCAGTTTTTCCAGCCTGGAAATATAAAAGGCATTCTGTTTTTGTTTTTCCGCCAGGGTGCGCACATTGGCGAAACGGCTGTTAACCAGCATCAATAAATAGCGGGTATTTTCTTCCAAGGTATCGGATAAATCGAAAACCAAGCGTTCGATTTCGGCAAAATAACTATCGCAATCGTCTAACCGGCTTTCATCATACGCATCTTGATGCAGGCTGATCTGTTGTTCCAGGGTTTCAATCCAGCCGGCCAGATCGGTATCCAGTCGCCTAACCCGGTCGCTGCTCAAGGCGCTGTCTATAAACTGAGTCAAACGCCCGGCAATGCGGTAACCATCCGCGTCATGATTAACCAACACCTTCAATTGTTTGAGCTGGTTGAGTGCGCGCTGGTTTTGGTTGTCCTTGTAAACCACCCCGGTAAAATAAGCCTCGGCAATCAACTCGCTATGGTTAGCCAAGGCCTTAAATAAGCGCTCCAAGCCCTGTTGCGACTGGCTCAAAACAGACTCTCCTGAATCGCATCGGTTTCGCCCTGCTCAACGGGGATTTGTTCGTGCTCCTGAATAAACTGCAAGGCTTGATAAAAATAATCCAGCTTGCCGGTGACTTGATAAATCAGCGTGTCGCGATTGGCCAAGCTCAGATAATTCCATTTTTGCAGGGTATTTAGCAGCTTCTCCAGCCGCCCTTTTACCGAATCATCGCCGCTGGTAAAGTCCTTGAATTTTGCAAATGTCTGTAACCGGTCTGCCAAGGCCTGATTTTGCTCAATGACTTGCAACAAACTGGAAAAGCTCAGGGTGTCCCCGGGCGATAACGCCGTATCCTGATTAAGGCAGGACATCATCATATCCAGCCATTCGACCACCGGCTGCAACTCTATGCGAAACTGCTGAAAAACTTTACGGATGTCGCTACGCGCACTGCTGTCTATGGTTCGGTAAGCCGCGTAAAAGGCCAACCGATTCTGAGTGCTGGACAAACGATAATCAAGGCGCGTTAGAAATTCATCCACCTGCGCCGCATTTTCAGGGTCTTGCAAATAACGAAAACCGGCCTCATCACTGACTTCGCAGATAAATTCGCCCTGCAACAAACGTTTTAGTAATTGATCAAACATGTTCAGCCGCCGTCAAAGGTTCAAGTGCAGACAAATAATCCTCGTCCACCTCCATTTCGATCAGCTCCCGATAACCGAACACCTGATAACGGTTTTTGAACAGCCTTAACACTTCGGGATCAGGATCGGGAAAAGCCGAAAATAAGGTAATCCGGTTTTTAGTCAGCATTTCCACCAACACTTCAATATTCATCTGGTGCAATTCTTTGAGCTCATCCATCGGCCAGATGATATTTAAAGGCTGATCCTTACGGATCATATTCACCAACGCAATAAAAAACACGCATAAAATCAGGTACGACAAACCGTGACTGGAAATCTGCCGCAAATCCTCGGCATGGGTCGCCCGCTTGCTGCGGCCATTTTCGGTCACGATGATTTCCAGCTCCAGCAAATTAACCAGCTTCATCTCTACCCGGCCTTTGCTCTGCAACTGTTCAGACACCAGTCTGACAATGTCGGCAAATTCGGGAGACGGCAACTGTCCGTCATTGATTCTGTTCCAGTCATCATAATTTTTGGTGAAGCTGACTATTTGTTCCCAGTAGCCCAGTGTTGTTACCCTGGACGTTAATCGGCCTTGAATACTTTCGATTTTTTCAAAGCGGATATTGCCATCGATATTCGCCGCTAACCGGCGAGACAAAGAATCAATGCCACGGTCGAAACGCTCCAATGCCTGCTGATAATTCCTGATAGCGCTGCCGAAAAGTTTCGCCTGACTCATAAGCCAGCTTCTGGCGGTATCGGCTTCCGTCGCATACCAAGCCTGAATTCGGCTCAACCAGGCCAGTTCATCGCTATCAAAGCCTAATTCATCTTCGACACGGGCAAAATAGCGGCCCGGATGCGTGCCGGGAAAACGCGCCAACACCTGTTTTAAATGACGAATCAGTCCGGCTAACTCCTTGCGCAAAGTCTTGTGTTGCTCGGTCAATTTGCGGTAATCGGTCTGCAACAACGATAAGGTATGGGCATTATCAAAACCGACTTGTTCCGGTATGCGCTTTACATAGCCTGCTAACTCAGCCAGCAGGTTATTAATAGCTTTGATTTCCTTGTCAAGCTTTTGTAGCTTGGCCGTTATTAGCTCCAGTTCTTTTTTTAAGGCAGCACGTCGTTGTTGCATGTCTGCTGTTTCAGTCTCGTATCGGGTTTGCTGCTGCTTTAGTTTTACCTCAGTCTCTCGGGCTTTAACCATCAAACTATCATATAAAGACCAGTCTTTATCCAGCCAGCGTTGATAATCCTTAACCAGTTGTTCCGCCTGTTCTGCGGTCTTTACTTCAGCTTCTAATTGGCCGATTTTTGCTTCAAGGTCTTTTAAAGTGGCCGTATCGACTTTTCTGTCCTGCAAGCTCTGAATCCGTTGCTGTTCCAATTGCGCCAACTCGCTGCCTTTTTGTTGATTGACTTTATTAATAAGCTGCTGCATTTGCTCGACTTGTAGCAACGCATCATCAGAAATCTGCTGAATTTTGGCAGCAAGTGCCAGATTTAATTGCTGTATTTCGGTTTCCAACTGTTGTTTAAGCGTTTGCAACCGGTTATTGCTTAACTTGATTTGCTCGTCCACCGTGTTTTTTTCCAGCTCCAACTTGGCCTTGCGCTCTTTCTTGCTGCGCTCAATTTGCTGCTTTAATGAGTTTAATTCTTCATCAAGTCCATTTAACTGTGTTTGAAATTGACCGGCACTAAAGGCAGCAGCTTTAGCTTGTTTTTCCAGGCTATCAGCTACCTTTTTTAATTCCTGCAACTGCTCATCGATTTTTGCCTCTGCAATGCTCAGCTGACTCAATTGGTTCCGGGCATCACTCAGCAGAGCGCGGATTTTTTCTTCATCGGCGGTATGGTCGGCCTGCAAATTATCCAGGTTTAAGCCCAGTCCGTAAAAGGTCTGTTCCAAGGCCTGTGATGCGGGTTCCAAATCGTCTCTTAACAACAAATCCGGGTTAATCACCTTGGCTATGTTGTTTATCCAATCCGGCTGATGCTCGCGCAAAAAGCCCAGTAAGGTATCCGGGTTTGCATCCAGTTGTTTTTGAAATTGCTCGCCTGCATTCTGTAGGCGCTGTTTTTCTTCATCCTGTTTACGCTTTTCGCCAACAACCGCATCGATCTGCGCCTGATTTTTCTTCGTTTCCGCTTCAATTGCTTTAGCAGTCTTTTCTGCTTTCAGCTTTTGTTGCTGAACAGTATGAAGCAGCTCCATCTTGGCTTCCCTGTTTTCAAGCAAAGCGGGATCCGGTTGAATTTGTACAATCTGACTGTTAAGCGCGCCCAAATCTCCCTGCAATTTTAATTGCTCGCCATGCAGCATATCCTCTTGCTGCCGACTCGCCAATCTGAGCGACTCTCTACCTTGCTCCGCATCCTGATTAGCAGCTGACTTAACTTCGGCTGCCTTTTGCTGCCTGTCTCTTATGCCGATTTCATAGCCATGCTGTTGCCCGGCAAAATACCGTTCTTTTTCCGCTTTCAAGCGTTTAAACTCGGCTTCGATGTCCTGCACATCGGACATCAACTGCTTGTGATTCTCCCGCTCCCTATCCAGGCTGTCCTTTATTTGCGTAAGGCGGCCAACCAACTGTTTTTTACCCTGTACATCCTGTTTTTCCCAATCGGCTTTTTCATCCTCCAAAGATTTTTGTTGTTTCTGCGCCTGCGCCAAATCGGCCTTGATGGCCGCCAACTCCGAGGTAAGCGCCTGCTCCCGAGCTTCCCAGTCTTTTTTGAGCTGTTCCAATTGCTGATTACAGGCATTCCCCGCATCCTGCTCTTGTTGCAAGTTTTGTTGGTTTTGATTGCTTAAACACTGCAAGCGATACTGAAGTTCGCCCAAACTCTGCTCAACTTGAAGTAAATCACTTTCCAGCTGATTGAGCCGTTCAATTTTGTCCCGCTCCGATTCGGCTTCCTGATAGGCGCGGTATTCCTTGTGCCAATCATCCAGCGTTTCCATTTTCAATTCCAAAGCCAGGGAATCCCGGTTTTCATCAATACAGTTCACCAGCATTTCGCGCAAGTCGGCAAAATCGGTGGAACGCATAAACATGCCGGTCACGATTTTTTCTATATCTTTCAGTCTATGCCCGGCACTGCCGTTGCAAAAACTGTAACGCGCAACCAATTCCCGTAATTCTTGGCCTTTTTTATGCGGCAAATTCTGGATCACCGTGCGGTAATCGCTACAGGCGGTAATCTGATTGCTGCAATTAATATGCTTTTTAATAAAATGTTTGCGCAGGTCGCGACAAGATACCGGATAGTGCGTTCCATCCCGTCGGGTTTCGATAAAATCGTCCTTGCCAAAGCCCTTATCGACAAAGAGATAACACAACCCTTCTTCATTAGGCGAGGCATACATCAGCGCCATGCAAGTTTGTTCATGGCGCTGATATTCAAAAATAATATAAGACGATTCGTTAGGCAGATAATGTTTGGCAAAACTGTCGGTAACCCGGCTTTTCGGCACTAACCGCCCTGGTCGTTCGCCAAAAAACAGCGGCACTAAACGTAATAATGTGGTTTTACCGGCGCCATTAACACCGTTAAGATTGGTATGTCCATCCAGACGAACTTCCACTAATTCACCGGGTTTGTATGAATCAATAAGGATCAAGCGGTTTAATGAGTACATTTTAATTTTCTATCGATTGATTACAGACTGTATCCAGTTGCAAGGAAATAAGGTGAATAATTTCCGCCGACTGATTGCAGATTGGTACTTTTCTTTGGTTTGAGGCGAGTCATCAAACTTACTATATTATCATTCCCCCGCGCTCCGTCGTGGAAATGATGACAATAGGCACTCTCTTTTTGAGCATAAAAGTGTATGTTTCGGTTTCCCCGGGACTTGACTGCCGCTACATTCTGACCGTCCGCTTCGATGCCGTGATCCCTGATGCAATATATACGCAGCCTCATTAAGCCGGTCGTGCTGAGCATGAACTTGTCGCCTATCCTGAATACATCGAAAGGCATGAATGGATGAATGGCTTGTTCCGCCCAAACCTCTGCGACATTCTGAAGCGCGACAATATGTCACATTCCATTGTCTATCATTTATCGCTAATATAACTGCAACTCTTGAGATGCAAACTTCCTCCTCGGAATTCAGAGTTTTATATCCTTCTCTAATGCGGCCTAATCAGCCGCATTTTTTTTGCCTGCCGTTTAGGCAAACCAGCTTGTAACTATTCATCCACAGATCAACACGGATTAAACGGATTCATAAACTGATTCCAGAAAGCCGTCTCCTAACTCATTGTAAACCCCATAGAAACTCTTGATGAAGATGACTAAGTTCTTTATATTGCAACTGCTCGCACCTTATTAAGGCGCAAAGTTGACTTGAAAGCGACCAAAGCAAGCTTTGGACTCCAGAAAGTGTGGATGCCGGAGTTCAAAGCTTCCGCTCCTGCTCACGCCCCTTACCTACATCCATGTAGGCAAAGCTTGCTTTGAACCTTATGATTTTAAACAGCACGTTTTGAGGTGCGCTGGAGCGAGCGTCAGTTAGGGTGAGTAGTTACCTTTATATTTTAGTTTATCAGTGTGTATCTGTGTCGCCTAGAGGCGCCTACTTTTGGCAATCTGTGGCTGAATAGTTACGCCAGCTTTTGTATGCCCTACAAAACCTCATCGTGACATACCGGGATTTCTCCACTACTCGCCCCCCTCCCCGAAGGCGAGAAATATTTCCGTCTAAAATAAAGCGCCACCTTGACCAGTCCGATCAGCACCGGAACCTCGACCAAAGGGCCGATGACTGCGGCAAAAGCTTGCCCGGATTGCAGCCCGAAAACCGCTACGGCCACCGCGATGGCCAGCTCGAAGTTATTGCCGGCGGCGGTAAACGACAGCGTGGCACTGATGCGATACCCTGCCCCTGCCTTGGCCGACATATAAAACGTGACCAGAAACATGATCAGAAAGTAGATGACCAACGGTACGGCGATGCGCGCCACATCCATTGGCAGCTGCACAATATATTCGCCCTTGAGGGAGAACATGACCAGAATCGTGAACAGCAGCGCAATCAGGGTAACGGGGCTGATTTTGGGTATGAATGTTTCCTCATACCACTGCAAACCCTTGCGTCGCACCAGAAAAAAACGCGTGAACATGCCGCCGAAAAAAGGAATACCCAGATAAATCATCACGCTTTTGGCGACTTGGATCATGGTAACCTGAACTTCAAGGCCGGAAGCGATGCCCAGCCAGTCGGGCAGGACAGTAACGAAAACATACGCATAAACGGAAAAGAACAGCATCTGGAAGATGGAGTTGAAAGCTACCAAGCCTGCGCAGTATTCGCTATCGCCCTCGGCCAACTCGTTCCAGACCAGAACCATCGCGATGCAGCGGGCCAGCCCGATGATAATCAGGCCTACCATGTACTCCGGATAGTCCCGCAAAAAAATAACGGCCAGTGCGAACATCAGCACCGGGCCGATAATCCAGTTCTGGATCAGGGACAGCAGCAGAACCTTGGTGTTCTTGAAGACCTTGGGTAATTCCTCGTAGCGCACCTTGGCCAGCGGCGGGTACATCATCAGGATCAGGCCGATAGCGATGGGCATGGAAGTGGTTCCCACCTGGAAGCGGGTCAGCCATTGGGTGAAACTTGGAATGAAATAGCCCAGCGCGATCCCGCCCGCCATACTCATAAATATCCATAGCGTCAAAAACCGCTCTACGAACCCCAAACGTTTTGGAGCGTGGTCGAATTGTGTATTCATGGTTGTCATTTTCCGATGCCTTAAAGGGTTTCTGCGCCGATCTTGTTCAGCGCCTCGGTCAATTCCGGCTTGGACATTGTTTCAACCGGCAACGCCAATAGCTGATGTATCCGCTTTTCCAGAGCCGCGTAGGTCGCCTCGAAAGCCTCCTCAATAACTTCAGGTCTGCCGGTGACATGGGCAGGGTCCGGCAAGCCCCAATGCGCCCTGATCACATTATTCAGATAGACGGGGCAGACTTCCCCGGCAGCGCTGTCGCAAACGGTAATGGCAATATCGATGTCTTTATCGTCGAACTCGTCCCAGGATTGACTGGAAAATCCCTCGGTTGAGATACCGTGACGCGCTAATGTCGCCAGCGCGTTGGAGTTTACCTTGCCGGTCGGATGACTGCCGGCGGAAAAAGCCTGAAATCGGTCGCCGCCCAAATGATTAATAAGCGCCTCGCCCAACACACTTCGGCAAGAATTCCCGGTACACAAAATCAAAACTTTTAACATGGCTCGCTCCTAATATTTATATATTCGAATAAACGAATATTATAAGACAAAAAAATTCAGTTGCAATATTTCGTCATCTCGGGGCGACCGCCCATTGCTTGCAATCGGCCGCTGTCTTTTTGCTGCTTGGCATTGGTCGCAAGCTGTTTGACGGTAACGTCCAGAATCTCAAATACCCAGGCCGGTAATTCGGGGTTAATTTGATAATACACCCACTGTCCTTCGCGGCTGTCCAGCAGCAGATTGCTCTGTCGCAATTGCGCGAGGTGGCGCGAGATTTTGGGCTGCAATAAATCCAGCGCATGGGTCAGCTCGCAAACGCAGAGCCTGCCTTCTTTACGCAGCAAAACCACGCAGCGCAAGCGTGTCTCATCGGCCAGGCATTTAAATAGTGTGGTGGGGGTAATCATGTTTGCAAGTATTAGTAGGTCAGAAGAACCACAGTGTGCTTTCCGAGAAAGAACATCCCATTAAGAATCTGGTCCGTAGGAAAAAGCGGTCCACAAAAAGCACGAAAAAATCGTGTTGGGGATTTTTCGTGTTTTTCGTGTCTTTCGTGGACGATTCTTTTGGTAGATGCATTATTGGAAATCACCTAGCCTAGCTTGAACCCGACAAAAAAGCCGCCAGCTCCGCTGACGCCCTTGCTGGTAATACCGGTCAGGCGATTAACCAGAAACCCGCCGGAGTTTTTTGCAGCTTCCGTCGCGGCACTGGCGACATGTTGCAGCTTTTCATCGGTTATATTGATGATATCGTAATATTCCGCAACAAACAGCAGTACGATGGCCGCTCCACCCAGGAACAGCACAGTGCGTAACATCTTTTTAGCGAAATAACCGACCGCCATTCCGATAACAAACGGAGCACCGACATCGCCGACCAAAAAGGTCGATGAAAAAATGTCGGTAGAAGATGCTGTATCGACTGGATGGGGGTTCATGGCTCTGGGTTTCCTTAGTTGTGATTATTGAGATGGCATGCAGCATGTAGCATAGTTGATTGGCTATGATGGGTTTCGGCTATCGCCTCTACCCATCCTACGACCTTTCATTTTATCACTAAACTCAGTCGCGTCAGAAAACAAAGCTATACCGGCTATCTATGCAGAGGCCTTTGGCCTATTAGACTTCAAAAACCGGACATCACTAAAACCATACCAATCAAAAAGTTTTATAAGCGTACAATATTTCTAATCCTTATCACAAAAGTCCCAACCAAATCTTTAGGTTGGACGAGAGCATTATGTATTCAGTTGAAGTTTTTCCATGGAATAAAAATTTCGAAGTCGGAGTGCCGCTGATTGACGAACAACATCAAAAGTTGGTCGAGCTGTTAAATGTACTGGCCGGCCATCTGGCTTACCAATCAGACATACCCACCTTGAACAATGTTTTCAATGATTTGGCGGAATACGCTATTTACCATTTTCAGGCGGAAGAACGCATATGGCATGCATTCTTCCCTGAAGATGCCTGGGAAACAAAGCATAAAAATGATCACAGGAGATTTCTGACTACAGTAAACAGAATAATGGCTGGAAAAACCGCCAGGCCGTTGGATGAAGTGATTGAGGAAATTCTCACGTTTCTGACCCAATGGCTGGCCTTTCATATTCTGGATACCGACATGCGCATGGCCAAGGTAGTGCTGGCGGTGCAGTCGGGTATACCGTTAAATCAAGCCAAGGAGCAAGCCGATCAGGAAATGAGCGGGGCGATGAAGGTGCTGATCGAGACCATGCTTTCCATGTTCGATGCGCTCTCTTCGCGCACCATGCAGCTGGCGAAAGAGGTGATCGAGCGCCAGAAGGCCGAGCAGGCCAGCCAGGATGCCCTGGATCGCCTCCAGAAAATCGCCAGTCAGGTACCGGGGCTGGTGTTCCAGTTTCAGCTGTTTCCTGACGGCAGCTCCCGTATTCCTTACGCCAATGAAGCTATTCGCACCATCTATCGGGTTAGCCCGGAGGAAGTCAGCGAAGATGCGGCCAAGGTACTTGCCGCCTTGCATCCGGATGATCTGGAAAACTTCAAGACTTCCTTTAAGGTATCGGCGCGGGACTTAACGCCATGGCGTCAGGAATATCGCTTGAAGTTTGACGATGCCCCCGTATGTTGGCTGTTCGGCAATGCGCTACCGCAGCGGCAGGCTGATGGTTCCGTACTTTGGCACGGCTTCATTACCGACATCACCAAGCACAAACAGACTGAAGTAGAACTTCGTATCGCCGCCACCGCGTTTGAATTACAGGATGCCATGTTGGTCACCGATGCAAATAATGTCATCCTCAAAGTCAATCAGGCATTTACTCGAATCACCGGTTACAGCGCCGAGGAAGTCATTGGTAAAAATCCCAATTTACTCAGCTCGGGACAGCATGACCAAGCTTTTTATACTTTAATGTGGGAGAGCATCAATCGCACAGACGCATGGCAGGGTGAAATATGGAATCGGCGCAAAAACGGTGAGATGTTCCCTGAATGGCTTATCATCACTGCGGTGAAGGAACATGATGAAAAGAGTGAACAAGTCAATAATTATGTTGCATCTTTCTCCGATATTACCTCACGCAAGGCCGCCGAGGAGGAGATCAAGCAACTGGCCTTTTATGATCCGCTCACCCAACTGCCTAATCGTCGGCTGTTGCAGGAACGGCTTAAACACAGCATCGACGTAGAACGACGTGACGGCAAGCGTCTGGCATTACTGATGCTTGATCTTGATCGTTTTAAAGCGGTCAACGACAGCTTGGGGCATTTAGCGGGCGACGAGTTACTGCAGCAGGTCGCTGTACGCATCTCGACAAGGTTGCGTGACGCAGACATGGTGGCGCGTCTGGGTGGCGATGAATTTGTCGTGTTGCTGGAAGATATTGCACATGCAGAAGATGCCGCACGGGTGGCGGCAAAAATCATCTTCGTTTTGAGCAAACCTTTTCAACTAACCCAAAGCAACGATGTACAGATTGGCGCCAGCATCGGTATCAGCCTGTATCCGGAACACGGCGCGAGCTATGAAATGCTCATGGATCACGCCGATGCCGCGCTGTATCAAGCCAAGGATCAAGGGCGCGGTTGTTATGCCTATTTTTCTGAAGACCAGACGCTCGCAGCCCGTGAACGGATTGCATTGGAAACGCGGCTGCGTCGGGCAATCGAGCAAGGGGAGCTGCGTGTTTTCTACCAGCCGCAGGTGGATATTGCCAGTGGGCGCATAGTCGGCGCCGAAGCGTTAGTACGCTGGCTGGACCCGATAGAAGGATTGATTCCGCCGCTACGCTTTATCCCCATTGCCGAAGAAACGGGGCTGATCCTGGAAATTGGCGCATGGGTATTGCGGGAAACCTGCCGACAAGGCCGCCTTTGGCTGGATGCGGGTTTGCCTCCGCTAACCTTGGCAGTCAATGTTTCCCCCCAGCAGTTCCGTCGCGGCGATATTAGCGCGTTAGTCGCTACGGCACTGAATGAAACAGGATTTCCGGCCGCATACCTGGAATTGGAAATGACTGAAAGCGGACTGTTGGAAAACCAGGACAATGTTATGGCGCTTCTGAACAAGCTACGTGCTCAGGGCATCCGACTTGCCATTGACGATTTCGGCACAGGTTTCTCGTCGCTGGCTTATCTCAAGCACTTTCCGCTGGATGTGCTAAAAATCGACAAAAGTTTTATCGACGATATTCCCCACTTGCAAGACGATATGGAAATTGCCGCCACCATTATCGCCATGGGGCATATTCTGGGTTTTAAAGTCCTGGCGGAAGGCGTGGAAACGCCTGAGCAACTGGCGTTCTTGCGGGAAAAAAATTGCGATTTGTATCAAGGTTACATCAAAAGCCCACCCGTACCGGCGGAAGCTTTTGCCCTGTTGTTACAGGATCAAAGATTTGAGTAGCTCAAAGACAATGGAACGCAGATGACGCAGATGATTATGATGAACGCGGATAACACTGCTTAAACGGATTATTTAAAAAGCTAAATCCCATTAGGAACAAACCCTAGGTGTAGGCCGGAATAAGGCCATCCAAGCGCGTAGCGCGAGGTGGCGTTTCCTGCGAATTTAGATGATGTGCCGGAAACACCCGTTCTCGCTATCGCTCGAACCGGCTTATTCCGGCCTACATGGCTACGCTTGGGTGGTCTTATTCCGGCCTACGTCAGATAGTTAACTTCAGGCTTGCCTTCAGACTTAACCAGTTCGCCGATAGTGAAAACCGTTTCGCCCAGTTGGCTGAGGGCTTGCAGCGCCGCACGCTCATCTTCGGCGGCAACACAGACTATCATGCCGATGCCGCAATTAAAGGTAGTCAGCATATCCGGTAGCGATACATTACCCTTTTCCTGCAACCACTTGAAGATATCCGGAAACTCCCAGGAAGCAAGATCGATATGGGCGTTGGCGCCTTCCGGAAGTACACGCGGCAGATTTTCGGTTAAACCGCCGCCGGTAATATGCGCAAGCGCGTGTACCGGCACCTTATCCAGCAGCGCCAACAACGACTTAACGTAGATTCGGGTCGGTTCCAGTAAGGCCGCACCTAAAGTCTTGCCATTGAAGGTATCGGTGAGCGCTGAATCACTATGGGTAATGATTTTCCTGATTAATGAATAACCGTTGGAGTGCGGACCGGACGATGCGATGCCAATCAGCTTGTCGCCCACTTTGACTTTACTGCCGTCAAGTACTTTGCTTTTTTCGACTATACCGACGCAAAAACCCGCCAGATCATACTCGCCGTCCGCATACATGCCCGGCATTTCTGCAGTTTCGCCACCGACCAGCGCCGCACCTGCCAGCTCGCAGCCTTTACCGATGCCGTCTACGACTGCTGCGGCAGTATCGACATCCAGCTTGCCGGTAGCAAAATAATCAAGAAAAAACAAAGGCTCTGCGCCTTGAACGATAATATCATTAACGCACATCGCAACCAGGTCGATGCCGATGGTGTCATGAATATTCAATTCATTGGCCAGCTTTAACTTGGTGCCTACGCCATCGGTACCGGAAACCAGAACCGGCTGCCGATAACGGTCCAACGGCAGTTCAAATAGGGAACCGAAACCGCCCAGACCTGCCATGACGCCTGCCGTCCGTGTTCTGGCGGCAATAGGCTTGATGCGTTCAACTAATGCATTACCGGCCTCAATATCAACTCCGGCGCTTTTATAATTCAAGCTTTCTTGATTTTGTTCGCTCAATGTGGTGTTCTCTTGCTAAAATTTAAACTTCCGATATTGTACAAGACATCATCGGTTTTGTCTGAAGGATATGAATGTGTATTTTATTTATCAGGCGTTCGCGTAGCGTTTGTATGAATGTTGCGGCAAGTTGAGTTTATTAAAAGAATAATTAACGTGACTCCCTGTTAAATACAGCGGCTTAACCGGAATTATCACTGGCAACACAACGTTTTTTAGGAGTGGATATGAAAGTAACAACAATGTTTAGCCCCATACTATTTATTGCTGCGGCATTATTTACCGGCACGGCAAGTGCCTATGATCCGGGTTCGACGGAAGATATTTGCAAAAAACCCCAATTTAGAGATTTCAATCTTCCTGTCTATAAAGAACCCGAGAAAACCGAGGTTCCGCCTGAATCAACGTTTTCCTTCCTCATCTCACCTTGGGCCAAGCCGGACACCATCAAATTAACCGCTAAAAATCAGAATCTTGAATTTACCGTTGAAAGCAACAGCAGCTTTCACCGGGTTAAGGGGAAATTGCCGGCAGCTTTCAATGGCCAATATGTCAGAATCAATGTCACGGCCAAAGCAGACTTGGGATGTTACGATAAAAATGGATGGTTGATTAAAGTTGCTGATAAATGACAGAGGTGAAGGGCTAAAGGCAAAGGGCAACCCGTGTTGAAGCTTACGACTGCATGAATGCAGGAGGTAGAGCACCAAAAGTAGGCGCTTTAGGCGACGCAGGAGCAGTTGCCGAGGTTTTTTAATAAAGCACCTTATCGCTCTTTTCAGCCCAGATATTAAAAGGCTGCAGGGCATTCGGCAGGTTTAAATGCAGCATGGCGATGCGGCGTTCATGCGGTAAAACAGAAATCTCATCGTAAATGAAGCTGTCGTCAAAGTTGGCGGCAGCCGCATCATGCCGACTACAGGCAAAATAAACTTTTGCAAGCCTGGCCCAATAGATTGCCCCTAAACACATAGGGCAGGGTTCGCAACTGGAGTAGAGAATGCAGCCCTGTAACTGGAAATCATGCAGCTTTTGACAGGCCAAGCGTATCGCCATCACTTCTGCATGGGCGGTAGGGTCAATAGTGCTGGTGACCTTGTTGCCGCTGGCGGCAATCAGTTGATTATCTTTTACAATAATCGCCCCATAAGGGCCACCCTGCCCTGACCTGGCATTTTCCACAGCCAAGTCAATGGCTTGCTGTAAAAATTCCTTATGCACCTATAAACCTAGCGGGTTGTTGGGGTCTACGCCTTCCATAAAAGGCAGGCCTCGCTCCTGATGGGTCAGTTGATATATTTTCCCCAACCAGTTGTTGAATACTGCTTTTGCCGTGTCGCCCCAAGTGTTGTCAATATGTTCCAGAATAAGGCTTTCCGGAAATTCCTCCAGTCTCTGCCTGTTCTGTCTGGCAAATCTGACCTGCTGTTCATAACGGATCAAAACCTGCTGGACGGTAGCGTTAAAATAATTTTCCGGGAACGGTGGGTAATCGTCTATTTCAGCGCGATAAAAGCGCAAGACTTCGCGCTTGTATTCTTTTAACAGACTGATGTCATCGTACTCAGGATGTCCCTGAAAAAACACAATGCGAAAACCATCCGGACTGACGGCAAGATGCACACCGGCCTCTTTGCTGATCGCGAGAATTTTTAGCCCGTGCTGTTCCATATCGCTTTGAAATATTTCATTAAAACGGGAATGAGGGACGTCAAAACGAGTGTTGACTTCTGCGACCAACGGATGAGTGCGGTCGGTTAATTTATGCGAAAACACTCCCCAGCGCTTGGTCGGTAAGCGGGTGCGCTCGACGCCATAGCAGTATTGAATAACGGCATGAGTAGCAAGGCACGAACAAAGTACCGAGGTGACATTCTCCTTGGCCCAGAAAAAAACTTCGGCCAACGGCTGCCAGAAGTCTTCTTCGGGTAACCGCGGATGGCTGACATTAGCGCCGCTGATGATAAGCGCGTCCAGGCCGTCCCGTTTTATTTTTTCAAAAGGTTCGTAATATTTAGCAATATGAGCTTGCGCTTCCGGGCTTCTTTTCATCCCATCGATAGTAAACGGATGCACATGAAATTGAACAATTTGATTACATGCCCCCACCAACCGGAAAAACTGCCTTTCTGTCGCTTCCAGTGCCGCATCGGGCATCATATTGAGCAAACCGATATGCATTTCCCGTATATCCTGATTACGGGCGCGATCCGGGGCTAATATTTCCTCGCCTTCTTCACGAAGGCGTTGAAATGTGGGTAAATCAGTATGAGCAACTAAAGGCATAGCTTGACTCCGTTCATATCATTGCTGAGAACCCAGCGCATCAGCGATAAGCCGGATAAAGTCATCCTCGCCTTTAACGGTGGCCACATCATTCGCATCGACAGTATAGCCGTATTGATCGGCGATAGCTTGGTAGCGGGGCAGTCGGGATTTGAATAGTTCGGGAAAAACCCAGGAGACAAAATCATCCGGTTGCATAACATCAGTGGACGAGTAATTTTTAAGCTGCATGAATTCCGCAAGTTTTTCATCAAGAAACGCTTCCCGATAATAAAGCGGCTTGGGATCGGATTTAGCGCGTTCAATAATGGTTTGTTCCAACACCGGCGGTATTTTGATGTAAACAATCAGCGTGTTCTGTGCCAGCGTTTCCAGCACCTCGGGGTTGTCCAACTCGCAAACGCTGCCGCCCGCATCATTGACAAAATGCTTATATCCATAAATGTCTACCGCTTTGTCAATAAAATCCGGCACATCATTCATCGCGGCAATTTCAGCCTGATGATGCAGCTTTTGGCGACGCTTGAATTCCTGCAAAGACAGCCCACCCAAATCAGGATTGCCGAGTTTACCGAGAAAGCTGGAAACCGGGGCCAGATTATCAACGGTTATCTTATTGCTGATATGAATGGAGTCGGAAAGCAGCAACTCGCGCAAAAAAGGAACGCGCATGGCCTGGCGCTTAATATTGTCCAGGATAGGCTCTTCCAGATATTTTGTACCTATCCGGTAGTCACCTGAATAATGAAACCATTTGGCTTTGGGCAATTTATTGGCCAGCGTGGTTTTTCCGGCGCCGGACATTGCCAGCAGGGTAATTCGTTTTGTTTTCCAGTCCAGGAATTCCTGGGGACTCATTTTCATGTGATGGTTTTCCTAATTAATCCAGATAATCTTCGATATCCATATCTTCAGGATTGGGCTTGTGTTCGTCGGGATCGGTATAGCCCAGATCATCGGTTTCAATATCGTCAAAAGGCGCGCTCCAATCTTCAGGATCCTCAATATAGTCAAAGGTTGAGGTATACCAGCTGTCATGATCGTATTCGCCAATATCGCCGTTAAAGTATTGAACTTCAATGGAATCATCGCTGTCGTCAATGGCGACGACTTTAAATTTCAGGTTATTTTCTACGTCCTTGTACCAACTGCCGATGATGGGGTCTGCTACTGTGGTCATGATTATTCCTCAATGCTTAGCTAGGGTGTTTTGATACACGTGTTAGATAATATTACTAACAATGCCAAAGAAAATACAAAAGTATTTTGTACGGGCTGGGATAAATTTAGTTTATGGTTTTTATGTTGAAGTCCGCGTTAAAGCCTGTTACAACTAGGCCAGTTAGAACTCTATCCGGGTGCCATATTTATAAAGGAAGCGCTGCTTTCTTGCAAGAATTCGACGGCATGTTTGAATGCAAGGCAATCCGTTAGCAAGACAATACCCCTTTATTCATCGTAGCCAATAATCTGCTATCAGCCCGGAAAATACAGCCAGACCGTACCTTTGTTGTTTAAAAACGCCTTAAAACAAAGCGCTTTTCCCGGTGAAAAAATCAGCTTTTGCTGGTAAATCGACAACAAGCCTGCTGCGATTAAAATGCCGCCATAATAAAGCCAGCCGATGTGCGCCATTTTGCCCGCTGCAATCACCGCATCCTACGGCCCTGTGCAACAATACCCAAAAATCTCAGAAAAAATTTACGACGAAATTGAGAGGGTTGCCCACGCCGGAATGATTACGGCTAAATGCGTCAAACACCCTAAGTACGGCGACATCATCCTTGCTTCATCGACTACACATGCCAACAGTTTGATGATTCGCTTTTAATCCACACTAACACGACTATCAATCAATTGAATGACGTAATGGCATAATTGCACTAATATTGAGAGGCCAGATGATTGTAGTTAGGCTTAAAATAGCGGTTAGCTTAAATTCCGCCGAGAACCCATTAAAAATTACGGGTTCTAACCCGTTTATATCAGATTAAAAATGAGCTCATTTGTTAACAACGGAGCTGTAACATTAAGCCCTGAGGGATTTATGGACGACAAGAGCAATTTCGACTTTTTAAAAGAACATGACCCCGTATTCTTCCAGTTAGCCGTTGCCGCCGAACAACAGTTTTCCGCAGATCCTAACACTACCTTAATTAAGCTGCGCCAATTGGGCGAAGCATTAGCGCAAGATATAGCCGCTCGTTGCGGTGTTGAATTCGACGAAAAAACATCACAAGCTGATTTGCTGGTTAACCCGCATTCAGGTGGCGACCGTACAGGCAATGGTCAAGCGGATTTTCCAATCCGATACTCCGCCCAATATCGATGCTTACGACTGCATCATCATTGACGAAGCGCATCGCGGTTACACGCTGGATCAGGAGATGACCGATGGCGAATTGGCGATTCGGGATGTCGCGCAATATCTATCCAGCTACCGCCGTGTGCTCGATTATTTTGTTGCGGTCAAAATCGGCTTGACCGCAACACCCGCCAAACATACCACTGAAGTTTTCGGCAAACCGGTTTTTACCTACAGTTACCGTGAAGCAGTGGCCGACGACTGGCTGATTGATCATGAACCGCCGATTCGCTACGAAACCCTGCTCAGTCAAAACGGCATTCATTTTGATAAAGGCATCCAGGTTAGCGTTATCAATACCCAAACCGGTCAAGTAGAACTGGCTGAGCTGGATGACGAGCTTAACTTTGAAGTCGAAGCCTTTAACCGCCGGGTCATCACCGAAAGCTTTAACCAAGTCATCTGCACCCAGTTAGCGCAAGAACTCGATCCCTTCGGCGAAGAAAAAACCATGATTTTCTGCGTCACCGACTTACACGCCGACATGGTCAAGCGCCTGTTGGATGAAGCATTTAAAGCACTTTACGAGGATGATTATAACGAAGCGGCGGTCAGTAAAATCACCGGACAGAGTGACAAAGTGCAGCAACTCATCCGGCGCTATAAAAACGAAAAATACCCTTCTATTGCGATAACGGTTGATTTACTCACGACCGGTATCGACGTACCGGAAATCTGCAATCTGGTGTTTTTACGCCGAGTCCGTTCCCGTATTCTTTTTGAACAAATGTTGGGTCGTGCCACCCGGCGTTGCGATGAAATTGGTAAAACCGTATTCAAAATCTTTGATCCCGTTGATATTTACGCGGCACTGCAAGAGGTCAGTGCGATGAAGCCATTGGTCAAAGATCCCAATATCACCCTGGATCAATTGTTACAAGAGCTGACCGATCCTAACAGCTTGACGGCTCCGGGTAGTACGGCAGAAACCAGTCACGCTCATGATGTACTCGATGTTATCAGTCAAAAGGTCATGCGTATATTGCGCAAGGCCGTTAAAAATACCGAGCTTAAGCCGCAGCTCAAACAAAAGCTGGATGAGCTGGAAACACTTTGGGGCGTAGAGCCCAGCAAACTTCCTCAGCATTTACGCAGTCTCGGCCCCAACCTAGCGGCTGATTTTGTGCTAAGCCACAGCGGTTTACTCAAGCAATTGGGGGAGGTTAACGCATTGCTGGGCTCAGATCGTTTACCGATCATATACGAAGGTGCTGATGAATTTAAAAGCCGCACCCAAACCTACGGCGTCAACGAAAAGCCTGCCGATTATTTGGACAGCTTTAACCACTTTATCCGCAACCAGCTAAACCAATCAGTTGCATTGGGCGTGATTGTCAATAAGCCCAAAGACCTGACCCGCGAACAACTGCGCGAAGTGCGCTTATTATTGGATGAACACGGCTACAGCGAGGCCAAACTGCAAAGCGCCTGGCGCAATCAAACCCAACAGGAAATCGCCGCCAGCATTATGGGTTACATCCGCCAAGCCGCCTTGGGCGAAGCCTTGTTACCCTTTGAACAACGCGTTGCACACGCCATGCAAAAAATCTACACGTTGCATAATTGGACCCCCGTACAACGCAAATGGCTGGATCGCCTCGCCAAACAATTGACCCATGAAATCGTTATCGACCAACACTTTGTCAATCGTGCCTTTGCCCGGGACGGTGGCGCTAAACGGTTAGATTCAATGCTCGGCGGCGATCTGGATAAAGTATTGGATACGCTCAGCGAAAATATCTGGCAAGCAACGGGATAATTCAGGCTCTGTTATAATCCGGCTAACTCAAGAGGTGTTTATGCAAACCAAGCAATGGTCGTTACAAGACGAAAAAAATAAATTTAGCGCCGTAGTTGAAGCCGATCAATCGACTTCCTTTATTGACTATCTCCTCAGTATGCCCGCTGATGACAACGAATTTGTCCCCCTAGACATCCAACTTAGGGATTTTGACAATGTCCCATAGGCGACCAAATAAATAGCAGTAAAAATAAATACAACCGATTATTACCAAGGAATTGCCATGCAGCGCACAATAACCATTGATTGCCCACCCGAATTATTAATGGGTATCCACCTTAACGCAGAAGACTTTGCCGAATATCTAAAAAAACAAGCCGCAATCAGTTTGTTCAAGGAAGGCAAATTGTCATCGGACAGTGCCGCAACGTGGCTAGGTATTGGTCGAGTTGCTTTTTTGCGGATGGCTTTTGATGCCGGAGCCAGCTTACTGGAAGACAGTCATGACGATTTTCAAAGAGAAACGGCTTTGTTATGATCGTTTTTTCCAATACCCCGCCCATTATCGCCTTAAGCAGCATTCAACAACTGGATTTGTTACCTGAATTATTTGGACAACTTCATTTGGTTAATGAAGTTGTAGACGAATGTGAGGTGGGTGGCGCTATTGCCGTGCCTTCGTTACGCGGGTTAAATTGGCTAACCATCGTTGAATCAACCCCAGTCAGTCGTCCAAGTCTATTGTTGGAATTGGATAAAGGTGAAAAACACACCTTGGACATGGCTCAAAAATATCAGGCTGACTGGGTGCTAATTGATGAAAAAATTGGCCGCAACATGGCTGAATATTTAGGCTTGCGAGTCACCGGAACACTCGGAATCTTGCTCAAGGCAAAGCAACAAGGTTTGATCCCGTCGTTTCTGGAATGCGTGACTGCCATGCAAAATCATGGGATTTACTATCATGCTGATTTAATCAAAAAATTACTGCTTCACATCGGCGAGGCATGAACTGCCAAAAACTTATCCCCCCCAAATTGAAGCTATTAAGCATCTAACCGACCTTTACCAAATACCACCCATGACCAACATCGACATCGTACAAAAACTCTGGAATCTCTGCGACGTACTGCGCGACGACGGCATTAACTACAGCGATTACGTTACCGAACTGGTGTTGTTGCTGTTCATTAAAATGGAATACGAAAATACCGAAGCCGGATTGCTGGACAAACACAAACTGCCCGAAGGTTGCCGCTGGCCTGATTTGAATGGCAAAAGCGGCTTAAACCTGTTGAACGAATATAAACGCATTTTGTTCATCCTCTCAACAGGCAAAGAGATCGTTAAAGATCCTAAAGATGAAACCAAAACCATCGAAAAAACCGTCATTACCGACCCGCTGATTTTGGCGATTTATGCCGATGCCCAAACCCGTTTACGGGAACCGCGTCATTTGGAACAACTGATTAAAAGCCTGGACACTATCGACTGGTTTAGCGCCCAACGCGACGGCCTCGGCGACTTATACGAAGGCTTGCTTGAAAAAAACGCCAGCGAAACCAAATCCGGCGCCGGACAATACTTTACGCCGCGCCCGTTGATCGACAGCATCATCCGTTGCGTCAAGCCGCAAGCTGGGGAAGTGATTCAAGACCCCGCCGCCGGAACCGCAGGTTTTTTAATTGGTGCCGATGCCTATATCAAAAGCAATACCGACGACTACTATAGCCTGCCTGAAAGAGAGCGGACTTTTCAGCGCAATAAAGCCTTTGTTGGCATGGAGCTGGTGCCAGGGACGCGTCGCCTGGCGTTGATGAACTGCTTGTTGCACGGCATGGCGTGGTGCATTTGGGCAATACGCTGGGCCTGTCCGGCACGCAACTGCCTAAAGCCGACGTGATACTGACCAATCCGCCGTTCGGCACAGCCAAAGGTGGTGGCGGGCCGACCCGAGATGATTTCACCTACAAAACCGGCAATAAACAACTGGCATTCTTGCAACACATCTACGGCAGCCTGAAACCGGGAGGCCGCGCCGCCGTAGTGTTGCCCGATAACGTCTTGTTCGAAGCCGGAGTCGGCACCGACATCCGCCGCGACTTAATGCACAAATGCAACCTGCATACGCTGCTCAGATTGCCGACCGGCATTTTCTACGCCCAAGGGGTTAAAACCAACGTATTGTTTTTCAGTAAAGGCACGGCGGAAAATCCAGGTCAGGACGAAAACTGCACCCAACAGGTCTGGGTGTACGACCTACGCACCAACATGCCCAGTTTCGGCAAACGTACGCCGTTTAGCGAACAGCATCTGCAACCGTTTGAAGACTGCTACCATGCCAACGAACGCAAAGAAGCGGATGGAAACATCCCCCTCTCCCTTGAGGGACGACTTGCAGGGATGCAGGAGGTAGAGCAATGCAGGAGCGATTGCCGAGAGGACCGGGGTGAGGGAGAAACCCGCTGGCGTTGTTTTTCCCGCGACTGGATCAAAACCCAAAAAGCCGACTCGCTGGATATTGCTTGGCTGAAAGATCAGGACAGCGTCGATGCTGCCAGCTTGCCGGAGCCGGATGTTTTAGCCGCCGAAGCAATGAGCGAACTGACCGAAGCTTTATGTGAACTCAACGGTCTAATGCAGGCTTTAGGTGCAGGCGATCAGGCACAAGCGCAAAATGATTTATTGGTGGAGGTTTTGCTCTCGTTCCCACGCGCCGCGTGGGAACGAGGGGTAATGACGGTGTTTCGCAGCCTTGGGTCAGGCAAAAGCTTTATCTTTGCCCGACATTACGACATTAAATGGAGGAACGGAGGAGGTTAAATACGAAATCCATTTCCGTATTCAAGCTTCGGAATGTCGGGCATAAAAAGCCTGCTCGACCTACGGCACTAATTCATCGCAGCCAATAATCCACGACCAATCCTGCAAATACCGCTAAGCCAAACCAGTTATTGTTCAAAAATGCTTTAAAGCAAAGCGCTTTTTCCCGGTGAAAAATCAATTTTTGCTGATACATCGACAAGCCTGCCGCGATTAAAATGCCGCCGTAATAAGGCCAACTTGCGTGTGCCATTTGCCCCACTGTAATCAGCAATCCGATTATGATGATCTGTAATCCGCCCATGATTTCCCGGTCGTAAGCGCCGAACAGGATGGCCGTCGATTTAACGCCTATTTTTAAATCATCATCCTTATCAACCATGGCATACATGGTGTCATAAACCAACGCCCATAATACAACGGCCAAATACATCACCCAGGCCACCGGCGGAATGCTGTTGGTCTGCGCGGAAAAGGCCATCGGCACTGCCCAGCCGAAAGCGATACCTAAATAGGCTTGGGGCAACTGGGTATAGCGTTTCATAAACGGATAACTGGCGGCCAAAAATGCGGCGATGAACGACAGCATGATGGTGTAGATATTCAGCAATAACACCAGGCCGAAAGCGCACAAACACAACATGACAAAAACCATCAGCGCTTCCTTGGGCTTAACCTTGCCTGCGGCGATAGGCCGCTGTTTGGTGCGTTCCACATGCGGATCAAAGTCGCGGTCGGCATAATCATTAATCACGCAACCGGCGGCTCGCATCAAAACGACGCCAAGACAAATAACGGTTAAAACCAACAGGTCAGGTTTGCCGTCACTGGCAACCCACAGCGCCCACAATGCCGGCCACAATAAAATCAGGATGCCGATAGGCTTATCAAATCGCGCTAATAACCAGTATTGCTTAATTCGATCCATTGCTCTGTCCATAATCATCGTTATTGCCTTTTCCAAAGCGTAAGTTTTGTTAAAAATGCTATTATAGCTTTTTTATTTTAAGGAGCGCGTGAACCATGAGCGTAAAGATTTATCACAATCCGCGTTGCGGCAAATCACGTCAAACCTTGCAGCTATTACAACAGCAAGGCATCAAGCCGGAGATTATTGAGTATCTTAAAACGCCTCCCAGCGCTCAAGAACTGGGTGACATCCTGCAAAAGCTGGGCATGGAGCCGCGCGAGTTAATGCGCAAAAAAGAAGCCGAATATAAAGCCGGCGGTCTGGACGATGCCTCACTGGATCGGCAGGCGCTGATAGAAGACATGGTAAACAGTCCTATTTTAATTGAACGGCCTATTGTTATTGCCAACGGCAAGGCGGCAATTGGCCGCCCGCCGGAAGCTGTACTCGCCATTCTTTAATTACCCGGCTTATGACAAAGATTCTGGTTCTGTATTTCTCCCGTAATGGGACCACCGCAGACATGGCCAATCATATCGCTCGCGGCGTAGCATCGGTTGACGGCGTTGAAGCGGTGCTCAGAACCGTCCCCGATGTTTCATCCGTCTGTGAAAAAACCGCGGAAAGCATCCCCGCCCACGGCGCGCTTTACGCTACGATTGACGATTTAAAATCCTGTGACGGCTTGGCGCTGGGCAGCCCGACCCATTTCGGCAATATGGCCGCGCCGCTAAAATACTTTATCGACGGCACTACCGAAATCTGGTTTTCAGGCGCATTATCCGGCAAGCCCGCAGGCGTATTCACCTCAACCGGCAGCATGCACGGCGGACAGGAAAGCACCTTGTTATCGATGATGTTGCCGCTGCTGCACCACGGTATGTTGATACTGGGCTTGCCCAGTACCGAACATGCGTTGCGTGAAACCACGTCAGGCGGCACCCCTTACGGTCCCACTCACGTATCGACCAATCACGCTGGCTTGAGCGACCACGAAAAAACCCTGTGCAAAGCGCTTGGTGCGCGTTTGGCTAAAACGGCGCTTCAACTGAAACAATCAGCATGAACATAAAACCGATTTATTTCTCGTTCCCACGCGCTGCGTGGGAATGCAGTCAAGGCGCGCTGCGCCGAGAGTCACGACCAACAACGTCTGGCGTATACGGGACGCAGCGCGTCCGGCACTGTGTTCCCACGCAGCGCATGGGAACGAGGGGTAAACAATCAGCATGACCATAAAACCGATTTACTACTACATCATTGCCTTGGCCGGTTTTTTCGGGCTATTCGCCTTGTTAATGCTTTGGAATACCGTGCTCGCACCCTCCACCCGCTTTCCGGTGGCGCTGGTTTTGTTGGTCGCTGTCACGCCGTTATTGCTGCCCATGCGCGGCTTGCTGGATCGCAAACCTAGAAGTTGCGCGTGGGCGGCCTACGTCAGCCTGATTTATTTTCTTCACGGTACGGCCGAAGCCTACGTCAACGCCGACGAACGGCTGTATGCATCGCTTGAAATCATACTGAGCCTGATGCTGTTTTTCGGCACCGCATTTTATGTACGCTTTGCGGGAAAACAGAACTGACAATGGCAGAGCAACTTCCATTACATTTTGAATTCAGGGTCAATCAAACTTTCGACGATTTTTTCCCCGGCGCCAATCACGAAATCGTCACTCACTTACAACAATGCATCGCCGGTCCGGGTGAACAGCAAATCTTCCTCTGGGGTAAATCGGGGCTAGGTAAAACTCATCTGCTGCAAGCCTGTTGTCATCGGGCGCAGAATCAAAATCTCAGTTCATTTTATTTTGATTTATCACAGGCTGAGTTGCCTGATCCCTCAATGCTAAACGGACTTGATGAGTTTGATGTGGTTTGTTTCGACAACATCGAGCGCATAGCCGGTAACTCGGCCTGGGAATTGGCCTTTTTTAATTTTTTTAATCGGCATCGTGATCGCGGCCATAAACTGATCGTATCGGCCTCTTCTGCGCCCAATGATATTGCCATTCAACTACCCGACCTAAAAACCCGGCTTAATTGGGGGCTGACCTTAAAAATACAGCCCTTAACCGACAGCGACCGCATTGCGGCATTAATCTTTAAAGCCGATCAAATGGGTTTTGAAATCGCCCCGCAAGCAGGACGTTTTCTGCTGACGCATTACGACAGGGATCCGGCCTCTTTATGGGCTTTACTGGAAAAACTGGATAGGGCATCATTGGCCGCCAAACGTAAATTAACTCTCCCTTTTTTAAAGCAGATTCTGAACGAAGATAGCCATGATTAAAGTGCTTGTTATTGGCGCCGGAGCCATCGGCGCTTTTTACGGCTCGCTGCTGGCAAAGGCCGGGGCTGAAGTTTCGGTAGTTTGTCGCTCCGATTACGATCAGGTAAAACAACACGGTTTTATCATCGACAGCCATCCTTTAGGTCGCTGGAATTTCACCCCGGCGCAAGTCTTGAAAAATACTGCGGATTTTAAAGGAACAACAGACTATGTTTTACTCTGCACCAAGGTTATTCCGACGCTTGATCGGGTCGTCCTGATACGCCCGGCTGTGGCTGAAAATACCGCGATAGTCTTTATCCAGAATGGCGTGGAAATCGAACAGGAAATGCTGGACGCCTTCCCCAATAATGAACTCGTCAGCGGTCTGGCGTTTATTTGCTGCAACCGGGTAGGTCCCGGCGAGATAGTGCATCTGGCTTATGGCCGTTTGGCTTTAGGCAATTTACCGAACGGCATCAGCGACAAAACGGCGCAGCTTTGCGAGCTCTTTAATCAGTCCGGCATTGAGTGTAAGGCGACCGAAGACATTGTTACCGGACGCTGGCAAAAATGCGTCTGGAACGCGCCGTTTAATCCGCTATCGGTCTTATCGGGAGGCTTGCCGACGCTCGATATCCTGCAAACCCAGGAGTCTTTCGTGCGCAGCATCATGCAGGAGGTTTGCAGCATTGCGGCGGCCTCCGGGCATGCCTTGCCCGACGATATTGTTAACATCAACATCGAGCACACCTACGCCATGCCGCCTTATAAAACCAGCATGCTGCTGGATTATGAAAACGGCCAGCCGATGGAGACAGAAGCCATCCTGGGCAACGCTCTTCGCGCCGCTCAGCGGCTAGGTGTAGCCGCTCCTCATCTGGAATCGGTTTATGCGTTGATGAAGCTCAGGGAATTGAAGCTAACCATTGAAAAAATAGAACGCGGATGACGCTGGTTAGACTGATCGTCACGGATAAAAAGAAATAATTGCTCACGCCGTTTACTTATATTCATACAGACAAAGTCGATTTTGAAGCGTCCAAAGCAAGCTTTGGACTCCAGAAAGTTTAAATGCTGGAGTTCAAAGCTTGCTTTGGAACTTGTTTAAAAAGAAATCCGTTTAAATCCGCCCAACTCAGTGTCATCCGTGTTCCATTTGTACTGTTATTTCCCGTAAAAAACATAATCCGCCGTATAGACAACCCGCTTTTCACTACCCAAATGATTGGCGTCGCATCCCGACGAAGGCGGCAGGCCGCCGTGCGTATTAATCCGGTTAATAAAGCTGACGTTCGAAAACAACCCCTCACCCTTGTGAGAGACCACCTCGACAAGTAACCAGGAAATAGAAGAGCCCGGCTCCATATCGATTTTCTTGGCTACCCGTCCGACTACACGACTGCCTTCTTTATATTCCCAGAGGGGACCTGCCGTATGATTCCCGACGATATTACCTTGCGCATCGAACAGCTTGGCATCGGGTGCCTGCGTTTCCCATATATATTCGCCTTTATTGAGCGCACATTGGTAAATTTGGTCGCCCTTGGCATGCACAGTCAAAACAGGACTATAGCCCGCCGGCACTTTAATCTGCTCGGGTATTGAAACCTCGGCATAAGCCGCGCCCTGCAACATCACCCATAAAATCAATATCTTTTTAATCATAGCATTCACCATGGCATTGGCGTTCCGTCATACTTGACGAAGCTGCCTGATTGATCCAAGGAAAAGCTCTTTATCAAAGCACGCATTCCCGCAACGCTTCGATCGGCATTAATTAACCCGTTAGGCCCGCCCATATCGGTTTTGACCCAGCCGGGATGAAAAATAAGTACGCCGACAGACTGATTTTTAAGCTCTATCGCCAGGCTCTTCATTGCAGCATTCAGCGCCGCCTTGCTTGACCGGTAAAAAATACTGCCGCCACTGTCATTATCAGCCATGCTACCCATCAAACTGCTGATCGCAACAATCAATTTTTTTTCGCTTTTTTTAATTTGCGGTAAAAAAGCTTCTGTCATTTTAACCGGCGCCTGTGTGTTAATTAGCAATGAGTTCGTCCAGGCCTGATAATCAAAATGACCAAGACTGTTACTTTTGTTATCCGCATAAATGCCTGCATTATTGATCAAAACATCAATCGACAGACCCGCTAACTTTCGGGACAGCGCATCAATTTGTTCAAGCTCTGAAACATCCAGCTGTTCCAGCTGAATATTAGGGTGACGACTGGCGAGATTATTTAAATCAAACGCATCATCCGGGTTACGGGAGCAAGCAATAACATGCCAGCCCTGCTCGGCATATTGGCGGCAAAACTCCAAACCCAAACCGCGATTAGCGCCGGTAATTAAAACTGTAGCCATTTTATTTCTCCCATAAAAAAACCTCCGGCATCGGCAGACGCAGGAGGTTTCTTATACTACTTAAAAACTGATGTTACGCAATAGGTAAAAAACCTCATCACGCAGTTGGTAGGCTGGGTTAGGCAAAGCCGTAACCCAACAAATCAGCTACACAATTAAGCTGAAAAGTTTTTTGCAGCAAAATCCCAGTTAACCAATGCCCAGAATGCTTCCAGATAGGCCGGACGTGCATTGCGGTAATCGATGTAATAAGCGTGTTCCCAAACATCGCAAGTCAACAAAGGCGTCTGACCGGTCGTTAACGGGCAGCCTGCATTGCTGGTGCTAACCAACGCCAAACTACCGTCGGCATTTTTTACCAGCCAGGCCCAGCCTGAACCGAATGTGGTGACCGCGCATTTGGTAAATTCTTCTTTAAATTTTGCAAATGAACCGAAAGTTGCATTGATCGCATCGGCTAAAGCGCCGGTAGGTTCGCCACCCGCATTTGGCGCCATACTGTTCCAGTAGAACGTATGATTCCAGACTTGCGCAGCATTATTGAAAATGCCACCGGAAGATTTTTTGATAATCTCTTCCAGCGACAAACCTTCAAATTCAGTTCCCGGAACCAGGTTATTCAGGTTTGTTACATAAGTTTGATGATGCTTGCCATAATGATACTCCAGGGTTTCTTCAGAAATATGGGGCGCCAATGCATCTTTAGCATAAGGTAGGGCAGGAAGTTCGAAAGCCATGGGATTCTCCTAAATTAAAATTGTTGTAAGGTATTGTGTGCAAACAGCCGGCAACAAAAAATAAATACCAAGTGTTTTAATAAACATTTACTTTAGCATTGCTCGCCGATTAAATAAAGCGATTAGCACAAGCAGGAAGAAGGCAAATCGTTAAAACTGCTTATGCGGCACCCATGCTAACCAGCAAAAATGCCCAGCTTTGAAATATAAATAGAAGCTGTTACCCGATATGTTGAAAGCTATTTGCTTTATACCTCATTTAAATAATACTTTCAAAGTCTGGCGGCTTATACTGCTGTTTACGAACCACAGCCTACAAAATATATACAAAATCAGTAATCAACTACGGAAGGCCGCAATGATCAGACTGACTTACGCCAGTACCGCAATAACAGACTTTAATCCGGAAAATTTGTTAACACTGTTAAAAACCTGCCGAGTAAATAATGCCGCCAAAAATATAACCGGGATACTGCTTTATTCGCATGGCACTTTTTTTCAGGTATTGGAAGGCGACGAGGCCGCCGTTGCTGCTACATTTGAAATCATAAAAAAAGATAAACGCCACAAAGACATAACCTTGATTGAAAAACTGCCGATAACGGAGCGGACATTTCCTTACTGGAGCATGGGCTTTGAAAAGCTGGAAGCCAAAGAGCTGAGCGGAATGGAAGGCTTTAATGACTTTTTTGAAAATGATTTGACGCCCGCGGGTTTTGCCTCTCATAAGCACATTATCGGACCCTTATTGGCCCATCTGCACAGTAAGCTGGTAAAACAAATCACCTTGGAAAGCGCCGAACAACTACCTGCGCAGCACGAAGAACTGCCTAAACAACACGAAGATCCGTTTATACAACTTCTGCACCGTATCATACGCCTGGGGCTCAAGTTTCTGGCTTTGCTGATGGTGATCGTTATTTTATTCGGCATTATGGATGTCGTTTATGTGATTTTCGAAAAAATCACCCGACCGCCGTTTATACTGCTGACTACTAATGACATGCTGGAAACGTTTGGAGCTTTTTTGGCCGTGTTAATCGCCATTGAAATTTTCCTGAACATTACTGTATATATCCGAAGTGATGTGATCCCCGTAAACCTGGTTGTGGCTACTGCTCTAATGGCTATTTGCCGAAAAATTATCGTTTTTGATTACAAACACTTATCGGCGGAATATGTAAGTGCATCGGCATTGGTTGTGATAGCGCTGGGAATTACTTACTGGCTGGTCCAAAAGAAAGAATAGATCGTCATTATCATTTCAGTTGCTGATTAAGGCTGTCATCTCTTGACCATTATAACTGCGTAACCGCCCAACTGACTCAAGCACCCTGTTTTGTGCGCCCGCAAAGTCGGTTAATAACTCGGGCTCATATTTCCATTGTGTCTTAAGAGTCTGTTCCAACGCTTCTATACATACTTTCAATTCCGGCATGGCGAGATTGGCCGCCACGCCTTTCATTGCATGGAGAAATTTCAAAGCCGAATCAACATCGCCCGCTTGTAAAAAACCATCCAAGCGGATCTGTGCATCGCTAAAACCCTGATGAAATTTCAGCAGCAAGTCATGTAGCAGTTGCACATTTCCCACAACATTTTTTAAACCCTGCTGTATATCAATGCCGGGCAAACATTCCGGCAGTAATGCTTCTCTTTGTCGGGTTGCGTTCGCCAAACAAGAATCCGGTGTTTTTCGCAATTCCGGCTTGATAAAATCAATCAAGTTTTCCAATAATTCATCAACGTCTATAGGCTTGGTCACATACCCGTTCATGCCTATATGCAGGCACCTTTCCCTAACATTGTTCATGGCATGGGCCGTCATCGCAATAATCGGCAAATCATCAAATTGCGGTTCAGAACGTATGATTCGGGTTGCCTCATAGCCATCCATGATCGGCATTTCCAAATCCATTAATACCGCATCAAAATAGCTTGCTCGTATTTTTTGTACGGCATCGCGGCCATCCGTGGCAATGGCGACCTCAAAACCTTCCTGCTCCAGCGTTTCTTTCGCAATCTGCTGATTAATATGATTATCTTCCACCAACAGCAACTTTGCGCCTTTAATTTGATGCAGCTTTTCGTTTCCCGTCCCTGCACGGCGGACTTGCGAGGGCGGATATTCATCAAAATCATGTTGATTAAACGCTTCAACAACCGCACTGAACAACGCCGACGGATGCACCGGCTTAATAAGAAAACCATCCAGATTAAGATCATTCGATCGCTGTACAACATCCTCCCTGCTATGCGTGGTTACTATAATAATGTGAGGAATACAGGCAATTTTAAGATTATTTTTAATATGCCGCGCAACCGAAATGCCGTCCATTTTGGGTAAATTCCAGTCCATGAGTACCAGCCGATAAGGATCTTCATCGGAGGCGTTTTCCAACACTTGTATAGCTTGCTTACCCGTACTGACAGGCGTCACTTGAAAAAAAAGGGTTTCCAAATACAAGCATAAGACATCCCGCGATGTCTCGTTGCTATCTACCACTAATGCTTTTACGTCGCGAAACGCATCGCGCGATGCCGCTCGTTTCTGATCTACCTCATAGGGTTGCCCAAAGATGGCGGTAAAAGTAAAAGTACTGCCCTTTCCTATTTCGCTGTTTACATTAATGACGCCGCCCATCATGCCCACCATCCGCTTGCAAATTGCCAGACCCAAGCCTGTTCCGCCGTATTTACGGGTGGTAGACTTATCGGCTTGGTTAAAGGATTGGAATAGTCCGCCTATTTGTTCTGTCGTCAAGCCTATGCCAGTATCCTTAACAGAAAACTCAAGCATAATTTGATCCGCTCTTCTTGCTTGTTCGCCGCCGTCCGCTAATGCAATTTTAATAACAATATCGTCGCCGTGGCTGGTAAATTTTACTGCGTTATTGACTAAGTTAAGCAATACCTGACCCAGCCTTAGCGGATCGCCTATCAAATCCGAAGGCGCATCGTCGGCGGTAATAAAATGTATCTGCAGGCCTTTTTCTTCCGCTTTGTCACTCATCAAACCGGAAAGGTCATTCAGCACGTCATCCAAATTAAATGCGATAGCCTCCAGCTCCAGTTTTCCGGCTTCGATTTTGGAGAAATCTAAAATATCGTTAATGATCCCGAGCAATGCGCGTGAAGACACCTGAACCTTAGTCAAATAACCCTGCTGTTTTGCAGTCAGATCCGTCTGTAAAGCTAAACGGGTCATACCGATGATGGCGTTCATCGGCGTTCGAATTTCATGACTCATCATCGAAAGAAATTCTGATTTGCTTTTATCAGCCGCAATGGCCTGATCTCGCGCTTCCGCCAATTCGGATGTACGGTCTATTACTTTTTGCTCTAACGTCCGACTGTATTCTTCAAGCTTGTCGTAAGAAATCTTCAGGTTCCGGGCCATTTGAGAAAATGCTGTCGTTAGAGCCCCGATTTCGCCATCCGGGTGAATTTTTTTAACATTGTCACTGACCGCAAAATTACCTTGAGCCAACTCATTTGCCAATCGAGTCAAGTGCATTAGCGGCCTGGACAGACGTTCAGATACGAACAATACGATACCAGCGCCAATCAGGATAAAAATGGCCGCGGTTATTAATAACCGCGTTATCATTTCGTGGATTTGACGGGTACTCTCCTCTCGGGAATTGACGATCTCCTGATTAAGAAGATCCAGGGAAAAACCCAGCCGGAGAACGCCCCAAGGCTTTGCACTCACTTGAATAGGCATGATAAATTCCATAAAGGGTTTACCGTTGCTTACATACTCATTAACCGTTGCAGTCTTTTGATCCGCCGCAAACAAGTCCTCTTTTTCGGATAAAACTCCCATTTCCAACTGCGGCTTTAGCGTGTGGATATACGCCCGTCCTGATGCTTCCATTAATATAATGTAACGAAGCTCCTTATTTTCCCGAACCGCACCCCTTAACTGATCGGCAACCAGAGAAAGGTTAACTGAAGCGATGCCATTCTCAACTTGATCCGATAAATTATCAGATAGAATCCGCCCTCTATCGATCAACCTGCTTTTCATCAATACGATGCGTTTTTCCAATTCCTTTTCAAACACATCTTTTTGAAACTCAATTTGAATAAAGGTTAACAGCGTCAACAAGGCGATAATTAAACCTACCATCGTAATGAGAAGTTTTCTAAAAATACTTCGTTTAACCATTTTGTTTAAACTCAAGATTGTTTTGGGGAATTTGTTTTGATTACTTGCGCTTACTTCTATCGGCATTATAAATCCAACTTTAAAAGCGCCCTGATTTATTAAATTATTTCGGTTATTCTGTTGACCATTTAATAAATTTCGAAGGCACGAAGTTTTATCTTGGCTTTTTGTCGTGAACTTCGTGCCTTCACGGTTTTATGCTTTAAACCCTGTACACCGAAATGACAAAAACACTTTTATTCAGCTTCGAACCGATCGCAGATTGTAATGCAGAAATATTAATTCTGGGCAGCATGCCGGGGCAGGAGTCTTTGGCGGCAGACCAGTATTATGCGAATCGACGCAATGCCTTTTGGAAAATCATGGCCCAATTGCTCGGGTTTGATCAGGACGCTTCATATGAAGATCGGCGACACGAACTGAAGACCGCCCGCATCGCACTCTGGGATGTGTTGCAGTCCTGTACGCGAGTCGGTAGCCTGGACGCAAGAATTGACGCTGGCTCCATTACTGTCAATGACTTTCAGAGCTTCTTTCGTACGCATGACAAGGTCCATGCGGTGTTCTTCAACGGAGCAAAGGCCGAGTCGGCGTACCGGCGGTATGTTTTACCTACCGTCAGCACCGTTCCGGTCAGCTACATGCGCCTTCCATCGACCAGCCCGGCGCATGCCTCTCTTTCCTATGAACAAAAGCTTCAGGCATGGCAATCAGCGCTGGGGCCTGTAGGCCGGAATAAGTCTGTTTGAGCGACAGCGAAATCCGGTGTTTCCGGCAAACACCACCCGGATTCGTCACCTTGCGCTACGCTGCTTGGATGGTCTTATTCCGGCCTACGCTATTTCTTTTGGAAATAAAAAACCTGCTTATTGGATTCTTTTATCAATTGAATAATTTGATGCCCGGTCTGGTCGGCATAAACGCCAAAATCCAAATGTGCGGCTGGATCGGTTGCGATCACTTTGACGACATCGCCGCTGGACATGTCCATCAAGGCTTTTTTCAGACGCAACAAGGGTAATGGACAATTCAAACCGCTGGCATCTACTTCCAGGTTAAATTCGATCATAGGCTTATTTTAAGTTTTCTCAACTAAGTTGGGTGCGCTTATAATACCATCCTCTTTTAAATCCAAGAATCATCGTAACTAAATGGATTATTTCCCTGTATTTTTAAAGCTTAAAGACCAAGCTTGCCTGGTTGTTGGTGCGGGCGAAATCGCCGCCCGAAAAATTGAATTATTGGCCCGAGCCGGTGCAAAAATCACGGTGATCGCCAGGGAGATAAGCCCCACGGTGTTGAGCCTGCAAGCCACTCATAACTTAACGCTGCTGCAAAAGCCATTCGCCCCTGCCGATCTTGGCGAATTCAGGCTGGTGGTATCGGCAACCGATAATACGGAGACCAATCGCTTGGTTGCCAAGACGGCGACGGAGCAAAACATCCCTGTCAATGTGGTCGATAATCCCGAACTTTGCAGCTTCATTTTTCCGGCCATTATCGACCGCTCACCGATTATTGCCGCTGTATCATCCGGCGGTGCCGCACCGGTGTTGGCCCGATTGCTCAGGGCTAAAATAGAAACAGTGATTCCTCCCGCCTATGGTCGCCTTGCCGGTCTGGCTGACAAGTTCAGGGATAAGGTCAAGCAGCATATTAAGAAGCCGGCTCAACGCAGAATTTTCTGGGAGAACATTTTACAGGGTTCTGTCGCCGAACTGGTCTTCTCCGGCAAGGAACAGGAAGCCGAACAGCAATTGGAACAAACCCTGCTCAAACAAAAAGAAAACACCAACCTCGGCGAAGTTTATCTGGTTGGCGCAGGCCCCGGCGCACCTGACTTGTTAACTTTTCGCGCATTACGGCTGATGCAGCAGGCCGATGTGGTCGTTTATGACCGGCTGGTTTCGCCGGAAATTCTCGATTTGGCTCGTAGGGATGCCGAAAAGATTTATGTCGGCAAACAACGGCAATATCATGCCCTGCCTCAGGAATCCATCAATATCCTGCTGGCGAAATTGGCTAAAGCAGGAAAGCGTGTGGTGCGCTTAAAAGGCGGCGATCCGTTCATATTCGGCCGCGGCGGCGAAGAAATTGAAACCTTGATGCAGCAAGGCATTAATTTTCAGGTAGTTCCCGGTATTACCGCCGCTTCCGGCTGTGCAACCTACTCGGGCATCCCGCTAACCCATCGGGATCATGCGCAATCCTGCACCTTCGTCACCGGGCACCTAAAGGATAATTCCGTCAATTTAAACTGGACGCAACTTGCAGCGCCTAATCAAACCATCGTCATTTATATGGGGCTGGCCGGTCTGGAAAAAATCTGCCAGTCTTTAATTGCGCACGGCAGTCCCAAAGATTTACCTATTGCCCTTGTGCAGCAAGGCACCACGACCAATCAGCGGGTGATTACCGGGACCTTGGAAACATTACCGGACAAGGTTGCCGGTCAGGACATCAAGCCGCCCACCCTGATCATTATAGGCACGGTCGTGTCGCTGCATGATAAGCTGAACTGGTTTCAGACATATCAGTCTGATTAACTATCGTTTGGTTATGATGCTTCATTAACGTGAAGACTGACCAAACCATTCAGCTATCATTCATAGCCATTGTTGATAATATTCAGGGAAAACAAATAAAACAATTGAATTTTCCCGTCAAATTCCCTATGCTTTCACGGTTTGACTTTTAATCGAACTGTTATTTTCTTCAAAAATAAACAACAGTTCTTTTTTTACTACCCAGAGGAGAGATCAACATGAAAAAAACATTAGGTACATTAGCTGGTATCGCTTTACTCGCTTTAAGTGGACAAGTATTTGCCGACGAAGCCAGTGATGTTGGTAAGAAAATTTATGAACGCGCTTTCGGTCGCGGTTGCGGCACTTGCCATGATATTGCTTCAAATCCACAGTTAACCGCTTTAATTAAGGCAGGTCAGCTGGACAGAGCGAAATTCGAAACTGTTCTTAAAGAAGGCAAAGGCGGCATGCCTAAAGCTATCGCCGAGATCATGAAAAATCCGGCCGTTGTTAAAGCCGGATACGGCGAAGATCAAGCTGTTGATGCTTTGTACAAATATCTGGGCGGCAACTAATCCCGGATCGGCAAACACAAAAAAGCCGCCCCAATATATAACCGGGGCGGCTTTTTTTGTGTCCGAAAAACCGAAAATCAATCCTTACCCAAATAACTTGTTTTGGTTTCTTTGTAAGGCAATCGGTTGCGGTTTTTAATCCAGATACCCGCAACTGCCGCCAGCATCAACCCGCAAGAAGCAATCGTCAAATAGATCAGACGTTTTAATTGGGACATTTCCTGCATTAGCTGCTCATTGGAAACGACCGCTTTTCCCTTCTTGGCGGGCTCTGAATAGGAGCGGAGAACTTTAAGGTCATTTTTCAAATCTTCTATAGTGCCTATAGAACTGGAAACCGAACCTACCCGAATACTTTCTTCCAACGCGTTTAATTTACTTTCAATTGAACCACTGACCAAGCCGACAAGCTGTCCTTTCAGAGCGTTAACTTCTGCTGATACCACGGGGTTCATCTCAGACGCATAGGTTTCGGTAGCCGTGGCGTTTTTATAGCGAGTTAAGAAGCTATCGGTTGGGAACAATAAAAAGCCCCCTATCAAAACGACAACCATCAAGGAACAGATTATGGTCAGCAACACTCTGTTAACTTTCATTAATGCATGATGCGAAGGTATTCTTTGCAGAACCGTAGAGGCATTGCATGGCAATCCCTCTACTACTGAATTTATCTTATCTTTATCGCTCATTAATTACTTCCTCTCGAACCAGGAACCTATGGCAACCAACCATCCTGACCGAACAATTATTATTTTTATAACAAACCATGTCGGCAGTAGTGCTACCTAGCTCGCGATTATACAAGTTTAACACTCAAATCCTGCATTTTATTTAAATGTTGTGGGCGCGAATTTATTCGCGCGGCAGGTCAAAAAGCGCGAATAAATTAGCGCCCCCACTATAAACCTAATCGCAGCGACCCTAGCTGTCTACAACATTAACTTAATCGCTTGGCAGCGGCTATTCTCATTCTCAGTGCGTTTAACTTGATAAAGCCTTCGGCATCCTTTTGATTATATGCGCCGCCATCATCTTCAAACGTCGCAATACTTTCATCAAACAGACTGTCGGTATCGGAAGCGCGCCCAACAACGATTACATTGCCCTTATAAAGCTTAAGCCTGACTTTGCCGTTAACGTTCGCCTGAGACGCATTTATCATGGTTTGCATCATTTCCCGCTCAGGACTCCACCAATAACCGTTATAGATTAAAGACGCATAGCGCGGCATCAGTTCATCCTTTAAATGCGCCACTTCCCTGTCCAGCGTTAACGACTCAATCGCACGATGCGCTTTGAGCATCACCGTACCGGCCGGTGTTTCATAACAGCCGCGCGATTTCATGCCGACATAGCGATTTTCCACAATATCCAATCGACCGATACCATTGCTACCTGCAATTTTATTTAATTGCTCCAGAACTGTCGCAGGTGTACAAGGCACATCATCAATAGCGACAATATCACCCTGACGGTAAGTCAGCTCAATGTAAGTCGCTTGGTCGGGTGCGGATTCAGGCGAAACAGTCCAGCGCCACATCTCCTCTTCAGGCTCGGCCCAAGGATCTTCCAGAATCCGGCCTTCATAAGAAATATGCAGTAAGTTGGCATCCATTGAATACGGCGAGGTTTTGCCTTTTTTCATCTCCACAGGGATATTATGTTTTTCGGCATACGCCAGCAAAGTTTGACGGGAGGTTAAATCCCATTCCCGCCAGGGAGCGATCACCTTTATATCGGGACGCAATGCGTAAGCGCCCAGCTCAAAACGCACTTGGTCGTTACCTTTGCCGGTCGCGCCGTGAGAAATGGCATTCGCGCCGGTTTCATTGGCGATTTCAATGAGCCGCTTGGCGATTAAAGGACGGGCAATCGATGTACCCAGCAAATATTCGCCTTCGTAAACCGTATTGGCGCGAAACATCGGGAAAACATAATCGCGCGCAAAGTCTTCACGCAAATCTTCAATGTAAATATCTTTAATGCCCATCGCTTGCGCTTTGGCTCGCGCAGGCTCCACTTCTTCGCCCTGTCCCAAATCAGCTGTAAAGGTAACGACTTCGCATGCATAAACATCCTGTAACCACTTAAGAATAACGGAAGTATCCAGACCTCCGGAATAAGCCAATACCACTTTATTGATTTCCGACATAACACCTATACCCTGAGTTAAAAATGTTGCAAATTATACCCGAAAATACAAGTTTCGGCAGCAACGTATCTCGCTGGAAGTTGTAAACGGGCAGGCACCAAAAGTAGGCGCTTTAGGCGAAAAAGCCTGTCAACCCCCTACGACATTGATCAACTCATCGCTAACCTCTAAAACCTCTTCTACGAAGAATCCACCATCAGGGTATCGTCAGGTCGCGTGCCGATGGCATTGAGCAGCACCCAGGCCGTCCCTTCCGCCTTTGCCATCGATCAATCGCGCGTACTGCGATCAAGCCTGACTTCGACGATCAGAGGCAGGTGGTCGGAGGCCACCCGCGCCAGCTCCGAGTCCGGCACCTCAATGTCGGCCACCTCGAAGCAGGCGTCCACGAACACATGATCAATACGGGAGACGGGAAAACGTCCAAAAAACGTGCCCCTTGGCCGGTGGCGCTCAAGCTCGATCTGCGCGTCGTTGAGCCGGTTGCGCATACGACGGCAAACTTTTGATGCCGGTAGCGCGTTGAAATCGCCGCACACGATCACCGGCCCCCGGCAATCGGGATGCGCCAGCCACTCAGGACCCAGCAGCGCCTCCACCTGCGCGCGGCGTTCGTGCGGCAGCAGACCCAGATGGGTGTTTATCACCTGGATTTCCGTGCCATGCACGTCTATCGCCACCCACAACGCCCCGCGCGGTTCCAGAAAGGGCTTGCCGGGCAGTCCCGGCAGCGCACCCGCCTTGACCAGACGTATCGGCAGATGGGTGAGGATAGCGTCGCCGTAGCGTTCCTCCTCGAGATGCAGCGCCGGGTGAAAGTGGAAATCCATCTCCAGGTAATGCGCGATCAGGTGGGCTTGGTCGGCGCCCTCGGTGCGCGCCCGTCCTACGTCCAGCTCTTGCAAGGCCACGATGTCCGGCTGGTAGCGGGCAATCACGCGCGCGATGCGTTCCGGCGCGAGTTTGCCATCCATGCCGATGCAGCTGTGGACATTGTAGGTCATGATGCGCAGGGTCTGCGTGGTGTCCCGCCTCGGCGCCCGCGGAGCTTTGATCTCGCTGCGGCCAAGGAATTGCAATGCCGCATGGCGCAGGTCGCCGGGCCGGAGATAATCACGCCCGTTCGAAGGTAGGGGGATGTCCCGCGGCAGCAACGCAAAGGCGTTGGTCTCATCAGGCCCCGCGCCGCCGTGGGCGCCGTTCTCGATGGCGAAGCTGTAAGCCTGGCTCCCCGCGCGCCAGCCGCAGGCGATGAACTCGCCGGCGTCTGGATGGTGGCACAGGGCGATGAGGTCTTGCGTCGCCTCATCGAGAAACGGATGGTCGTCCCCAAGGACTTTGGCCGCGTCTTCCGGCAGCGCGAACTCCCCGTCCGGTGTCCAGGCACGGACGCGACCGGGTGCGTCTTTGATGAGCACCAGCGGCGCCTTGGCCTGTTCCACCAGCGCCAAGGCCAGCGCGGCGCGTTCCGCCGCCGCCAATTCCCGTTCATAGTAGATCATCGCCACCGGCCCCAGCGGCGCCACGGTAAGCCTGAGATCGTCAGTCTCTTCCTGGCGAAGATTATTCACCGGGAACAATCGTTGCACCTTCTTGCCGCCGAACAGCCGCACCCGTTGCAACTGTATCCCCCATTGCCCGCTTGACTGATAGCGGATCGACCTGCCCTCGTGTTCGCCGAACACTTCGGCCACGGCTTCGGCGAAGCTCCGGCCGTGCGCCTTGTCATAGGGCAGCGCGTGCTCCTGTCCGTGATCGGAGTAGATCCAGACATCATAGTGACGGCGGGCCGAACGGTGCGCCGCGCGCCAAATGCGGGCGATGGCGTCATCAATCCCCTTCAGGGTCCAGTGGGCGAACAGCGAGGACGGACCGCGCCGGTGGGCCTGCTCGTCATAGCCGAGAAAGTTCAGGTGGATGATCGGCAGGCCCCGCGCCACATCAATCTTCGTTCCGATGGTGGCGAGTTCCCGCAACAGGATGGCGATCACCACCCGGGTCGGGACAAATTTCAACTCCTTGACAAGGTCCTGGCCGTCAATTAAACCGCGCGCGCAATCGGCCGCCGCGAGCGCCAGCTCCAGCATCACGAGCACGGCGGTGCGCAGGAAACTGTACGCGTTGCTGGCGATGAGAAAAGCCACCACCAGCGGGTTGGCTGCGCGCAGCGCCGGTCCCCAGCCTTGGGATGACGGGCAGAAGTGCGCTTCCGCCGCGCCGCCGGTGTAGTTGTCCACGTAGCAACTGCCGCCCCGGAGCAAGGGCTCGCCGCCGTGGGTTGCAAGCTCGCGCTCGACCCGCGCGGCCGCCGCCGGTTCGATCATGCGCACCAGGCGTCCCGATGCGCGTTCCATGAAGTTGAAGCCCGGCACGGCGCCCTTGACGCCGTAAAAGAGCTCGCCCTGAACTGCGGCCGTCGCAGCGGGCACGCCTGCGTACTGCCGGTGCAGCCGGTAGTGTTCGCGCCGGATGAGTCGGCGCAGAAAAGGCATCTCGCCACTTTTCATCGCGCGTTCGAGCTCGCGTTGCGAAAGTCCGTCAATCTGGATCATGACCAGGCCGGGGGCGGTCTCGGTGCCTCTCGACAGCGGCAGCCGCAGCAGACGGGCCAGCCATTCACTGCGGCTGAGCCATCGGCGCAAGCGCCGGAGAAATGCCTCGATACGTCCGATCACCTAAGCCCCCCGTCCTGCGGCTGCGACCCGCCGAATACGGCGCCGGCGGCGTCTGCCAAGCCCTTGAGGATGTCCCATTCGGCCTTGATGAGATGCAGCACGCGCTCCCACTGCGCATCTTCTGCAGTACGATCGGCCAAGGTGCGCGCGCGCAATACTTCGTAGCAGGCCAGGGCCGTGTCCGCCGAGCACGGCATGGAAAAATCTTCAGCGGTGGCACGCGCGCATTGTTTGAGTTCTTGCCGCTTCGGACAAGGCAGGCCGGCCACCCATTGCAATGCCGAAGCGAATGCCTCGGCTGTCTCCTCATGGAGCAGCCGCCCATTGCGCCGGTCCTTGACCACTTCCCGCACACCGGGCGCATCCAGACCCACCACCGGCACGCATGCGGCCATGGCCTCGGTCAGCACCATGCCCTGGGTCTCGCTCTTGGAGGCGAAAACGAATACGTCCATGGCGTGGTAGGCATCGGCCAATTGCGGCGGTTCGAGGTTCCCCGCCACGTGCATGCGCTCGCTCAAGCCCGCGCGCTCGAATATCGCCCGCATATCCGCCTCCGACGAGCCCTTGCCTACCAGCAGGAAATGGGCGCGGGGCGCCGTCTTAAGAAAGCTGACTACCGCCTCGGCCAGAAACACCAGATTCTTCTCCGGCGCCAGCCGCCCCAGGTGACCGGCCACAAAGGCGTTCCCGGGTATGCCCATCCTCCTGCGGAAACCCGGCCCATCCCCTCGCGCGAAGCGCTCCACGTTCACGCCGGTGGGCACCACCGCGACGGGCGCCTCGACCCCGCGCTCGCGCAGCAAGGCAGCAATGCTTTCGCTGGGGGCGAACACCTGGTCGCACAGGTTGGCGTAGCGGGTGGCCAGCTCGATCACGAAGCGCCGGAAGCCCGGCGAGTCCCCCGGCACGTAGTGGGTGTACTGCTCGTACAGGGTGTGATGGGTGAAGACGAGCGGCAGCTTGCGGTAGCGCGCCACGCGCAGCGCCGTCATGCCGAGGAGATACGGGTGGTGGGAATGCACGAGGTCGGGGCGGAAGGCATCAAGGGCCTCGGTGAGCAGGCCGGAAACCGGCAGCACGGCGGAAAAATCGCTGCCGTTGAAGTTCTGGATGGCCGGGATGCGCACCACGTCGGTCTCGTCTTGCGGCTGGCTGGCGAACTCCGGCGCCACCACCAGCACGCGGTGGCCGCGGCGGCGGTACTCGGCGGTGAAAGCCTCCACCGAGCGCGCCACCCCGCCCACATGCGGCGTATAGGTATTGGTCAGCATGACGATGTTCATACGTTTTCTTGCGCCAGTTCCACGGATGCCGCACCCGGTTGGGCGACGACGGGCCGAAAGCCGGGCAGGCGCACCTCGATGGCCGGCGCTGCGCCATGCCAGGCGCCGCGCCAGGCGACGGTCACGCGTCCGGTGTCTTCACTGCGCTCGGCGGTGAGTGAGACCGGGCCGAAGGCCGTCGGCGCGGGGCCGAACGTCAGCAGCGCCGCGCCGCCCGCGAGCCAGCGCGCCGGCACGCCCTGGCACAGAATCAGACTTTCATCCTCCTCACGCACGAAACAGTTGCGCATCATCAGCACCCACTCCGCCGCCGCCCACACATGCTGACCGTCACCCATGCAGCCGCCGCGGGTGCGCGGGTGTATCGCCTCGGGCCACTGGCCGGTGGGCGAGGCCAGCTTTGCGACCGCGTCCATCAGTGCCAGGTAGCGGGGGTCGCCGGCGCGCAGCAGCACCTGGGCCAGGTGCAGGGTCAGGTAAGGGTTGATGCCGGAGTGAATCATGTCCTGGAAAAACCCGCCCTCAACCAGGCAGTGCTCCAGCAGAAACTCGACCGTATCGAGCAGGCGCGGATCATCCGCCGCACAGAGTTGCGCCGGGTAGCCCACGGCCAGCGAGCCGATGGCGCCGGCGTCCAGACGGCGGTAGGGCGAGGCCGGCATCGCGGGCCGGCCGAGGCGCTTGGCCACCCCGGCGAGGCTGCGCTCGACGGCCTGCTGAAATTTTCCGGCTTCGCGTGTGAATTCCTCGCGCAAGGCGTCCTCGCCCGTGAGGCCGCACAGCGCCGCCGCCGAGCGCAGTCCGGCGATGCCCCAGAAGTCGTCCCAATAATAATAGTCATTGGGGCCGAGATGCTCGGCGGAAAATCCCGCCGGCAGCAAGCCGGCGTGCGGGGCATCCGTATCTTCAGCCAGGCGCTTGCGCATGACCCAGCGCGCGCCCCGCTCGATAGCCTTGCGCCATTGCGGCTTGGGCGCGCGCCCCGTCAGTTCGCAGAAGCGGCGCATGATCCACAGCGCCTCGCCGTTGGAGTCCCATTCGCCATCCTGGGAATGAAAATAGCCGAGCGCGGTCTGGCGGGGCGGAAAGCGGTCCAGCGCGCGCTCGGCACGCTCGGTTAAACCGGCGCACAACAGGCCGTGAATGATGAAAGCGGCATCGCGGAACCAGAAGCGCTTGTAGGTATACGGGCCGGGATAAACGTCATCGGGCGAGTGCAGAATCAGCGTGCGCAACGCCGCATCGTACAGGAACTGAAAATGCGCATCGGGAACGCGCAATTGACAGTGACCATGCAGGCTTTTTTCCCAAGAGCTGTCAGGTAGCCGCGCGGTCTTATGGGAGTTCCCCAGCGGCACGCTGACGCGGATCGTGCGCTGCTGGCCGGGTTCCAGCCTGAACAGTGCCGCCGCCGTGACCATGCCCACCTCGCAAACGCCGCGCTGCTGATCCTCAAGGTCGTGCAGATGGATATACACATCGCCGGCCCGGTAGCCGGATACATGATGCCGTTCTGCCGGGGCGTCGAACTCAACGGCCCGCTGTCCCTCAATATTCCAAGCGTTGCGTTCAGGCGACAGTATCACTTCATGGATGAAACTGATCCCCTCCGGGTTATAAGGGCGTAGCGCCAGCACCAGCCAGCCTGCGCAATCCGCGTGCGCGGTCAGCGCCAGCTCACAGATCGGCTGAGCGGAGGTCGGCTTGACCGTAGCGCGGCTGGTCAGCTCAAGTCCCGCCGCGCGGCTTGCCGTGACGATGTCCACCCCGTCGCCGATGTCGAGGCGCTGCTCGGTCGCTCCCGGCATCCTGCCTCCCGCGACACTGGCGCATCCCTGCACGGCGCAGGTATCGGTGCGCGAGGGCAGCAGCCAGCGCCCGTCGTCGGTCATGATCCAGCCTTCCAGCGACCAGCCGTCGAACAGCGGCGTGAGCAAGCCGCGCGGGTCAACGATGGGCAGTTCCGGGCAGTCGGGCCGGCCGACGGCGGTCCAGTTGCGGTGGGTGAGATTGACATGGGTAATGGAGAAGGCCCGCGGCACGAAGGCGTCGTCATGGGGATCGAACTGGCGCTCGATCCAGTAAGGCCACACCCAGTCCAGGTTGTGCTGGATCACCCGGCTGTTGATGAGGCCGCGGGCGTGGAACACCACCCCGGCGCGCAACAGCTCGATGGGTTCGCCCACCTCGGAGGGCTGAGCGAAGCGGTGCAGACCCGCCAGCACGCTCATCGGATCGAGAAAACCGTGGGCGCGAGCCACGCGACGAATCAAAAAGCGCCAGGGTAACCATTTCATCCACATCAGTTGTCTCCTTCTTTCATTGTTTGCATGTATTTGGCCAAGGCCCGGCGGGCCAGGCGATTGAAATAGATTAGCAAGGCGATGGTCGCGACAAAACCGCCGCCGTAGAGACCCCATTCCAGCGACGTGCGTTCCGCGTTGCGCGTCCCCAAGGTGACGGTCTCGACGGCGATCGAACCAAGATACACCATGTACAGCGCGAACGGGATGCCGCCGACGAAGGTGCCCACTACGAAACCGCGCAGCGAAAAGCGCGTCAGCCCGAAGAAGTAATTGGACAGCTTGAAGGGGAAGAACGGCACCAGCCGGCTCAGCAACACGATCTTCCAGCCCTGCGGCGTGATTTCATCGCTGACCAGCTTCAGCCTGGCATGCGCCAGGACGAAGCGCGCGGCCCGCGCACCGAACAGGTGGCGCGCAATCAGGAAAGCGAGCGTCGCGCCCAAGGTCTCGCCGACCACCACGTAGACCGTACCCTCCACCACGCCGAACACAAACCCGGCACCGGTGGTGAGCATCGCCCCCGGCAGCACCAGCACCACCACCAGCATCATGATCAGGATGAACAACAGCGGCGCCCACGCGCCCTGTACGTCCAGCCATGCGTCCAGGCGCTCCAGCAACTGGAGCGCCTGCTCGTGGGTGCTTAAATAAATCAGTACAGCGAGGACGGCGGCCATGAACAGGATGCTGACGGCGATGCTCCAGGCTGGCGACGCTCCTCGAATCATGGCATCCCTTTGAAGGCTTTTCGCGACGATTGCGCATAGAACGTGGACAGGGCTTCCGTCATTTCAGCCTCACAAGATTCGGCGCCGCTTCAAATGCCGCACGATCCAATACGCCGCCGGCGCGGCGATCACATGCTTGGCCGTGTGGCCGCTGACGAGGTCGCCGGTCGGTATGAAAATCAGGCGGTCGCTCAAGTCGAACAGCAAGGCCGGCGCATAAAACCCGATGACGGCCAGGATGTCGCGGTCGCCGCTGTAACGCGACGGATAAAGCCAGAGCAGCAGCGGAGTGAGCTGCATCAGGCCGTAAGTCGCCCATACCGTGCGCTTCGCTCGCCATTGCCGCCCGATCCCACACCAGCCGCCCGTTGTCGAGCGCCAAGTGTAGAAACCCGAGCCGAAGCCGACCAGAATGGCGGCGAAAAAAAACAGTGCGTAGGGCAGCGCCGCGCAAGAAGCGCAGGCCGACCGCCGCCACCAGCAGCCACAGGTCAAGTGCTTTCGTGCGTGGACTGGTGTTGCGCCAAGTACTCATACCGCCTCCCCGCGCTGCGCCAGCAGCAGATCGATCACCCGCCACAGCCGCCATAGGTCGGGGATATCCTCGCTCCAGAAGCGCCACGAGAACAGATTGGAAAAACTCAGTTCGACATGACCGAGGACGTGATTGATGAGGAACACTCTGGCCTGCCCCTGCGGCACGGCGGCGGCGAGCGCCAAGCTCTCCGGGTAGGGAATGAGATTGTCGTTCCTGCCGTGCACCAGGATGAGGCGCGCTTTGAGCGGCTTCAGATCGTGGCGCGCCAGGTCGAGGCCTTCTATATCCGCACGCATGGCCGCGGGCAGACTTGCGAGCAGTTCGGCAAAGTGTGCGTGGTCGGTATTGATGGCCAGCGCATACACTGCCTGGGCCTCGTTGCTCAATTCCGTAGCGAGCGGCGTCAGGTCGGCTTGAGAGTCGCGCATGCGCAGCGCCACCATCCGGTCAAACACCCTGCGATCACCGTCCGCCAGATAGTCCAGGCTGGAATAAACCAGTACCATTTTGCCGGTGTCGTCCGGGGTGATGTAATGCCACTTGCCCGCATGTTCAAACCAGCCGGTGGTGAAGAAGCGCATCGCGCGCGGCAGGTCGTGGTAGCCGCCGAGGCCTACGATGAAGCGTACCTGTTCCCGGATGTCGTCTGCCAGTGCAGCGAGTAGCGCGGGACCGACCGAATAGCTGAAGGCGAACATACCGACACGGCCGTCAGAGGCGAGTTCGGGTCGTCCGGCCAGCCAGGCGAACGCATCCGCGATCTCCCGAGTATCCGAGGGGCGGATGCGCAGCTCGCGAAAACCCTCCATCTCGGGCGCCAGCACCGCAAAGCCGACGCGCGCCAGGGTGGTTGTAAAGGCGACAAAACGCGGGTCATTCTTGCCCTGCGGTACTGCACCCGGAACGGCAACAATGGCAGCACGGGGGCAGTTAGTGTCGAGCTTAACTGCCCCCTGTGAATCGGCGGTAACCGAGGGATATGCACAGCCCTCAATCTCGTTGGGCAGGTAAAGATCAGCGCGGCGCGGCCGCCCCGACACCGTATATTCAATGGTGCGCCGCAGCGGCGCGGCGGTCGTCTGTTTGAGCCTGGAGTCGGCATCGCCGGCAGCGAAATCCTGCAGCAGCAGCGCGGCTTCAAAGTGACGCGTCGGCGCGCAGCCCGCCAGCAACAGGAGAAGGAGCGCCAGGAGGTACGCCGAGGCAAGTACGCCGCGTATCATGCGGGGAGAACATGATCGCATGGAACTATACAAATAACACACCACGGCATCGTCTATGCAGGGCAAACGCATTAAAATATTTAACAAAATAAGACATTAGGTGATTTCCTCAAATTAGTTTACCCATCAGGATGTCCCATTTGGGCAGGATTGGGTTACGTTCCAGTCTGACTTCAATCGCCAACATTGCTGTCTTGGACAGTGAAATTCCTTCCCATGTCATGCTTCTTGCCCATTCCAGCATGGTTTCGGCGGTTACCCATCTGGCGCCATTCCAATGCTGCTCCAAAATACCCCAGCAACGCTCAATCGGATTGTACTTGCTGTGATAAGAGGTGGATAGTACAACAGTTGGACTATTTTACTGGTAGGTCGGCAAATTCCATCATACGCTTAAGGAACTGCAACGCACACCACTGTTTTCCGGGCCATTGTCGACCTTGATCCGGATGTGCGCGATAGCCGCCCGATCATGCGCGGAGGTATTTTTCCACCAGCCCATCAACCTATAGTAGCCGGAGCTGGTAAAGCGACATTTGAAATACCCTCACCCTAGCCCTCTCCCGAGGAGAGAGGGGACTTTGTTGCCTTACCAACTTCAGATCCTATACCATGGCTTAATGCAAGTCATTCAGGTATTTCAATTCACAACGCTTTGGCTAACTGATTTTTTTAGGTTTACCGAACATCGTCTTATTCGAACTATTGCTCCAGCAATAACCTGGCAAACTCGTCAGCCGGTACAGGTTTGCTTTTGAGATAGCCTTGGTAAGCGTCGCAGCCTTTGTCCTGCAAGAATGCCAATTGCTCGACCGTCTCCCTCCACGCCTTCCGCCAGGACTTTAAAACCCAGCATATGCCCCATAGCAATAATAGTGGCGGCAATTTCCATATCGTCTTGAAGATGAGGGATATCATCAATAAAGCTCTTGTCTATTTTCAACGAGTCCAAAGGAAAATGCTTGAGATAGGCCAATGACGAATAACCGGTGCCAAAGTCGTCAATAGCGAAACGCACCCCCTGGGAACGTAAATTATTCAGGAGCCCCATAACCTTATTTTGGCTCTCCATCAGCCCACTTTCAGTCATTTCCAACTCCAGCTGTTCTGCCGGGAAACCGGTTTCACTCAGCACAGCAGTAACCAAAGCACCAATGTCAGACCGACGGAATTGGTGAGCGGACACATTGACTGCCAAAGTTAACGGCGGCAAACCCGCATCCAGCCATTGCTTGCCTTGGCGGCAGGTTTCCCGCAATACCCATGCGCCAATCTCTAAAATCAGGCCGGTTTCTTCAGCAAGGGGAATGAAGTGAACGGGCGCAATCAGCCCCTCAATCGGATCCAGCCAGCGCACTAACGCTTCCGCTCCGATAATGCGTCCCGTGACAATATCGACCTGTGGTTGGTAGAAAATCCGTAACTCCTGCTGTTCAATGGCTTTGCGTAACCGGGCTTCCAGCGCGATGCGCTTACGGGCGGCCAAGGTCAGGTCTTCGGAATAATAGGCAAAACAACCGCGCCCTTCGGCTTTGGCTTTGCTCAGCGCCGCATCTGCGTAACTTATCAATGTGTCGGGGCTGTCACCGTGCTGAGAATATAGGCTTATACCAATGCTGGCGGTAATGTGTATCTCGTCACCCTGGCTTAAATAGAAAGGCTTGCTCAAAATAGCGATAATCTGTTCAGCCACCCGTGCGGCATCTTCCGTATGCGTAATGTCTTCCAGCAGCATGATAAACTCATCGCCACCCAGATGGGCAAGCAAGTCCACTTTACGCAATCTGGCAACTATGTCTACTTTACGCAACCGGGTCGCTATTCTTGTAGCGACTTGTTGCAGCAGTTCGTCACCGGCCAGATATCCCAGACTGTCATTAATCACTTTGAATCGATCCAAATCCAGCATCATCAACGCAAGTTGTTTGCCGTCACGTCGCTCCACTTCGATGCTGTGTTTCAATCGCTCAAGCAGCAGACGACGGTTAGGCAGCTTGGTCAGCGAGTCATAAAAAATCAGATCGTGAATGGTTTCCTCCGCCTTTTTGCGCTGAGAAATGTCGTCAAAAGTCCCAACGTAATTGATTATATTGCCTTCAGCATTGGTCACCGCGGTAATGGTAATCCGTTCGGGATAGACATCGCCGCACTTGCGTCGATTCCAGATTTCGGATTGCCAGTAGCCGTCACGAACCAAGCTTTCCCACATAGTTTGATAAAACTTCGCATCCTGATAACCGGACTTGAGCAATGCAGGCGTCTGACCGATGGCTTCTTCGGCGCTGTACCCGGTGATCCGGATAAATGCCTGATTGACCTTGAGGATAACCTGATTGGTATCGGTGATCATCATGGCCTCCTGGGTCTCGAAGGCGATAGCGGCAATACGAAGATCGGCTTCAGCCTGTTTACGCTCGGTTATGTCGCGAATGATAGCGGTAACGAACCAATCTTCGGAAGCCTCCCACTTTGCCAGCGAAAGTTCCAGCGGAAATTCGCTCCCATCCTTATGCAGCCCGGCTAATTCGACTGTTTTGCCGTTAATGTGCGACACTCCGCCGGATAACACCCGGTTCATAGGCAAGATGCCGGTCGAAGTATCGCTGCGGCATCAGTAGCGTCAACGGCTGCCCGGCAACCTCGGTTTCCGTATAACCAAAGATAGTCTCAGCGCCCCGGTTCCAGCCCATAATATTTCCTGCATTACTTGATGTAATAATGGCGTCGTTGGCGGAATAGGTTACCGCCCGGTATCGCGCCTCGCGCTCCAGCAACTTCTGCTCAGCCTTCTTGCGCTCATTGATGTCGTATAACACAACCAGATGAACACTTCCCAAGGACTGCTTGATGGACGAGGCATTCGCCAGCACGGTTTTAGTCGATCCGCTATGACACCGTATATTGAGCTCTACAGGATTGAATTGACTATCATCATGCAATACTGCTTCAAGTGTTGTTTGCCAGGTAGCAGCCATCCATTTCCGGTATTCCGGATCAGGGCTTGCCTTTGCCCACCAATCAGCCAGGGTTGGAATATCCTCCAACGTGTAACCGAAGGTTTGAATAAACGCAGGATTCAGGAATGTGATGTTTTGTTGGTCGTCATTCAGCACCATGGGAACCGGAGAAGCATCAATGATTGAGCGTAGCCTTGTTTCGCTGGCCTTGTCTTCAAGGCGAGCCGCAAGCAGCGCATTAAAACCATCGGCCATTTCGTTGAAGCTGTCGCCAATCTGACGAAGTTCGTCGCACGTACCCAGATTAATACGTTCGCGTATATCACCGCCGGCGAACACGCGCGCCGAACGGGTAAGCGACTGAATACTGCCGATCATCGCGTAATAGATGCCTATCAGAAAATAATGCACCACCAGTAATAACAGGACAGCAATGCCGATACTAACGTGCAGCTTATTTTTTGTACGTTGAATGCGCGCAGTAATCAGCGCTTCCGTCTTTGGCAGCAAGGTCCGAGCCATCTGCCGGTAACCTTTGTCGATAGCTGCCGTGGTCATCTTAAAGAAGTCTTCAGGGCTCGTGACAAAATGTTCGGCGATAATATCCGACTGCACAAGATCGACAATCTGACGCGCCGAATCGACTATATCTTCGGTTGCGACCAGTAACGAATTTTGTATTTCAGGATTGAATTGACCCGTTTTCTCAAGATTGATGATAAGAAACTTAAGCGCGTGACGGAGTTCGGCAATCAGGGCAATCATCTCGGCTTGCTGATTTGCCGAGATTTGCTTTTGGGTCAAAATGCCGGTGCCAAAGGCGCGTATCTGTCCGAGCCTCTCAAGTGCCAGCGGCAGTTTGTTGACAGTCGTGTCGATCAGGTAAAACGCATCGATATCCGAATCAAAGGTCAGCGCATAGTCATCAGCGACGCGCACCTCAAATACCAGCATCCGGTCGATCAGGTCGGTATGGGTGGTGAAATTTTCGTCCACCGTCCAATTAGACCAACCTTTTTGTAAACTATTCCAATCGGCTTTAAGTCGTCCCCAGTCTTCGCTCAAAACCAGATCGGCAGACAGCCGCTGTTCTATCGAGTCAAAAGCCGCAGCTGTTTCAATTTCCTTAGCATCACATTGATTGCGCATCGCTTCATTGCCGCCGAGAACGCCTGTCGACAACCCACGGTGCTGTTGCATAAATTGCACGCCGCTGGAAATGGGCTTGATCAATTCAAGGCCTTCCAATTGTCGCTGCGAGGTACGGGCAATTTGATTAAGGTTTGCATAAAGACTGTACACGACCACGGTAATCGCGACGAGATATATCAGCCCCAGCACCATGAATTTTCTGGTGTAATCCAGCCGGTTCATCAGGGCAATAGCGGGGAAAACAGCTTATTCATGGTTCTTTATTTCCTTAATTCACGACATCTGAACATGATATGGCGGCAGAAAGCCGAATCCATTGTAAACATGGGACCGATGACACATTCTTCCTGATTGATAATCCCGCTACTGGTTTAAATATAGTTGGTGAGCGAATTTTTTATCGACCTAACGGCGTCCGATTCTAACTGAAATGCTTAGTTTCCTCCAGCGCAGATAACTCCGTCATCATATTAATGTTGCTGAATATTTCCGGCTCGTTACTAAAATCCACCTGAACCGAGTTCTGCTGAGCCAGCCAAACCGCGACTTTACGTTGACCATCAGCTAAGTAATCTTGCAGGCTGGTTTGCAATGCGGTCTTTATCGCCAAGAAAACCGGATGCAGCCTTATGCCGTCAAAGGCGACGGCAACATCGGCATTATTTTCCGCGCGGGTTAATAACAGCTTTTGTAAATGTTCCGTTTTAATTAACGGCGAATCACAAGGGATGACTACCAAGATATCGGCATCAGCATGAATCATTGCAGTTAATATGCCGGCCAAAGGACCGTCAAAACTGTCGGTTTGGTCGCTAATAACCGGCCACCCGAATTGCCGATATTGGTCAATATTCCGATTCGCATTGATGAACGCACAATCCACAACAGGGGCCAGCGCGGCTATCGCATAACTGACCATCGGTCGGCCTTTAAAATTCACCAGGCCTTTATCCTGATTATTCATGCGCCGGGCACGGCCGCCGGCAAGAATCACGCCTGCTACTTTTGTTTGACTGTTCATAATGGTAAGCTTTGAATATCGTAGATAAGGGTCAAAATCGCTCAATCGACAGGCTATTCTCGCAAGCCTGTTGTTTATTGCAAGCTGTGCATGATCAGCTGCGGTAAAATACAAAAATAATTGATTTCAGGAAGATTTATGTTAAATCCAGCCATCAAACAAGCCACTTATCAGGATATTATAGATTTGCCGGAAAATATCGTCGGTGAGCTCATCAACGGTCAACTGGAAACCCATCCGAGACCCGCGCCTAAACATGCCGTAGCCTCTTCGTCTATGGGTGCAGAATTGGTTTCGCCATTTCAAAAAGGACGAAATGGCCCTGGAGGCTGGTGGATTATAGACGAACCGGAATGCCATTTAGGTCATGATGTTTTAGTGCCTGATCTGGCCGGTTGGCGGAGGCAACAAATGCCGAATTTGCCCACCACAGCATGGTTTGATGTGGTTCCGGACTGGATTTGCGAAGTCTTATCGCCATCAACGGCACGCCTGGATCGCACTGTTAAAATGCCCATCTACGCACGGTTAGGTGTTGCTTATCTCTGGTTAATCGACCCTATCCTGCAAACCCTGGAAGCCTATGAATTGCATGACCAGCGTTGGTTATTAAACGGTTCATATGCCGACGATCAACAAATAGCCGTTGCTCCGTTTGAGGAGCATACCTTTTCACTTTCTGACTTATGGGAATAAAAATAATCAATGAAAATCAAGTACACATCCTCCATTTTCGGCCTTGCTTTAATTACCGTTATTTCAGGCTGCGCCACAGCGCCGGAAAAACCGGCTGAACAAGCCGAGCCGGCGCCGTTTGTCAGCGACTACCCTACCCGCGACCGCGTTGAATATGTTTTAAATTGCGTTGCACAACATGGAGGCCTGACCTATATCAGCCAATATGCCTGCGGCTGTAAAATCGACAAAATAGCTGAAAAACTGAACTTCGCCGAATACGAAGCCGCAAAGACCTTTACTTATTTAACTAAAGGTCAAACCGGCGATGCCGCAGCGGCCATGCGTGATCCGGCTCAATCCAAAGACTTAAGAAAACGGCTTAAGGAAGCGGAACAATATGCGGAAAAGAACTGTTTTGTGAAATAGAAATCTGCATTTCCCACATCCCTGCGGGGAATGAGGGAGCAGCGCTGCGGTGATAAAAAGGGTGGCCCCGGTCGCCCTTAATAATATTCAGCAAAAAACCTATCAAAAAATATCATCAATATGAGTGTATGCGTGAACAGTGTATTGCATAAAAACGGATAAATCTTTTTAACGCACTGTGTTTAAAAAATATTCATTATAAATAGGTACATAACCGATACTTTCAAAACACTTACATTTTTTGTCCGTTTTATACCATTTTTACACCCAAAATATCTTGTGCTATGCTATCCGGCACACTTAAATATGCAACAGTCAGGAACAGCCGTTGTTTTAATCAGGATGGATTCTCCATATTGAGATGACCATGACAGAATCAGGCTCCACGCAATCAACCGTGCAAGAAATAATCGCCGCACTTAAAGACAAGCCCGGCGCACTTTTACCTATTCTGCATGGCATACAAGATGCCATGGGTTATATTCCTGCCGAAAGCGTTCCCGGCATTGCAACAGCCCTTAGCCTGTCCCGTGCCGAAGTACACGGCGTCATCAGTTTTTACCACTATTTCAGGGATACGCCTCCGGGTAAACAAACCATTCATCTTTGCCGTGCGGAATCCTGTCAAGCCATGGGCGGAAGACAACTGGAAGAGCATGTTAAAAGCAAACTGGGCATTGATTTTCATGAAACGACCGCAGACGGCAAATTCTCTCTGGAGCCTGTGTATTGTTTAGGTAACTGTGCCTGTTCACCGGCCATGCAAATCGGCAAGGAGATTTACGGTCGCGTGTCGGCGGACAGTTTTGATGCGGTCATCAATAATACAGAGGCATCAGCATGAGTATCACTATTTATGTTCCATGCGATTCCAGCGCTGTTTCACTGGGTGCAGATCGCGTTGCTACAGCTATCGCTCAAGAAGCCGAAAAACGCAGCATTGATATTAAACTGGTCCGTAACGGCTCAAGAGGCATGTACTGGCTGGAACCGCTGGTTGAAGTAGCAACAAGTAAAGGGCGCTTAGCTTATGGCCCGGTTCAACCCGGCGACGTGTCCGGTTTGTTTGACGCAGACTTCACACAAGGCGGCGAACATGCGCTAAGTTTAGGCATAACAGAAGAACTTGATTACTTCAAGAAACAACAGCGTCTGACATTTGCCCGAATCGGCAAAACAGATCCTGCCAGCTTGACTGATTATGTTGAAAATGACGGCTATCGCGGCTTAAAAAATGCGCTGTCCATGACTCAGGCACAAATCGTCCAAGCGGTAACCGATTCAGGCTTACGCGGTCGCGGCGGAGCAGCCTTCCCAACCGGCATTAAATGGAAGACGGTACTCAACACCGTATCACCGCAAAAATATATTATCTGCAATGCCGATGAAGGCGATTCAGGCACATTTTCCGACCGCATGGTCATGGAAGGCGATCCCTTTGTATTAATCGAAGGCATGACTATTGCCGGTTTAGCCGTCGATGCAACACAAGGCTATATCTATCTGCGCATAGAATACCCTCATGCTTTCGAGGTACTCAATGCCGCCATTGCCACCGCCTATCAAGCCGGTTATCTGGGCGACAATATTCAAGGCAGCGGCAAAACCTTTAACCTGGAAGTAAGACTGGGTGCAGGCGCTTATGTCTGCGGCGAAGAAACGTCATTAATGGAAAGCCTGGAGGGCAAACGCGGCCTGGTACGCTTTAAACCGCCGTTGCCGGCCATCAGCGGTTTGTTCGGCCAACCCACCGTCGTCAACAACGTTATATCGCTGGCTTCAGTACCGGTCATTCTGGATAAAGGCGGCGATTATTACCGCGATTTCGGCATGGGACGCTCTCGCGGCACCCTGCCGGTGCAACTGGCCGGCAACATTAAGCGCCCCGGCTTGGTCGAACTGGGCTTCGGTTTAACCTTGCGCGAATTACTGTATGATTTCGGCGGCGGCGCAGCTTCCGGCAGGCCGATTCGCGCAGTTCAGGTAGGCGGCCCGCTCGGCGCGTATCTGCCCGACTCGCAATTTGACACTCCCCTGGATTACGAAGCCTTTGCCGCCATCTGGGCGGTAGTGGGACATGGCGGCATTGTCGTTTTTGATGACACGGTCAATATGGCCGAAATGGCGCGCTATAGCATGGAGTTTTGTAAAATTGAATCCTGCGGCAAATGTACACCTTGCCGTATTGGCTCCACCCGTGGCGTAGAAGTCATGGACGACATTATTAACGGTCGCAACCTCGATAAAAACATCCCCTTGTTACGTGATCTTTGCGACACCTTACTCAACGGCTCCCTCTGTGCATTAGGCGGTATGACGCCCTACCCTGTACTGAGCGCTTTAAATCATTTCCCGGAAGATTTCGGGATAAATGCAAAAGCTACCGCCGCCTGATAATGATTTAGAGGAGATTACAATGTCGATCAATAAAGAAAAAGATTTTGGTACACCAGCCGCTACCTGCGAAAACATGGTTACGCTGCAAATTGATGGTTTTCAGGTCACGGCTCCGGCAGGAACCTCGGTCATGCGAGCGGCAGCAAGCATCGGTATTGAAATACCCAAATTATGCGCAACCGATAGCATCGAACCGTTCGGTTCATGTCGATTGTGCGTGGTGCAGATAGAAGGTGGCAGAGGCATGCCCGCTTCATGCACTACGCCGGTCGCGGAAGGTTTAAAAATTGTCACCCAAAATAAGAAACTGGCCGATGTGCGTCGCGGCATCATGGAACTGTATATTTCCGATCATCCGCTGGATTGCTTGACTTGTTCAGCCAATGGCGATTGTGAACTACAGGATATGGCAGGCGCCGTGGGTTTGCGCGAAGTCCGTTACAACCCGATTGAAACGCATCTGAACGCGGTCAAAGACGAAAGCAACCCCTACTTCAGCTTCGACCCCAGCAAATGCATCGTGTGCTCGCGTTGCGTCAGAGCCTGCGAAGAAACCCAAGGCACGTTTGCATTAACCATTGACGGTCGCGGCTTCGATTCCAAAGTATCGCCCAGCCAGAACCAGCCGTTCATGGATTCGGAATGCGTATCGTGCGGCGCTTGCGTACAAGCCTGTCCAACCGCAACCTTGATGGAAAAATCGGTAATCGACAACGGCCTGCCGGAACATGCGATAGTGACAACCTGCGCTTATTGCGGCGTCGGCTGTTCATTCAGGGCGGAAATGAAGGGTGAACAAGTCATCCGCATGGTGCCGGAAAAAGACGGCAAGGCCAATCACGGCCATTCCTGCGTAAAGGGCCGTTTTGCGTTCGGTTATGCCACGCACAAAGACCGCATCACCAAGCCCATGATCCGCGCCGGCATTAAAGACGCATGGAAGGAAGTCAGCTGGGAAGAAGCTATTAATTATGCCGCGTCGGAATTAAAACGCATTCAGCAGAAATATGGCAAAGACGCCATTGGCGGCATCACCTCTTCTCGTTGCACCAACGAAGAAGTCTATATCATGCAAAAACTGATTCGCGCCGGTTTTGGCAATAATAATGTCGATACCTGCGCACGGGTTTGTCATTCGCCTACCGGTTACGGATTGAAACAAACCTTTGGCGAATCATCCGGCACACAGGATTTCGACTCGGTCATGAAAGCCGATGTCATTATGATAATTGGCGCCAATCCTACCGACGGACACCCTGTATTCGGTTCGCAAATGAAAAAACGCCTGCGTCAGGGCGCAAAGCTGATCGTGATTGATCCGCGTGAAATTGACCTGATCAAAGCTCCGCATGTTAAAGCCAGCCATCATCTAAAGTTGCGCCCCAGCACCAATGTCGCTTTGATCAATGCTCTCGGACATGTCGTTGTTACCGAAAACCTGCTTGACGAAGCCTTTGTTAATGAGCGTTGCGATGTAGCCTCTTTTGCCAAATGGAAAACTTTTGTTGCGCAGGAACATAATTCACCGGAAGCCAGCGAGTCCATTACCGGTGTGCCGGCCGCCGAGCTTAGAGCCGCCGCACGGCTTTACGCCACGGCTGACAATGCAGCTATTTATTATGGTTTAGGGGTAACAGAACACAGCCAAGGCTCCACCATGGTAATCGGTATTGCCAATCTGGCAATGGCAACCGGCAACCTGGGCCATGACGGTGTCGGCGTAAATCCGTTACGCGGTCAAAATAACGTACAAGGCTCTTGCGACATGGGGTCATTTCCGCATGAGTTTCCCGGTTATCGCCATGTCTCTGACCCTGAAACCCACCAACTGTTTGAAAAAGCCTGGAATGCCGAATTGAATGCAGAACCCGGCCTGCGTATCCCCAACATGTTCGAGGCGGCGCTGGACAAAAGTTTTATGGGACTGTACTGCGAGGGTGAGGATATTGCTCAATCCGACCCGGACATTAAACACGTTCATGCTGCGTTACGGGCAATGGAATGCGTGATAGTACAGGATATATTCCTCAACGAAACCGCTAAATTTGCTCACGTTTTCCTCCCTGGCTCGTCCTTCCTGGAAAAAAACGGCACGTTTACCAATGCCGAGCGCCGCATTTCACCGGTGCGTAAAGTCATGACTCCATTAGCAGGTTATCAGGATTGGGAAGTCACCCAAATGCTGTCGAATGCGATGGGCTATCCGATGAATTACAGTCATCCGTCAGAAATCATGGATGAGATAGCACAGCTTACGCCCAGCTTTAAGGGAGTCAGTTATGAAAAGATCGACCGCCTCGGTAGCGTGCAATGGCCTTGTAATGACGAAGCGCCGGAAGGCACACCGATTATGCATACCGAGCATTTCCTGCGCGATAACGGCAAGGGCTTGTTCATGCTGACCGAATTTGTCCCAACGGCAGAACGCGTAACCGGCAAATACCCGCTAATCCTGACCACCGGACGTATTTTGTCGCAATACAATGTCGGCGCGCAAACACGCCGCACTGAAAATGTCGCCTGGCATTCGGAAGATCGCCTGGAAATTCATCCGCATGATGCCGAAGACCGTGGCGTAAAGACCGACGACTGGGTAGGGATTAAAAGCCGTGCCGGTGAGACTGTATTGCGTGCTTTGGTTAGCGATCGTGTACAGCCCGGCGTTGTTTACACCACTTTCCATTTCCCTGAATCCGGCGCCAACGTCATCACGACCGACAACTCCGATTGGGCGACCAACTGCCCGGAATACAAAGTGACTGCCGTGCAAATCACCAAAGTCAGTCAGCCTTCGGAATGGCAACAGGAATACAGCGCATTTTCAGAAAAACAACTCGATCTTCTGGAGCAGGGAATGAGCCATGACTAATGGCAGTGCCGCTACGCTGCCGTTATCATTAGAATTAGGCTGGCCCAGTTATCAACAAAGCACCGTTGATCGCTGGCGGGGTGAGCAGCATGAACGGCAACAAGACTATATTGCCGAAGAAGTGCCTATTTCCCTGATTTATAACGGGGTGCCGCATGTCGTCATGCTGGCAACCCCGACCAATCTTGAAGAATTTGCGCTGGGTTTCAGCATTACCGAAGGCATTATTAAAAACCCGCAAGAGTTATTATCGGCGCGGGTTTATAACCGTTCAAACGGCATTGAAGTACAGTTAAAAATTCCGGAGCAGCGTTTTCAATGCCTGGCCGATAAAGGCCGTAATTTAACCGGTCGTACCGGTTGCGGTCTATGCGGAGCAAGTACTTTAAAACAAGCCATCCGCCAACCTAACCCGGTTAACGGGGACTTGACCCTGTCTGCTGTCGAGTTGCGTTCCGCCTTAACCGGCATCAAACGGCACCAAAAACTAAACCAGTTAACCGGAGCCGTTCATGCTGCCGCTTGGGCAGTTCCCGGGCAGGGAATTTTAGATATACGGGAAGATGTAGGACGACATAACGCGCTGGATAAATTGATCGGTTTTTTATTGCGTACCGGCAAGGACTTATCCGCCGGTTTTATCATCGTTACCAGCCGTGCCAGTTATGAAATGGTACAAAAAACCGCATGGGTCGGCATTACCCTGCTTGCGGCCATTTCCGCGCCTACCGGATTAGCCATACGTCTGGCTGATGAGGCTGGTCTCACCTTAATCGGTTTTGCCCGTGATGATCAGCATGTGATTTATACCCATCCGCAACGCTTAACCCATAGCAACTATCTGTGATTAACGATGAAAATAGAAAGACTTATCAAAATGGCCAACGATATAGGCAATTTCTTTAACTCGGAAGCCGACAAAGAAATCGCAGCGGAAGGCATAAAAAACCACATCTTAAGATCATGGGATCCAAGAATGCGTAAAGCGATTATTGCCTATTGCCAAGAAGACGGCTCTGAATTAAGCGGCTTGGTCAAAGCAGCCGTGACCAAGCTTGCTGCTTAAAAATATATCAACTTAAAACATATCACCACGAACGACTGCAAGGACAGATATTTGCTCCTGCAATATCTGCATTCACCACATCCATGTGGATTATGCAGGAGGTAGAGCAATGCAGGAGCAATTGCCGAGAACACGAAGTTCACGGAGAAAAACCAAGCTAAAAACTTCGTGTTCTTCGTGTGTTAATGGCGAATAATCAATCTGTTTAAGTTGATGTGTATCCCCCCGAATTTATAACTACAGCAATGCCGTTACGGACGGCGTGCGCAACTGAACCGATTTCCCCAATAACGATTTTTGAGACTGGACACCAGCACCTTCCCTGTTCGCTGGCTAGGCGCGTGAATAAACTCATCATTACTGACATAAATACCGACATGAGAGAACGACTTACCGTTGGTATTAAAAAAAACCAAGTCACCGGAATGAAGATCATTTTTCGGAACTTCCATCAGCGACTGAGCCATTCCCTGAACCGTACGCGGTAACGATACCCCTTGATGCCCATAGACATGTTTAACAAAACCGCTACAGTCGAAACCTTCCTCGGGCGAACTTTTGCCGTAACGATAAGGCACACCCTGCAAACTTAGGGCATAACTGACCATTGGCGAATAATCCGCAGTGGGCCTGATTTCCGGGACGCTGGCGCAACCGGAAAACAAAACTATCGCAGTGAGTAAAACACCTCTAATAAAAAAATAGCTATAGTTTTTAGCGACGAACGTATTCACAAATTCATAACCTATTTAATAGACCCAGTAGAAATTCCTTATAAGGATAGGCCATTGCAAGTTAAATGGCTATACGACAAAGAACCCGGGCATCCATACGAATCGCAAAAGCCTACAATGGAATTTAATTGACTGCGCCGCCACTTCATTTCGACTATTAGCAACTAAGCACTCACCCTGCATTCAAATAACCGAATTCGCGACCACATAAGCGGAAAGTTGTTACATAGATCAACTGATAAATTACAATCATCCTCGCACCAAGCCCTGCGTACAGATAGAATAGGCAGTTTTCACCCCAGCCATTGAGATAGCTTTCATGAAATTTAATGTCTTTCTTCTTATCAGCCTGTGCCTGTTTGCCTCATGCAACAGTTATGCTGCGGAAAAAACCGTCATTCGCATTGGCGTTCAGGCTTCCGGGACGGTCGATTGGGAATTGGCGGCTTTGCAGGATAACCGCCAAGCTGATTTTCAACTGGAAATACAGCATTTAGCCAATGCGGAAGCCGGCAAAATTGCGCTACAGTCCGGCGCTGTCGATATGATTGTGTCTGACTGGATTTGGGTCTCCAGTCTGCGCGCTACCGGTTCCGATTTTACTTTTTATCCCTATTCAAATACCTCGGGCGCCTTGGTTGTAGCAGAAAAAAGCCCTATTCATTCGATAAAAGATCTCAAAGGCAAACGGTTGGGGATTGCCGGAGGCGAACTGGACAAAAACTGGCTGTTGCTACAGGCCTTGGCCGGGCAAGAACAACTGGACCTGAATGCTTCAGTGGAAAAAGTCTTCGGCGCACCGCCGCTGATCAACGAGCAAATCAAGCAAAACCGCGTGGATGCAGCCCTCACCTATTGGCATTTTGCCGCCAGGCTTGAGGCTCAAGGCTATCGCCAGATAATTGACGGCAGAGGCATCTTAAAAGGTTTAGGCATTCAAGAAAATGTTCCCACCCTGGGTTATGTTTTTAAAGAAAGTTGGGCGAACAGCCGCAAACAAGCGATTAACAATTTCTTCAAGGCCAGTAAGCAAACTAAAAACCAGCTGTGTACATCTGATGCGGCCTGGCAAAAAATAATCCCTTTAACCAAGGTAGATGATTTACCTACCCAAACCAAACTTCGCCAGCGTTATTGTGAGGGCAATATTGAGCACTGGGGAAAGCAGGAACAACAAGCGGCGGGGCGCATTTATGCAATACTCCGCACCCTGAGCAATAAGCAGTTAACCGGTAATTCCGATACCCTGCAACCCGGTACATTCTGGTCAGTTGAATAACAAAGATTCGTTTTGATTAACCTTAAGAGTTTTTTATCAACCTTGTCATTGCTGGTTTTTTTAGCCATCTGGCAAGGTTTGGCTGTTTATTTCAACAGTCACACGTTGCCGACTCCCGAAGCGGTAGCCAAGGTTTTCCAGCAAGCCTGTATATCGGGGCAGCTGCCCTTTCACCTGGGCGTTACCTTGCTCCGGCTGGTGGTCAGTTTTACCATTGCGATGTTGCTGGGTTGCGCTATCGGCATAGTGCTGGGACGCAATAAAAAACTCGATGCGTTCTTTGACAACTGGCTGGTGATTTTCTTAAATGTCCCGGCGCTGGTCACCATTATCTTGTGTTATGTCTGGTTTGGCTTGGTCGAATCGGCGGCGATACTCGCCGTGGTTATCAACAAGCTGCCCAATGTCATTGTTACAATCCGGGAAGGCACGCGCACCCTGGATCAGGATTTACTGGACATGGCGCGCTGTTATCATTTCGGCAAGCGTAAAACCCTGGTTCATGTTATCTGGCCGCAGCTGCATCCGTTTGTGATGGGCGCAACCCGTTCGGGTCTGGCCTTGATCTGGAAAATCATTCTGGTGGTCGAGCTATTAGGCCGCAGCAACGGCATGGGCTATCAACTGCATTTATTCTTCCAACTGTTCGATGTCGCGAGCATTCTGGCTTATACCATCGCTTTTGTTGCGGTCATTCAACTGATAGAACTGCTTATTTTAAAACCGCTGGACAAAAAAGCGCTGCGGTGGCGCAGATGACCGACATCCAAATCAAGATCAACAACAAAACCTATCCGACTGCGACAACGCCAAGTATCGCCAACCTTAAGCTGTCGCTGAATTCCAATGAATTTATTTGCCTGGTCGGCCCGTCCGGCTGCGGCAAAACCACGCTGCTGAATATTATTGCCGGCCTGGATAATGATTACGATGGCGAAATCCTAGTCGGACAGCAACACACGCATCCCAAGATCGGCTACATTTTCCAGAATCCGCGCCTGCTGCCCTGGCGAACGGTCAGGGAAAATATTGAGCTGGTATTGGGAGAGCATCAGTCTACCGATGTCATTGATGCTTTGCTTGAGGTCATGCAGTTAACACAAGCTCAACACATTTATCCCGAACGTCTGTCATTGGGCATGAGCCGCCGAGTCTCCATCATCCGGGCATTTGCCGTTGATCCTGAAGTGTTGCTGATGGATGAGCCGTTTGTGTCGCTGGATGCGCCGACCGCAAGGCAAGTCAGGGCGCTGTTGCTGAAACTGTGGCAACAACGTCCGCACACGGTTTTATTTGTCACCCATGATCTGCGCGAGGCCATTGTGCTGGCCGACCGGCTGATATTTTTGTCGGCATCGCCGATGCAGGTCGTTAGCGAAATCATCGTGTCTATCGCTCGAAGCGAACGCGGAAACGAGCTGGCTATTGAATCATTCCGGCAACAGTTGCTGCAAAATCACCCCGAAATTAAACAACTTTTGTGACTGCTTTTTAGCTCGAAAAACAGTTGCGGATTCGCCTAAAATACCCGATACTCTTTGGCCGTGTAGGGGCAATCCCTTGTGGTTGCCCTTCAGGGGTATCCACAAGGGATTGCCCCTACCGTACAAACTACCCAAGGTTAATATCATATGAAAAAAATAATTATCTTAGGATTGACGACTGCTGTTATTGGATTGGCGTCATCAACTGCGTCTGCCGGCAGTGATGACCAATACCCTGCTGCAAATTTTCAACCTAAAGTCGTCTATATCGACAAAGATTCAGTCAAATCTTCACCGAAATGTCCAGGCCAAAAACCCGCAGAAAAAGCAACCGAGTTCGACCCTAAATACCCGGCCGCCAACTTTACACCTAAAGTCATTTATCCATAACCCGGCTTTTTAAAAGGTGAGCCTTAAACCGGGTTCACCTTTTACCGACCTGCCCCCGCTTTGAAATCTCAACCCTGGTTGGACGTTGAGCAATCCCTGCATTGCCTACAGGGATGTAGGTAAGGAGCGTGAGCAGGAGCGGAAGCTTTAGAGATAATTAAACAACGATAAATCTTTTATCTTGGTAAAAGTCTGTTGCGCTGCCTGCAATGCAGTGGATTGCAGCTGATACCTGCTAATCGCCTCGGCATAGTCAAGATCTTGAGTTTCAGAAAGCGTTGACTTGGTATCTATTACATATTTTTCATTTTGAGACTCTTGGCTATCCAAAGCGTTCAATCTCGCTCCGACACTGGCTCTTGCGTCCAAAAAACTACCCAATGCCGCATCAAGATCGGCTAAAACATCGCCAAGTTGAGCTTGAAATGTCTGTGCGTTGGCTCCTGCCTTGACCTGACCGTTAGTAAATCCGGCATCATTTAAAAATGTTCCTGAAGTGTTATTAATTTGTATGCTGGAAGCTGCGCCTGTGGCTACTGAAGCAAACTCGATTCTATTGCCATTGCTCCGTGCCTGAATATCCGTATTAAAACCGCCTGCTGTCAGTTGAGCATTAATCTCGGTAACGACATCCTCGACACCTGCAAACGCAGGTTTGCCGCTCAAATCTATGGATGCAGTGACAGGCCCCGGATTGGCAACCAGGTCAAATTTAACTGTAGCAGCAGAATAATCCAAACCATATCGCAAAAACCTGTCGCCGGTAATTTCGCCGGGGGTGGCATTAAGAGTTGCGTCCAACCCATCAGACAGTGCCTTCAGGGTATTAAAAACACTGCGTTTGCCATTCTCGTCAGCCGCCGGACTGCTCGAATTTATATTCTCAAATACCTTGAACCCTAAATCGCCATCAGCAACCTGCCTTGTAGGACTGATTTGCAAAGCCCGCTGTTGCGGACCGCCTTGATATGCATATTCACCTGTTGTGGCGTTCTGCGCGAAAGCGGGGACCGTCGCAAGATCGCCTGAAAAAATGTATTCGCCATTGGCATTTTGGCTATTGGCTACGCCCGCCAATTCTTTAACCAACTGATCCACTTCAGCCTTGATCGCCAGCCTGTCACTGCTGCTTAGCGTGCCGTTCTTGGCTTGAATGGTCAGATCTTTGGCGCTATACATTATGTTGTTTGCAGCTTCCAGAGCAGACTCCTCAAGATTCAGTCGCCCGCGAGTAGCGGCAATATTACTTTGATACTGCTCTGTTTTTGCAATCGATCTGTCTAAATCCAATATCCTTGCCGCTGCCGCCGGATCTTCAGCAGGCGCTGACATTTTAAGTCCGGAACTTAATTGCTGTTGCACCTTAGCCAATTTGGCTTGCTGACTGCTCATCGCATTAAAACTAAGCTGTTGCGACCACGCTGTTGAAATTCTCATTGCTATAACTCCTATCTAACTGCGGCTATCAAAGTATCGAATAAGGATCTGGCCACTGAAATGGATTGTGCGGATGCTTGATAAGCCTGTTGAAACTTTATTAAATTAGCGGCCTCTTCATCCAAATTCACACCCGCCAGACTCTCCCTGGATTCCTTTGCCTGATTTAATAATGCTTCCTGCGCCGAAGAGCTAAACCCGGCTGCCTGCGTCAAGGCTCCGACACTGGAAACAATTTGACCATAGGCGCCATTAAATGAGGCAGTCCCTCCTAACAAGCTCGTTTTATTTCTAAGATCTGCCAGTTGTAGCGCATTTCTATTATCGCTGGGCATTGCTCCATTGATAATAACGGGATTACCCAATCCGTCCAGCACCGGCAAGTTGGTCACCGGGTCGACTTCTACATTGGTGGCTGCCGCTATTTTTCTAGGATCATCAATATTGACCCCAATTTTCTGAGCCGCACTGTAGGTCGGTCTGGTTAAAAACTCATCCCCCACTGATATGGTTTTACCCCCAGTCAAATCGACTGTTATATCAATACCCGGCAAAGCAGTTACATCGATATTTGCCGGCTGAGTAGCTGCAAACGACAAGGTAGAAACACCCGCCACAGTGGTGGCCGTGAGATTAATCACCTGATTATCGCGAGCCCTGGTCAGGGTGTAATCAACACCGCCGCCGGCATTAACATAAGTCAATTTAAAGTCACTAAAATCCAGGTTTCCAGCTGCCGATGGATTGGCATTTAGATCCTGAAAATTAGCCGTAACGGCTGCATTACCGGTATTAAGCGGACTTTGAATAACCGGAATTTCTTCAGCACCGGAAAATTTAAATAAGTCCAACCCTGCCGTACCGCTCAGATCAAAACCGTTTTTATGAAGCGCATTAAATTCCATTGCCAAACCGGCAGCAACCTGACCCAGTTTTTGCTGAGCAGGATCCAGCACTTCATCCCGAAATCGTAATGAGCCGGCCAACGATCCGCCATTGATCTGACTGGTTATATCCGTGATGCCATTAGCAGTCTTAAGCCCAATTTCCAGTCGAGTGGGATCAAATTCAGACTGGATAGTGGTAAATGTTGCCGCCCCGCCATTAAGAACCAGCGTCTGTCCATTGCCGATAAAAACGCTGGAGCTGCCATCTTTTTGCGGAACGACTGAGACATTGACGATTTTGGCTAACTTTGAAAACAAAGCATCCTGCCGGTCAAGCAAGTCGTTGGGCTGCTTCAAGCCTTGTGTTTTACCTAAGCCCGCTACGATTTGCACATTAAGATCGGCTATTGACTTGGCCAAAGAGTTAATATCGTTAACCATGGCTCCTATATCACTATTATTCAGTGTGCGTATCTCTTCAAACCTGCTGCTCATCGTATTGAAGTTTTGCGTCAGGGTTTCTGTCTCGGATAACAGCACCTGCCGGGAAGGGATCGATGAAGGATCATTCGCTACATCATTCAAGGCATTAAAAAAACGATTCATGGCAGGCGCCATACCCGTACTAGGGTCAGCCATTATATTATCAACGTGAGTAGCCAGCTGACGGTAACGATCCGCGTCTCCGAATGCGGCAAGACTGGAATTTAATTGCTTGCTAATAAACTGGTCATAACTGCGCGTGATATTAGTAACATTTACGCCCTGACCGATATATCCGTCGCCGGTAAATCGTGCGGCCTGAGTAGCCAACTCTACGCGTTGACGGCTATAACCTTCTGTATTTACATTGGAAATATTATGCTGCACAGTTTCCAGTGAACGCTGAGCAGCCATTAGGCCTGACAATGATGTTGCTAATAATCCACTCATGATAGCGTCCTGTTCCGAGAATGAGATGCCGGACTTATTTTGATCATTGATTCATCGCCATAATGACATCAGGCTCAAATTCGGCCATCGTATTGCCTTGATAAATGCTCATTACCTTGTCGGCGTACTTCGGATCGGTTGCATAACCCGCCCGTTGTAACTCACGCATATATTGTTCCGCATTGCCCGCTTTTTTTAATGCATCGCCATAACGTGGATTACTTTTTATAAAGTCCACATAATCCCTGAAACTTTCCTTGAATGAATCGTAGGATCTAAAGCCTGCATTAACTTTTTTAGGAATACCTTGGTCAAATTCCAGTGTGGCTACCTGCGCCTGCTTACCCTGCCAGGCTTTATCGGCTTTAATGTTAAACAAATTAAAACTGTTGCTGCCATTGCTGTTTTTTATTACCGAGCGTCCCCAACCGCTTTCCAGAGCGGCTTGCGCCAAAATAACCTTAGGCTCCACGCCCAATTCCTTGGCGGCCTGGACGGCTAGAGGATGCAAGCGCCTGACAAACTCTTCTGACGACTGTATCGGCGGCGCGTGACCATCCTTTAATGCGCTCGTAGATTGCACAGAGTGATCACTATTGAACGGAAACTCAGTCATCTCATCAAGTGGGCTTCTCGGCAACCGCTCCATGCGTTGCTCTACCTCCTGCATCCTTGCAGTCGTATCATGAAGATAAGGAGCAACCTTAACTTGACCATCTTCAAAGCCAGTAGCAGGGTTATCAGTTTTGCCGCTTACCTGCCGGTTAACAACATGAGCCTGCTCAGAACCGCTTCGTGATATACCCCCTGATTTATTCAGTAGATCTTCAGCATCCTGCTTCCCATTTTTAGGCTTATCGGGACCCAGTTGCTTAACGATTAAGTCAGCCAAGCCAACGCCGGGAGAGCCCGACAAATGCACGGCTAACTGCTGATCATACATATCGTTATAAAATTTACTTTGATCGTTATCCATAACGCCATCAGCCAGCTTTGCTTCGCGCATACTTTTAAGCACGTTATTTAGAAAAATTGATTCAAATTGCTTGGCAACTTCTTTCAACGCTTCCGGCGACTCTTTTCTGGCCTGGGCTTTTAATTTAGCCAGACCATTAAAGTCGGTATAAACATCGGCATTTTGTGTACTTAACATAACAACCTCCGCGAATTCACCCTGCAACTTTAAATAACAATTAACTCGGCATGTAAGGAACCGGCTGATTTCAGCGCTTCAAGAATAGCCACCAAATCACTGGGCGCTGCACCTACATTGTTGACTGCCTGGACAATTTCATCCAGGGAAACGCCGGGATTAAACACAAACATGTGGTTTTTTTCTTCTTCAACCTTTACGTCAGATTTCGGTGTAACCACCGTTTGGCCGTTGGAAAATGCGCCTGGCTGGCTGACCTGAGGATCTTCGGTAATAGTGACTGTCAAACTGCCGTGAGACACCGCCGCAGGCTGCACCCTGACTTTACCGTTAATAACGACAGTCCCGGTGCGGGAGTTAACAATAACGCGCGCCGGTGCATCATCCGGAGTAACCATCATATTTTCGACCACTGACGCAAAGGTCACTTTTTGACTGGGATCCACTGGTGCATTAACCCTGACAGAAGTCGCATCGATCGCTTTGGCCGTATTAGCGCCCAGTACCTTGTTAATAGACTCCGCCATGCGATTGGCCGTAGTAAAATCCGAAGAATGCAGGTTAAAAATCAACGCATCACCTTCAGCAAAAGACGTATTAACGGTGCGCTCAACGGTTGCTCCGCTGGGAATACGCCCCACATTGGGATTGTTGACGGTAACGCTTGAACCGTCCTGGCCTGAAGCACTCAAGCCGCTCACCACCAGACTGCCCTGCGCGATAGCATAAACCTGTCCATCAGCCCCTTTCAAAGGACTCATCAATAACGTGCCGCCCCGTAAACTTTTTGCATCGCCGAGAGAAGAGACGGTGACATCAATCGCCTGACCCGGCTTGGCAAATGCAGGCAGTTCCGCTTGAATGGAGACCGCCGCAATGTTTTTTGCTTTAGGATCAATGCCGGGAGGCAAAGTCAGCCCAAGACGCGCCAACATACTGCGTAAGCTTTGTCCGGTAAATGTTGTTTTATCGCCGGATTTATCCAAGCCGACTACCAGGCCGTAGCCTACCAGCTGGTTGGTGCGAACGCCCTCAATAGAGGCAATATCCTTGATACGTTCGGCATAAACCGAGCCGCTGCAGGCAATACCCAGCAGAAGTAACAAGATAAAGGGCTTATATATTGTGTTCATATCAAAATCCTTATTTTAGAATGGGAACCATGGGCTTTGAAGAATCCTTGCCAGCCAGCCCATTTTACTGGCATCAGCCATGGCGCCCTCGCCTACGTACATAATGGTTACATCGGCCACTTTATCCGAAGAAATAATATTGGATGAATTTATATCGACCGGCCTGACAATGCCTGATAACCTGATGAATTCATCCCCCTGATTTAAGGTGACTCTTTTCTCGCCCCGTACACTTAAATTGCCGTTTGGCAACAGTTCGACAACCGTAACGGAAATATTGCCGTTTAAACTATTGCTTTGATCTGCAGCACCTGCTCCTTTAAATTCTTTTGTTGACGCCAGTTCGGTTTTAGGACTCTGCCCCGTGAAGGCAGATGCCGCAATACCAAATATAGAGGGAGCCGAAGCTGACATCGAGGTATCTTTTTTAGTGTTAAGATCGTCAGCCTTTCTCGCCTGAGTATCTTCCTTAAGTGTAATGGTCAGAATATCCCCGACTCTTTTTGCCGTATGATCTTCAAACAGACGCATATCGTAACCGGCCTGATAGATTGATCCGCTGCTTTGCACAGGCGGCCTTAAGTCCGCCGGTGCAACCGGGGAAAATGCAGGATCCCTTTGTGGTATGGGTGTACAAGCCTCTAACAGAGACAGCATGATTGCAAGGATACAGAACACCGTGCGGTTGCCGGGGGAACTGGTACGACCAATTAATTTTTGAGCCTTCATGCCATCACTCCTAACTTATAATTGTTGCGTCACAAAGGACAGCATCTGATCGGCTGTTGAAATCGCCTTGGAGTTCATCTCATAAGCCCGTTGCGCTTCAATCATATTGACCAGCTCCTCAACGACATTGACATTGGAGGTTTCCAATGAACCTTGATTCAAAGTGCCATATTCTCCTTGCCCCGGCGTTCCCACAATCGGCGCACCACTGGCGGCAGATTCCCGATAAAGGTTGTCGCCAACCGCCTGCAATCCCGTAGGGTTGATAAAATTAGCGGTTTGAATTTGCCCCAACTGTTGGGTCAATCCGGCTATTGTAGCGGATACCGTACCGTCAGTGCCGATAGTGACACTCTCTGCGGTGGCAGGCACAGTGATCGCCGGATCCAGCGGTAATCCGCCTGAAGTAACTAACTGCCCCGTTGAGTCTAATTTTAAGGAGCCGTCACGGGTATAATTGGTATCACCGTTAGGCATTAGAATTTGCAGGAACCCCCGGCCATTAATTGCCACATCCAGCGCATTATCCGTTTGTTGAACATTGCCCTGAGAATGAACTTTTTCGGTTGAAACCGTTTTAACACCGGTTCCCAGCGATGTCCCCGTTGGAGCTTGAATATTTTGCGTGGTATCTCCACCGACCTGGCGAATATTCTGATACATAAGATCGTCAAACATGGCCCGGTCTTTTTTAAAGCCGGTAGTGTTTACGTTCGCCAGGTTATTGGATATAACCGCCATTCTTGTCTGCTGGGCATCCAGACCTGTTTTAGCTACCCATAATGCGCGTTCTGTCATGATAATCTCCTTTGTGCCAATTTATTGCCTCACTTAAATTCATAGCATGATACGTGCCACGTTCACTTATGAAAGCCGAGTCCGGGTGTAATTAAAAATGCGGGGGGGGGTGTAAAATATTGTCAGTAACTACTCAGCAGCAAAAATAAAACGCCACAGATTAAACTGATTACCGCAAAGTAACGCTAAGAAAACCTTGTGAAACTCTGCGATAAACTCTGCGTAACTTTGCGGTTAAATAGCGCCGGAGATGGGAATTGATTAATCTAATCGTCGAAAAGGTGCTCGACGCACCCTCGGTTTCCTAGCCCATTTGCATCAGCTTGGCACTCATTGCGGAGTTTTCATCGACACTCTTCATCACCTTGGTTTGCAGCTCGAAATTTTTTGACAACTCCATCATTTCTGTCATAGCTACAAACGCATTAACATTACTGCCTTCCAAAATACCCGTATTCAAACTGACATTAGCGCTGACCGGCAACGGCTGACCATCTTTAGTATGGAACAAACCGTCACCCTGTTTTTCCATATCCTTCATATCAGGTTTAACCAGCTTAATCCGGTCAATCTGTACCAAAGTTGTCGCGTTACCGGAACCCATTGGAATAATACTGACAGTACCGTCAGTGCCTATGGTCACCTTTTCTGCCGGCGGAATGGTGATTGGCCCATTTTGTCCCAGCACCTGCAAACCCGCTCCGGTTTTCAATAAGCCTTCCGGAGTAATACGCAGATCGCCGGCACGGGTATAGGCTTCTTTGCTGTCGTAATCCCCCCCCTGAGCGGCAATCCATCCCTCGCCATTGATCGCCACATCCAAATCGCGACCTGTGGTCTGCATGGCGCCGGGAGTAAAATCGGTTCCCGGTTTTTCTATCATTGCATAAACCCGAGTGGGGTAGCCTGCACCCGTCACGGGCCTGCTACGGAACCACTCCAAATCGGATTTGAAACCGGTCGTCTGCATATTCGCCAAATTATTGGCATTTGAATTTTGCGCCTGTAACGACTGTTTGGCGCCACTCATTGCAATATATAAACTACGATCCATAACAGCGCCTCTTTTACCTTAAAACCAGAACCTTAAAACAAAATAAAAGCAAACATCGTTCCAATAACTTCAAAATATTAAACTACGCATTCAGAATAGTTTGTATCAAGGTTTTTTCGGTGGTGATAGTTTGAGAATTAGCCTGATAGGCTTGTTGTGCAATAATCAACTTAACCAACTGCTCGGACAAATCCACATTGGAGCCTTCCAAAGCTGACGATTGAATCCCGCCAAAATTATTATCGCCGGCAGCACCATAAATAGGCACCCCTGAACTTGAAGTTTTAGCCCAGGATGTGTCCCCCAATTTAGCCAACGATTGATTGCTTTGAAACCGTGCCAATGCCACCTGCCCTAAAGCTTTGGAGCCGCCATTACTGTATCTTGCAAACACCACCCCTGAGGCATCGACATCGATGCCGGTCAAATTACCGGCAGGCAAGCCATCCTGATCCAGGCCATTAACACTAAAAGGCGTAGCGAACTGGGTAGTACCGTAATAATCTATATCAAATGTCATTGGATTAACACTTAGATTTGGATCAATAATTGATAAATCAATTTCCACAAAATCTACCTTACTCGCGGCAACGCCATCAACTTTATCAAGCAATCCTGTCGCAGTGAAAGTTACCGGTATTGCTGTTCCGGGAGTATTAACCGGCGTAGCCACTGTCGACACAACTTTAGGACCGGGTACAGCAGGCTTCCCCGCGCTAATGCCAAAATTATCAAGAAACAAATAAGCATCCCATGCATTAGCCCCGGTTTTTACATAATAGGTTGATGCAATATGTGCGTTGCCCTGGACATCATAGATAGTGATTGATGTCGTATTATTATAGGACAAAGGATCTGTAGGACTAAACGGTGTTGTTATCGGCAGATTGGCAGCCCCGTTGATATTCAATTTCATATTGATATTTTCGGTAGCGTTGGGCAAGCCCTGGGCGGTAGAAATCGTCAGCGGCGTAAAAACACCGACACTAAAACCCTCTGCGGCAGTAGTGCCGTTAGCTGCAAAAGCCAATAAATACTGGCCCTTGTCATTAACCACATTGCCAGAACTATTTAACTGAAAAGCGCCATTGCGAGTATATGCACTGGGGACTGAAGGGGCTACAGCTGCGTTCGGATTATTAGGATCTGGAAGATTGACGGTATCGGCCAATACAAAAAAACCATTGCCGCTGACGGCAAGATCGAGGCTGTTTTGGGTGGACTCGATATTGCCTTGGCTAAATTGCTGTGCCACTTCAGTGACTTTCACGCCGGAGCCTGGTTGAGTCTTGCTGACTCCACCGAGACTGGAGGCATACACATCCGCAAATTCCGCCCGTGACTCTTTAAAACCGATAGTCTGCGAATTGGCAATGTTATTACCGGTTACCTGTAAATTTGTTGATGCGGCTTTTAAGCCGCTTAATGCTGTTGCAAAACCCATGTTACACCCCCAATCCTAAAGAATTTGTTTGATCTGATTAAAAGCAACACTGTCCAATCCGGTCAGGTTAATTTTTAAACCATTGGCGCCATTGCCCATAGTGACACTGTCAACGCGCGATTTAATATCCGTTTCCAATACGGTATTTTTTCCATCAATATAGGCTGTTGCTTCAATTTTATATACGCCGGGATTGGTCATGACGTCATTTGAATTCAGGCCATCCCAGACAAAAGGTACTTTTCCCGCTTCATGAGCGCCCAATTCTATATTTTGTACAATTTGACCGGTAGCGGCATTAGTTACTTTGACCTTAACATTGGGCGAGCTGCCTGATAAATTTATGTCGCCCGTTATATCGCCCCCGGCCGCCAACACCCCTTTCGTTCCCGGTGCAGATACGTATCGCCCCACTAAACTGGTTGCCTGCAATGCCTGACTGGAATTGATTGAACCGGCAAACTCACCAAATGATTTTTGCAAATCCTGGATTCCGGATACCGTCCCAAATTGCGCGATTTGCGTTAAAAATTCACCGTTTTGCATGGGTTGCGAGGGGTCCTGATGAGTCATCTGGGTGGTCATTAATTTTAAAAACTGATCCTGTCCTAATGTAGTTTTTTTAGGTGTTGCCGCCGACTCTGATTTTGGTGTGACGGTTAAGTTACTGTAATTATTTGTTACATTTTGAATAGCCATTTTTATCCCCTTACTGTCCCATTTTTAAAGTCTGAAGCATCATCTGCTTTGCCGTATTCAATACCTCTACATTATTTTGATAAGAACGTGATGCCGACATCATATTTGCCTTTTCTTCAACCGTATTAACATTTGATTTAAAGATGAAACCATCTTTATTAGCCATAGGATGATTCGGGGAATACTCCATAACAGGAAGCGCTTGACTCTCGACCACACCCAGCACATTCACTTTACTCGTAGCATTCTGCTTATTCATGGCATTATGTAATTCAGCCGCAAACACCGGTTGCCTGGATTTGTAAACATCGGTTTCACTGCTGCCGACGCTGTTCGCATTCGAGATATTACTTGCGACCAGGTTAAGCCTTAACGACTGAGCATTCATGCCGCTGCCGGCAATATCAAATATACCTAAAGTCATGGCTATTGCCCTCTCAAGGCGGTCATCAGACCGGAAAATTTGCTACCAATGAACTGCAAACTGGCCTGATACTGCACCGCATTTTCAGCGTATTTAGCTTGTTCAATATGAGCTTCGACGGTGTTGCCGTCTAATGACACCTGACCGGGATTCCGATACATTACATTAGCGCCGAATACCTGTTGTTGTGGTGCAATATGCCCCGCATGAGTACGTTCCATAGTCATGCCTGAAGCCATGCTTTGTTTTAGAACCGACTTAAAATCCAGATCACGCGCTTTATAGTTGGGCGTATCTGCGTTTGCTAAATTAGCAGCCAGTATCTCACCTCGTTTTTCTCGAAAAGCCAAGGCCTTAGGCTCGATGCCGAGTGCTGTGTCAAAATTAATAGCCATGATAGTTACCTCACTGATTACTTGTACAAAAACAAATGCACAGCATATGCCAAAAATATATAACACATTAAAATCAACTAGATATTAATTTTCGAGTTATTTACTTCTAATCCACAGTTAATTACGATTAAAATGCTTCGAATAATTCGGCAAAATATAGCCGCAAATTAATAACGAACAAATGGATCAGCGGACAAACAAAGCCACATGTCAATAAATTGACTGGCATCAATCATGCTTGGCAACATACACAAGTCATAAAACAGACTCTAACGATGATAAAAAACACCCCACTCATTTTGGCATTGGCCTTTATTTTTTTTACCACGGCTCATGCGGAACAAGGTTCGCAATCACATGAATCTATTGCTGAGGCCGTTAAAGATTATGTTGAGCAAAATATAAATCTGTCGGGTGAATATGAAGTGAGCCTAACTCCATTGGACAGCCGCTTAAATTTACCTCAATGCGCCGAACCGCTGGAGGTATTCACAACAACTGATTTAATTAAGGCGGGCAGAACGACTATAGGCGTGCGTTGTAATGCAGAAAAAAAATGGTCCATTTTTACTTCCGTCATCATCAAGACTTATCAAATGGTCGTCGTCTTATCTCAACCGATACAACGCGGTGAAATCATTACACGACAACATCTTGCTATCGAAAAAAGAGAGGTGTCTAAACTCAGGGAAAATTTTGTCACTCAAATGGAACAAGTTGAGAACAAACAGGTTACACGCCAACTAAATACCGCAACTATTCTTAGCTTGAGAAATATTGCTGAACCCAAACTTATCAAAAGAGGAGATAAAGTTGTTATCAGTACAACAAAACCGGATTTTTCTATCAGAATGAGCGGGGTAGCGATGATGGATGGCACTAAAGGACAGCTTATCAGTGTTAAAAACCAGAACTCGGGACGCATCATTAATGCAACAGTTATCGAACCTGGATTGGTTGCTGTAAAATATTAAACTCACATACAAACCCATTAAATAAATAGTTAAAGTTTTTTGTCGTACTGCCGATAAACACTTCAAATGAAAAAGATATTAAGGAATTTGACATGGCTATCGAAATAACCGGCAGAACAAATAGTCCAACGCCCATCAAAACGAGCCCAAAAGCTGAAGTCGATGGTGAAAAGAAAGTCGTTGCTACAAATACAGAAAAAGTCGACAGCGTTGCGCTTACAACCACAGCGCAGGAAATAAAAAAGGCCTTTGGTTCATCCGCTGCATCGCCCGTAGATATTGACCGGGTTAACTCCGTTAAGAAAGCGCTTGCTGACGGAAATTATCAGGTAAATGCTGAAAAAGTTGCACAGAAATTGATTCAATTTGAACAGTTAATGCCCCAGGAAAATAGTACATAACTATGATAAAAAAAACATACCCGATTACAGAACAGTTAATCCTCAACGCACTAAAATTGGCGCAGCAGCTTCATCAGGAACTCTCTCGGGAAGCTGACGCCTTAAAAAAAACACAGCAGGTTGAACTGATCAACAATATCGCCGCCAATAAAAAGCAGCTGGTTGTACAGCTGGAGCAGTTCAACACACAAATCACTCAAGTCTTGGCAACCGAACAGCTGCCTAACGATCAGGAAAGTGTCAGGGAATATTTTAAACGGGCTGAAACAGCCGGCCTTTTAACTGCCGAATCAATTGGCAACTGGGCGCAGCTCATGATCGTCTGCGCAGAATGCAGAAACCTGAATGAACAAAACGGCGCAGGCATTGATCTTTTATCTCGCCACACCAAACGCTCACTGGATATTTTAAAAGGCAAGCCGGAGTTTGCAAACACATACGGCTCTGACGGTTCAACCCAAAGTGACCGATATACCCATACCCTGATTTCGGTATAGTGCCTTTTTCATGCGCGGTAATATTTATAGCATTTCCCTTACGGCTATTCATTATTAGCAACAAAGCTCATATATTTTGATAACCCTGATTTCGCATGAAACAGCCACCCTTACGCTCAGTTACGCGTATTAATTCAAATACACATTTGTCATCCTCATTATCTAACAACACATCCCGACTGATTGATTTGTCCGACAGCCCAATACTTTCTTTCGACTTATCGATGCACTTCGAAGAGAACAAATGAATTAAATACCCATCCATGGTACAATCTCTTCTGTTTTTGCCCCGATAGCTCAGCTGGATAGAGCGGTCCCCTCCTAAGGGACAGGCCGGTGGTTCAAATCCGCCTCGGGGCACCATTTATATCAACAACTTACAACACTCTCGCTCACGCCTACCCGCGACAAGAGACTGCACCTAACGTCATATCTATCAAAACGCCAACATTACTGCAATCAACTAGCCCTCCGTTCTTTGCCGCGTTTTTATTTAACCTTCTATACCCTTTTCACAATGCTGTAAGGCGTTTGTCAACAGCAACCTTTTATTGAGACTCTAACTAATATGCCATTTACCACCCTCGGTTTATCTGACCCACTCCTGCGCGCCATTGCTGATGCCGGCTATACCACGCCGTCCCCCATCCAGTCACAAGCCATTCCAGCCGTTTTAGGCGGCCATGATGTTCTGGCTGCCGCTCAGACTGGAACAGGTAAAACAGCAGGATTCACCCTACCCATCCTGCACCGCTTATCACAAAAGGCTTACGGCAATAACCGGCCGGTCAGGGTATTAATCCTAACCCCAACCAGAGAACTCGCGGCGCAAATAGGCGAATCGGTAAACAAGTATGGGGCGCACCTGCATCCGCGCTTAAAATCCGAAGTTGTCTTTGGCGGAGTAAAAATCAACCCGCAAATGATGAGATTAAGAGGCGGCGTAGATATATTGGTCGCCACACCAGGTCGACTTTTAGACCTGGTCAATCAGAATGCGGTAAAACTCGATCAAGTAGAAACACTGATACTTGACGAAGCGGACCGCATGCTGGATATGGGATTTATCCGGGATATTCGTAAAATTATCGCCTTTCTTCCGAAGAAGCGTCAAAACCTGTTATTTTCGGCGACCTTTTCAGAAGATATCCGTAAACTCACAACCGGGCTTCTGGTTAACCCTGTAAAAATCGAAGTCGCTCCGCGCAATACCGCTGCAGAATTGGTTGAGCAAGTTGCTTATCTGGTTAATAAAGCGAATAAAACAGAACTGCTCTGTCACTTGATAAAAGAACATGATTGGCAGCAGGTTCTGGTATTCACTACCACCAAACACGGCGCGAACCGGCTCACCGAAAAGCTCAACAAGGTTGACATCAAGGCAGCCGCCATACACGGCAACAAGAGCCAGGGAGCCAGAACCAGCGCATTGTCAGGTTTTAAAGCCGGTGAGATCAGGGTGCTGGTAGCGACCGATGTCGCGGCACGCGGCATTGATATTAACCTGTTGCCTCATGTGGTCAATTTTGAATTGCCCAGAGCGCCGGAAGATTATGTTCATAGAATAGGCCGCACCGGACGTGCAGGCGAAGAAGGCCAAGCCATATCGCTGGTATCCCATGATGAATACAGTTTTTTGCGCTTGGTTGAAAAACTGATCGGGAAAGAGATTAAACGAGAACAAATTGCCGGCTTTGAGGCCGCCGCAGTTGCTCCGCCAATGCCACCAGAACCGCCACGAGGCCCGCGCCCTGCCAGAAACTCAAATCAAGCCCGCAAACCCAGCGCTAATCAGCCAAGAAACAAGCCTAGAGCAAAAAGCGTTTAGATTTGTCGGGATAACGTAGCGTAACCCGGTACATCGACAGCCGGACGGGACGTGTTGCCCCGTCCGAAACGTTTTGCGTTGGTTAAGTGTAATCACTTGGCTCAGACATAACAAAAACGTTAGGAACGGGGTTGCAAACCCCGTTCCGCTTGTTACGTTGCATTAAACCTCATATGCATCAACTTAAGCAGATTGATTAATTCACCACGAAGACACGAAGTTCACGAAGAAAAACCAAGGTAATAACTTCGCGCTCTTCGTGTCTTCGTGGTGACATGTTCTTAAGTTAATGCCTCTGAGGTTGGTTGCGTTGCACTAACCCGACGCATCAGCCCCATTGGGATTTGCGGACATTAAAATTGCGTCCTTTTATTTTGCCGTTTCTCAAGCAAGCCAAGGCCTTATCAACACTGTCACGCTTGATAGCCACGTAAGCATGGACATCAAAAATATCAATCTTGCCCACCTCACTGCCCGCAATCCCTGCGTCACCGGTTAAAGCACCCAGTATATCTCCAGGACGTACCTTATTTTTGCGCCCGCCATCAATCCACAAGGTCACCATCGGCGGCTCAAAGCGCGGCTCATGGCTCATTTGAAAAGGCGCCACTTCGTCCCACTTGGCGGGAATAGCTTGATACTCCTCAATAGCTTTAACCCGATTTAATTCCTGTTCCGTGCATAAACTTAGTGCCAGGCCTTTTTTACCGGCGCGACCGGTACGCCCGATTCGGTGTACGTAAATTTCAGGATCCCAAGGCAATTCATAATTAATCACCGCCTGCATATCCTTGATATCCAAGCCCCGCGCAGCGACGTCCGTCGCAACCAGAACGGAGCAGCTCTTATTGGAAAAACGCACTAATACCTGATCCCGATCCTTTTGCTCCAAATCGCCATGCAGCGCCTGAACGGTAAAACCGCTGTTTTCAAGCGAACTCGCCACATCCTGACAATCCCTTTTGGTGTTGCAAAAGACTACGGTCGATTCAGGCCGATAGTACGATAAAAGATAACCCAGTGCGTTTGTCCGTTTCGATTTCTCTACCTGATAAAAACGCTGTTCAATATCGCTGTCATGATGGCTGGTTTCAATACTGACGGAAACCGGCTTAAACTGAAACTTCTGACTTATTTCCCGAATAGGATCGGTATAAGTTGCTGAAAAAAGGAGCGTTTGCCGATGCGTCGGCGCGTATGAAATCACATCGGTAATGGCCTCTTCAAAGCCCATATCCAGCATCCGGTCGGCCTCATCCAGCACCAGTACCTTGAGGTTGCTCAACCGTAAGCTGCGTTTGCGCAAATGTTCCTGTAACCGTCCCGGCGTACCGACAACCACATGAACGCCATGTTCCAAAGAGCCCAGCTGCGGCCCGAAAGGTACGCCGCCGCACAAGGTCAGCACCTTAATATTTTGCGTAAATCGTGCCAAGCGCCGAATCTCCTTGCAGACCTGATCGGCAAGCTCCCGGGTTGGACAAACAACCATCGCCTGAACCCTGAAACTGTTCAAATCCAACTTGGATAACAGGCCGATACCAAACGCGGCGGTTTTACCGCTGCCGGTTTTAGCCTGCGCAATCACATCCCTGCCCTCAAGAATATGCGGCAGACTCTCCGCCTGAATGGGCGTTAAGTGGGTGTAACCCAGGGATTCAATGTTTTCAAGCAGGGCGGGTTTTAAAGCTAGGGATGAAAATTTGGCAGTACTCACTAAGGACTCTTTATATTGACGTGAATGGCGGCGAAGTGCCGTAATTCGAATGGTAATGATACCAGATACCGGAGGCTTAAGCCGGACAAGGTTGATTTTTCAGTATAAAATCAAGCTGCGAACGCAATGATCGACGCTCCCACGCCGAAGCACCCATCGTTATACACATCTTCTGCGGGCACCCAAATCTCCCCGCGCAAAGGCTGTCCAGGCGGTTGCTGATAGCTGGAGTGCAGGCTTCGCCTGCAAGCGCAAGCAAAGCTTGCACTCCCGTTGCAATAAATATGTAACGATGGACAATAGGCTTGCACCGGAGCGGAGACGGCTCGTGTATCCTTACCGGAGTTCCACAGGCACTTATGTATAAAGATGAGCACCGAAGCATGGGAACAAAATACAACAATTATTTTAATGATACCAAGCTAGCTCGACACATCAACAAACCCGTGCAAGCCGCGTTTGGACTTAACAGCCAACCAGTCTTTCAATTGTTTTAATTCTTCGGTTTCTTCCAAACCATCCAGGCTTTGTTTGTTTTTTAACAGGCGGAATGCCGCCGACAGCACTTTATAGCGCTCGCCGGTAATGCCTGCGCGTCTTAAACCCACGGTGTTTAACTTATAATGCCGGGCGGGGCGTCCGCCAATCAGCATAAAAGGAATGACATCCATATTAAGACCGGTTGTGCCCTGCACTATCGCGTACGAGCCGATTCTGCAAAACTGGTGCGCAACCACCGCGCCGCCTATGAAAACATTATTGCCGACTTCAACATGTCCGCCGATCGCGACATTATTGGCAAATATAGTGTTATTCCCGACTGTGCAGTCATGTGCGACATGGCTGTTGTTCATGAAGAAACAGCCTGAACCGATATGTGTCTCGGCATGTTCTTTAGAGGCTCGGTGTGCAGTAAAACCCTCTCTAAAAACATTATTGTCGCCGCAAATAAGCCAGGAAACCGTTTCGGCTTTAAAGCCGGTATCTTGCGGCAACCCGCCCAATACGGCGTGCGGATGCAGAATATTGCCGTCACCCATTTTTACATGACTATGTACCACGGCATGAGCGCCCACCTGGCAGTCAGCGCCCATTTGAGCGCCTGTTTCAATAACGGCAAAAGGCCCTACCGTAATATTGTCTCCCAGCGATACATCCGGCGCTATGTAAGCGGTCGGGTGAATATTTTGAGCCATCTTTGCTATCCTCTTGGATGATATTTTGAATGTAATTCTTTCAGTCTTTCGCGGGCGATATGGGTATAGATTTGCGTGGTCGATAAATCTGAATGCCCCAACAATAGCTGTACTACGCGTAAATCCGCGCCATGATTTAACAAATGCGTGGCGAAAGCATGTCTTAACGTATGCGGCGACAGCTCTTTGCTGATTCCGGCTTTTTTTGCATGACGTTTGATAATATGCCAAAAAGCCTGCCTTGTCATACTATCCGCCCGGTTAGTAACAAACAAATAATCGCATTGACGCTCACCTAGAATGGTCTTTCTGGCCTGGCTCATATAATTCTCCAGCCAGCTCATGGCTTCTTCACCGACCGGTACCAATCGTTCCTTGTTGCCTTTACCGATGATTCTGACCACGCCTTGCCGAAAGCTGATCTGCTCAAACTTTAAATTGACCAGTTCCGAGACCCTAAGCCCCGTGGCATAAAGCATTTCCAGCATGGTCCTATCCCTGAAGCCCAGCGCATTGGTGACTTCAGGCGCATCCAGCAATAACTCGACATCCTGTTCAGATAGCGATTTGGGCAGCGGCTGACCGATGTGGGGCGATTCTATCAATGCGGTCGGGTCGACTTTGATGCTGTTTTCCCGGATATAATAGCCGTAGAACCGGCGCAAACTGGACAGAATACGCGCAGTAGAGCGGTTGCCTATGCCTTCTTTATAGCGGCTGGCAAGAAAGCTTGATAACTCCCCGCCATCAACTTCCAACATAGGCTTTCCGGCCAACCATTTGGCAAAAATCCTCAAATCACTGCCGTAAGCCGACAGCGTATTCTCGCTCAAGCCCTGCTCTACCCAGACTGCATCGAGAAATTGGTCGATCAAAACGGTTGCATTCATTTTTTATGGCTTGCTTCAAATTCCAGCAATTTGTATTTTATTGCCATTAAATCACCTTCGGTTTGTCCGCAATAACCGCCCATGCCGGAAACGGAAACCACCCGGTGACAGGGAATGATTAAAGCAAACGGATTGTCTCTACATGCGTTGCCGACTGCTCGCGCTGATGAACCTATTTTCCTGGCCAATGCCGAATAAGTCATGGTTTCGCCAAAGGGTATCTGGCAAAGCGCAGCCCAGACTTGGTTCCTATATACGCTGCCTTGTTTTAACAATTTAACATTAATGCGTTTATCGACATTTTGCCAATACTGGTTTAATTCATGCTCATCGGACTGATTCAGACAATCACCCGGATCCCAGTCTGTTTTGCTAATCACGCCTTGTTGGCTATATAGAACAAGCTGGCCTGCCGGCGTCTGAAGCCTTACAACGTCCTCGGCACCAGAGCAACTTTCTACCCATTGAATTATAAACGGCATTAAACAAGTCCTGAATGATTTTAAACATTCGGTAAATAGCAATTAACCCATGAAAGAAATCTACAGTTTTAGGCTTAAATATGCAACCAAGCCAAATCATTAGCCATAAAAAAGGCAGCTTAAGCTGCCTTTTTTATTTCATGTAAACCAGCTTGATTAAAGTTTTTCTTTAATACGAGCCGCTTTGCCGGTCAGGTCACGCAAGTAATACAACTTGGCACGACGTACATCGCCGCGACGCTTAACGTTGATCTCGCTAATGATAGGGCTGTGAGTCTGAAAAACACGCTCAACACCGGTACCGTGAGAAATTTTTCTTACTGTGAAAGCTGAGTTTAATCCGCGATTACGTTTTGCAATTACGATACCTTCAAAAGCCTGAATTCTTTCACGCTCGCCTTCTTTTACCTTAACTTGTACAACAACTGTATCACCTGGACCAAAGTCAGGAATCTGTTTCAGTTGTTCCGCTTCCAATTCATCAATAATATTGCTCATTACCACACCTTAATTTAAACCAACTCCACAATAAATTCTTTAAGCAAATTTTCCTGCTCTGCACTCAAATTCTTTTTTTCCAACAAATCCGGTCGTCTCTGCCAGGTTCGTCCCAAAGCCTGTTTCATTCGCCAGCGGCCTATATCCGCGTGATTGCCACCTAATAAAACCTCCGGCACCGAACGTCCTCCAATCTGTTCAGGCCTGGTAAAGTGAGGGCAATCCAGTAAACCCTCGCTGTGAGAGTCCTGCTGGGCTGAATCCTCATCACCGAGCACACCCGGCAACAACCGCGTCACTGCGTCAATAACTACCAATGCCGCAAGTTCACCGCCACTGATAACATAGTCACCGATAGACCATTCATCATCGCAATCCAACTCGACAAAGCGCTCATCAATGCCCTCGTAACGCCCCGCAACTAAAATTATGTGCGATACTTTACAAGCTTCGGCTAACAAAGCCTGTGTAATCGGTTTGCCTTGCGGACTCAAATAAACCACTTTAGTGGTCCCAGCGCCTGCCTGTTTGGCACCACTAACCGCATCATGCAACGGCTGATACTTCATGACCATGCCTGGGCCGCCGCCATAAGGACGATCGTCAACAGTTCTGTGTCTGTCGCGGGTATAATCCCTAGGGTTCCATACAGACAAACTGACGATGTTGCGTTCGATTGCTCTTCCGGTTACACCGTAACTCGCAGCCGCTGTCACCATTTCCGGAAACAATGTTACAACGTCAAAACGCATGCCGTTAATTAAAACTCAGGATCCCAATCGACAATAATTTTACCGGCACCCAGATCAATGTTAATTATCGTTTGTCCCTGTAAAAACGGAATGACCCGCTCTCGCTCTCCCTGGACAATAATCACATCATTAGCGCCTGTTTCCAGAAGGCTATCAACCACACCTAACTGAACGCCATCAATGGTTTCAACATTCAAACCAATCAACTCGGACCAGTAATACTCACCTTTAGCCGCTTTGGGCAACTGCTCTTGGGTAATAAAAACATCCCAGCCCATCAGACTTGCTGCTTGATCCCTGTCATTAACACCGGTCAGCTGAGCGACTATCGTCTTACCCTGCAGCTGTCCGTCAACAAAATTAACTGTTTTTGTCTCGCCGCTTTTTTTCAACAACCAAGGAGAATAGGTTAAAATATTTTCCCTCGGATCAGTGAAGGAAAATACCTTAACCCATCCTTTTACACCAAAAACGCCGGAAATCTTTCCAACGCTTATATGCTGTTGCTCTGACAACTCAGTTTATGCCGCCGCTTTACGTGCGTCTTTAATCAATTTTGCAACGCGATCGGAAGGCTGTGCGCCATTGGCTTTCCAATGATCAACGCGATCACAATCTAAACGCAATTTTTCTTCATTGCCGCGCGCCAAGGGGTTAAAAAAACCAAGACGTTCAATATAACGACCATCACGGCCGCTTCTGCTATCGGTTACAACAACGTGATAGAAAGGACGATTTTTCGCGCCACCTCTAGAAAGACGAATGGTTACCATCTAAGTTCCTCAAAAACATTTAGTCAAAATTTAATCGACTTATTTTACTCGATTTTCTCTATAAGTAAAGAACAACACACATCCCATCAAATTCATTCACTTTAGCCATCGAATAAGCCGTCATTAACGCAGCAATAATTACCTTCTCATACCCATGCCGCGCACATTATTTTTTATGCCCCGCATCATATTCGCCATATTGCCCGCCTTGAAGCGCTTCATCATTTTCTGCATCATCATAAACTGCTTCAAGATGCGATTAACATCCGATAACTGTTGTCCGCAACCGTCAGCAATACGCTTCTTCCGATTGCCTTTAATCAAATCAGGATAACGCCTTTCCTTCATAGTCATGGAATTAATCACCGCAATCTGACGCGATAATTCCTTGTCATTAACCTTATCTTTCATTTCCTGGGGGATGCTGCTCATGCCCGGCAATTTATCCAGCATAGAGCCAACCCCGCCCATATTCTGCATTTGCTGCAATTGCTCACGAAAATCTTCCAGATCAAAAGCCTTGCCCTTTTGCAGTTTTTTGACCAGTTTCTCGGCCTTTTCCTTATCAACTTTCTGCTCGATCTCTTCAATCAAGCCCAGCACATCGCCCATACCCAAAATGCGGGATGCGATACGGTCAGGATAGAAGGGCTCTAAGGCATCGGTTTTCTCGCCCATCCCGATAAACTTGATCGGTTTGCCGGTAATATGACGTATAGACAACGCCGCACCGCCTCGCGCATCACCATCAGCCTTGGTCAGGATAATCCCGGTCAACGGCAGGGCATCATTAAAGGCTTTTGCCGTAATGGCGGCATCCTGCCCGGTCATGCTGTCAACAACAAACAAGGTTTCGACAGGGTTGATTGCCGCATGCAATTCTTTAATCTCGCCCATCATTTCATCATCAACATGAAGACGACCGGCGGTATCAATAATAATTACATCAAGAAATTTTTTCTTCGCTGCTTCAATCGCATTTTTAGCGATATCAACCGGCTTTTGTGAAATATCGCTTTCAAAAAACTCCAAAGAAAGCTCATTCGCAAGCATCTGCAACTGCTTAATAGCCGCAGGACGATAAACGTCAGTACTGACCACACCGACTTTTTTCTTTTGATTTTCTTTTAGCCAGCGACCTAATTTGGCCACCGTCGTGGTTTTACCTGCACCCTGCAAACCGGCCATTAAAATAATCGCAGGCGGAACGGCATTAAGATTCAGCTTTTCGTTTGCCTCGCCCATCACGGTAACCAGCTCAGCCTGAACCAGTTTAATCAGCGACTGGCCGGGCGAAAGACTGGACTGAACTTCCTGTCCTAACGCGCCTGTTTTGATACGCTCAATAAAGTCCGTAACCACCGGCAAAGCGACATCAGCCTCAAGCAAAGCCATGCGCACTTCGCGCAGGGTGTCCTTGATATTGTCTTCGGTCAAGCGCCCCTGACCTTTAATTTTTTTAAGCGTGCTACTTAATCGATCGGTTAAATTATCAAACATATCAGTGTCTTTATTAAATCTTAAGGAAACCATTCACTAACACAAATGCGTTAGGACTATTTAATAGGATATATTAACATAGCCATTAAGGCCTTTGCATTAAACTCAAGGGAATTTGTGGTGCGCTGGGGAAGCGACTTATCGCCTTATGCGGAAGATGACGCCGATCTACATCCATATAGGCACCTGACAGCGGTGTTATCTATTGCTCACAAACCAATAAAACGACCCTAATGAACACCACACTCGCTACCTTTTCAATTTGTACTTATCTGGCAAGCACACTGTTTATTGCCCGAGACACGCATCAGAACAGGAGACAGCACACACCGCTTTATCTGGCCTGGGCAGCAGTATTCGCACACCTTTTACACACTGCTATCGCTTTCCAGCAAAACAACAGCTTCAACTTTAGCTTTATCAGCACCGCATCCCTGATTTCACTGATTGTCGCCCTGCTCCTGCTCATGGCGACACTGACCAAACCTGTCGAAAAACTGGGTATCGTCATTTTTCCCATTGCCGCCATCATGCTGGCGCTGGAGTTGAATCTGCCTGAGAAACCGCATCTACTGCACACTCACAATTGGCAGATGAGCGTTCATATCTTAACTTCGATTATCGCGTTCAGCCTGCTAAACATCGCCGCCTTGCAGGCTATTTTGCTCGCCATTCAAGACCAGCAACTTAAAAGCCATCCGCCCAAACGCTTGATCCAGTCATTGCCTTCCTTGCAAACCATGGAATCTTTGTTGTTTCAAATGCTCGGCACAGGGCTTTTTTTTCTGACCATTTCATTGGTCAGCGGCTTTATTTTTATTGAAGATTTATTTGCCCAGCATTTAGTACACAAGACTGTTTTATCGATTATCGCCTGGATTATTTTTTCCGGCTTATTGGCAGGCCGATTGCGTTACGGGTGGCGAGGTAAAACCGCAGTCCGCTGGACTCTAACAGGCTTTATTTTGCTGCTGCTGGCTTACTTTGGCAGCAAACTGGTGCTGGAATTAATTTTAAAAAGAACCTGACAAAAAAAGAGCGACTTTACGCCGCTCTTTTTCTTTATCAACTTAATTATTATGTGATCTTATCGTTTCAAGCCAACCTATTTATGCATGCACATCAATACGCCCCGACCCCGTCACACCAGATGCCGAATCTATAAGCTTTAAGGCCGACTCCCCCTTCGCCTTTTCAATATCCTGACTTTTCTTAACCAGAGCAACCTCCACATCTTGCACCGCCGTCTTCTCTTTCATAAGAGCCGTTGCTAATCCCGCCGCACTTGCGCCGCCTACTGAACCTATCATAAAAACCTCCAAAATTTAGACTTCAAAATTTTATCGACCTGTTTGCACAATACTTTAATAGCGTTCGCACGTCATTGTCGATTTCCTTATTAATCTCCCTGAACATTACTAGCGACCTCACTTAAATAAGCTTTACCGCCAGCTTCACATTTAGTGGCAAAAAACTGCCACTCACCCGGAAAACCCTACCGCACCCACCGCCAAAAAACCGACCCCACCCATAAAACATGAATTTTATTCATTTAAATTCAATAACTTGAATTTAATTTAATTGTTGGCACAAAAATAGCTTATTAAATTTCGACAAATACATTTTTCTACTAGGAGACAACTATGAGCATGATAATTAACACAAACGTTGCAGCACTCAATAGTCAACGTAACTTGAGTAATACCAGTAACAGCCTGTCGACTTCAATGGAACGTTTATCATCAGGCATGCGGGTTAACTCGGCAAAAGACGATGCAGCAGGATTGGCGATTAGTAACAAAATGACGTCGCAGATACGCGGGATGACGGTTGCCGTTAGAAATGCTAACGATGGCATTTCCTTGGCGCAAACTGCTGAATCGGCATTGGGGACAATGACCGAAACCATGCAACGGATGCGTGATCTGGCCGTGCAATCATCTAACGATGCCGCACTGACAGATAGTGATAGGAACAAGCTCCAAACT
>JAURZV010000003.1 GCA_030653175.1 Methylobacter sp.
CTACGCTAACCCGACCTACAAACTCTTCAACCTCGGCCCGATCAAACGGCCAGCCCAACTCCCACCCACTCTCTGAATCATACAAAACCGGAATGCGCAGGGCGTATTGTTCCTGCCACTGCCCCTGTTCGGCAATATCCACATAGTCAACGCCATCCTGCACACAGGCATTAATAATAATCTCCGCCTGTTCGCAAAGATGGCAGCCGGAGGTGCCAAACAGCATTAAACGCATATCAATGGTGCAAATGCGCCGCCAGCCAGCGCTCGGCCACTTCTTCGGCGATGCCTTTACGTCTGGCGTAATCTTGCAGCTGGTCTTTATCTATCTTGCCGACATTAAAATACTGCGACTCGGGATGGGAAAAATACCAGCCGCTTACCGCTGATGCCGGGTACATGGCATAACTTTCGGTCAGCTCTATGCTGGTATGTTCGGTCACATTGAGCAGCTCAAACAGCTTGCCTTTCTCGGTATGATCGGGGCACGCAGGGTAACCGGGCGCCGGGCGTATGCCTTGATATGCTTCGTTGATTAACTGATCGGCCTCGTGAGTTTCATCTTTGGCATAGCCCCAATACTCTTTCCTGACCACTTGGTGCATATATTCTGCAAACGCTTCGGCCAATCTGTCGGCCAGCGCTTTGAGCATGATCGAACTGTAATCATCATTATCCAGTTCAAATTCATGCAGTTTTTGCTCTATGCCGATGCCGGTCGTGACCGCAAAAGCGCCGATATAGTCGGCTTTGCCGCTGTCAATCGGGGCGATAAAATCGGACAGGCAATAATTGGGCCTGCCCGGCGCTTTGACGTTCTGTTGACGCAAATGATGCAGGGTTTCCTTTTTCCGGGCGCGAGTGTCATCGGTGTACACCGCAACATCATCGCCGTCGCTGTTGGCCGGGAAGAACCCGACTACGGCACGGGCGGTCACCCATTCTTCGCTGATGATTTTTTTCAGCATGTCCTGTGCATCTTCAAACAGCTTTCTGGCCTCAACGCCGATGACTTTATCATCGAGTATTTTGGGATAACTTCCGGCCATTTCCCAGGTTTGGAAAAACGGCGACCAGTCGATATACCAGACCAGCGTATCCAATGGAAAATGATCGATGACCTTGATGCCCAGAAATGACGGTTTAACCGGCTCGTAGTTACCCCAGTTGAATTTATTGCGCCGGGCTTCTTCTAAAGGATGTTGTTTGGTTTTGGCTTCCCGGCCTTTGTGCCGTTCCCTGACTTCCTCGTATTCTTCCCGTACGCTGTTAACAAACTCATCCTTTAACTCGGCGCTCAGCAAGTTGCTGGCTACGCCGACGCCGCGCGACGCATCGGTCACGTAAACAATCGGGCCGTCGTAATTCGGGGCGATTTTAACTGCGGTATGTGCGCGCGAGGTTGTCGCGCCGCCTATCATCAATGGAATGGTAAAACCCTGGCGCTGCATTTCTTTGGCGACATGCACCATTTCATCCAGTGACGGGGTAATCAGGCCGCTTAAGCCGATAATGTCGACATTTTGCAAGCGCGCGGTTTGTAAAATCTTTTCGGCGGGCACCATCACGCCCATATCAATCACGTCATAGTTATTGCATTGCAAGACCACTCCGACGATATTCTTGCCGATATCATGCACATCGCCTTTTACCGTCGCCATCAGGATTTTGCCGTTGGTTTGCCGCTCGCCTGCCGCTTTGTCGGCTTCCATAAACGGCATCAAATAAGCCACGGCCTTTTTCATCACCCGCGCCGATTTGACCACTTGCGGCAGGAACATTTTGCCCGCGCCGAACAGGTCGCCGACCACGTTCATGCCGTCCATTAACGCGCCTTCGATAACATGCAAAGGCCGTTCGGCTTCCAGTCTTGCCTGTTCGGTATCTTCGTCGATGTAATCGGTAATGCCTTTTACCAGCGCATGTTCCAGACGCTTGGTGACCGGCCAGCTGCGCCATTCCAGATCCTGCTCTTTTCCAACGCTGCTGCTGCCGTCGCCGCGATATTTGTCGGCAAGTTCCAGCAATTTATCGGTGCCGCTGCCGTCGTGAGTATTTAATATGACCGCTTCAACCGCATCGCGCAGATCTTTGGGTATATCCTCATAAATCGCCAACTGCCCGGCATTGACGATGCCCATATCCATACCGGCCTGAATGGCATGGTATAAAAATACCGCATGGATCGCTTCCCGCACCGGGTTATTGCCCCGAAACGAAAACGATACGTTGGAAACGCCGCCGGAAATCAGCGCGTAAGGCAAGGTGCGCTTGATCTCTTGGGTGGCTTCAATAAAATCCAGGCCGTAATTGTTGTGTTCGTCAATGCCGGTGGCAACGGCGAATATATTGGGATCGAAAATAATATCTTCGGGCGGAAAACCGACTTGTTCGGTGAGAATCTTGTAAGCCCGCTGACATATTTCGACTTTCCGGGCCTTGGTATCCGCCTGCCCTTCTTCATCAAAAGCCATCACAATAACTGCCGCACCGTAGCGACGTACCAGTTTGGCATGCTCGATAAACGCTGCTTCGCCTTCCTTAAGCGAAATGGAATTCACCACGCCTTTGCCCTGAATGCATTTAAGTCCGGCTTCCAGAATTTCCCATTTGGATGAATCCAGCATGATCGGCACTTTGGCGATGTCCGGCTCGGATGCAATCAGCATCAAAAAGCGCACCATCGCTTCCTTGGACTCCAACATGCCTTCGTCCATATTGATGTCGATAATTTGCGCGCCGTTTTCAACTTGCTGTTTGGCTACATCCAGCGCCGCTTCAAAATCGCCTTCAATAACCAACCGCTTGAACGCCGCCGAACCGGTAACGTTGGTGCGCTCGCCGACATTGACGAATAACGAATCAGGCCCGATGTTCATCGGTTCGAGTCCTGATAATCGACACTGTTTGGGTATCTCGGGGACTATTCTGGGGCTGTATTTTTGTACGGCCTCGACTATCGCTTTGATATTCGCAGGCGACGTTCCGCAACATCCGCCGATAATATTCAGGTAGCCGTTTTTCGCCCAATCCGCCAACTCTTCGGCCATCGCTTCGGGCGTTTCGTCGTATTCTCCGAACTCGTTAGGCAAGCCCGCATTGGGGTGGGCGGAAATATGCGTGTCGGCAATAGACGATAATTCGGCGATATATTGGCGCAGTTCTGTCGCGCCTAGCGCGCAGTTAAAGCCGAAAGAGATCGGTTCAACATGCTTTAGCGAATTCCAGAAGGCGGCAACGGTTTGCCCGGAAAGCGTTCTACCGGATGCATCGGTAATGGTACCGGAAATCATCACCGGCAGTTTGTAGCCGATCTGTTCAAAATATTGTTCAACCGCAAAAATGGCGGCTTTGGCATTCAGGGTGTCGAAAACGGTTTCAATCAGGATGATATCCGCGCCGCCGTCAATCAGGCCTTGGGTGGCTTCCGTGTAGGCAAGAACTAAGTCGTCAAAGAAAATATTGCGAAAGCCCGGATCGTTAACATCGGGCGACATGGAGGCTGTACGGTTGGTTGGACCTAATACGCCCGCTACAAACCGCGGTTTTTCCGGTGTCTTTTGGGTGTATTCGTCAGCCGCCTGTCTTGCCACACGCGCCGCCGCAACATTGATTTCATACGCCAGCGATTCCATTTTGTAATCGGCCATCGCGATGCTGGTCGCATTGAAGGTATTGGTTTCAACAATGTCGGAGCCGACTTCAAAATAGGCGCTATGAATCGCTTTAATGATGTCCGGCTGGGTTAGCGACAAAAGATCGTTATTCCCCTTAAGATCGACATCCCACTGCGCAAAACGCTGACCACGATAGTCTTTTTCTTCCAATTTGTAGCTTTGGATCATCGTGCCCATCGCACCATCGAGAAATAAAATGCGCTGGGATAATTGCTGCTTTAATAATTCTGTTTTGCTCATAGGAAAGGTCAAGGGGTTATTGGTTTTGGATATAATCATTGCTTAAAACGTAATCAAGCACTATTATTTTTCACTATTTTTGCCGGAGGTGAGCATGTCAAAACCAACGATTACTCAAGTCATAAAGAGTGTTCTAGCCGCTGCCATTGGAGTGCAAAGCGACGATAACAGGCAAAAGGACTTCGCACAGGGATCTCTTTCAACGTATGTTATTGCAGGATTAATTTTTACTGTGCTTTTCGTTTCCGGCCTCGTCTTTCTTGTTTCTATTATTTTAGGCAAGTAGTATTTAAAAATCAGAATCTATAACCTAAAAAACAATACAGCCATAAAAAAAGCCCAAGCATCACTTGGGCTTTTTTTATAACCAACCTTATGCCTTACTTTTCGGACGATGTTTTGAAACTTTGTTTTATGCTTTGAAACATTTCTTTAATATCGCCAAATAAATTGCCAATTGTAATTGGCTCCTTGGTAATAAATTTTACCCGAATCAGCGCCGCCGCTAAAACACCAACGATTGACGGCATCAGTTCCAAGTACAATGAAAGCAGAACGCCCCCAAACCCCTGAAAACCGCCTTCATTTTTCCTATCGCCAATACTGGTTAAATCACGCTCGTAGTCACTACCACCCTCACCGCCTCGTATTGACTCCAAAATATAAAGATTGATATCGATAAATCCTAACTGCACTACAAAAAAGGCAACCGCCCCAATCGCGACCCACATCATTACATTACTCGTCTTTGCTCTCATAGCCGACTGGTAAATCCAGAGAGCTACAAAAATCATTACAATGCCACCTATCATAGCTATATCCTTTTTTTAAATTATTTTTTTGTTAGAAAGAAGAAATATGCACACTTTAATATCATGTTTGGACCCTCTTTTTCAATCACTTTGCAGGATTCATATTTTTCTCGTCCAGGAGCTACCTGCTTTTTAATTTCCCCATTTTCGACGGAATACTTAATGGCAATCTTCAACTCACTGATTCGTCCAGCGACATCTGATGCCGTTGACATAAGGATTCCATCCGGTCTAAAGTCCCATTCCTGTGTTATGGCCTTTTTTTGGCCGGTTAACGTAACTGCTTCATCATGAAGATTCCATTTCCCTAAAATTTCAGAATTATCTTTTAGTTGAACGTCAGCATTTGCCGATAACGTAAAGAAAATTGCGACCAGTGGTAATATTTTAACGCATCTATTCATCATAATTCCTTATCTCAAAATGTATCAGCACTCAAAAATAGATTTTAAACTATACCACACCGGCTATCGAGCAATAAATTTCAACCGGGAACAATAGTTACATCTCATCAAAAAAACACGCAACAATAAGCCTTGACTTTAACTTTCCCTAAAGTATTATGCTCATTCCGTTTGCTATGTAATTAGCAATATTTCTAAAAATACAAAATTATAGGTAGGACATCCCATGGGAGCGATCTTAGATATCACCGAAATGTTAAAAGAACCAGCTGGTATGGTCGGCGCGGTTGTAGTTATAGCCGCTGGCTACTTCCTCGTAAAGTGGGTATTCGCCGAGCACCCAGACGACGAAAAATAAGTCTTTAACCGATTTAATCTTAACTTAGGCCGCTCACTTCAACTCTTTATGAGTTGAGTGCGGCCTTTGTTTTGTCTGCACATTTCAATACATAAACCCCACATTTCTTATATAATTTATACATCTTCCCGATTTTTCGAATCATGAAATGTATAAACTTATATCCAGTAAAATTTTAGAACTTCATTCCAAACAAGCTCCTGCTACCGGCATAGGCTTATTCCGGATTCTTTACGGCTTAATCACTCTACAGGAAATCATTTTCCTGCTGTATTTTAATCATTTAATTTTCGACCCTATTCCCTATATAGACGTCGAATTTCCGATGATTCCTTTCTTCTTGTGTATTTGGGGTGTTATTGCCGCTTTTATTGTGGTTGGTTACCGCTACCAATTTGCAATGACCTGCAATTACATTATCTGGATTATTTTTGTTAATTTCACCCCCATGCAACGGGATTTTGATGGCGGCTTTGATTTATTCATGATCGGAGCAGGATTTTTTCTACTTTTTATGCCTGGAGACCGGGCATTTTCAATAGACAATCTTCGACATAAGCTTAGCACCCCTTTTACTCATTACAGCGCCTACCCGAAACCAACCGTTTCAACTCTTGCCTACACCCTGCCCGTTGCTATTTGTCTCGGCTTTCTCTACTTTGACTCAGCCATACACAAAATGTTTGCCGAACACTGGCGCAACGGCCTTGGCACTTGGCTGCCCGCAACGCAGCCTTATTATGTTTCAGCCATCGATATGTCGTATTTTCTGAACAATAAGTTTTTGCAAAACATTCTTGGCTATACCGTCTTAATTTTCCAATTTACCTTTATCTTCTTTTTTGCCCAGCGCCGGTTACGCACAGTCTATTTATTGGTCGGCCTCTGGCTTCATCTTGGCATTACCTTATCTTTTAATATTTATCCTTTTGGCTTGGGGATGCTCAGCTTTTATACATTACTCGTCCCTTTTAAGTGGTGGCGCTGCATTGGCCGACTGGTCACGGCAAAACAGCCGTCTCTTACCGTATTTTATGACCAGCTGTGCCCTTTATGTAATCGCACCGTCCTGATCCTTAATCATTTCGACATATTCAGCTGCATAGATTTTAAAAACGCTCAGGAACATGCCGCACACTACCCGGCGCTTGCTTCCATCAACAATGAAACCTTGTTAACCGACTTATACGCGCTGGATCGCGCTGGTCGCATTTATGCGGGTGTTGACACTTATGCCCGGATCTTTATAAAAATGCGTTATTTATTTCCTATCGGCATTATTTTGAGCCTTCCGGGAATTCATCAATTTGCCTTAAAAAAATACCGGTCTATTGCCGATACACGCAATCGCATCCCATGCACATCTGCTTGCCTTCTGCCACAAGCCCTGCCGGACACCACTCTCTATCATCAATTTTTTGAAGGTGTTGCCACACAAAAACCGCATGCCTTTTCCAGGAAGCTTTCAAAAATATTACTAGCACTAATCGTTTTGCAATTAAACAGCTCCATTCATTACGGCCTTTTTTACAGACTCAATGCCGACAGCCCTCGAAATCCCATCTCACAAGCCAGCAACACCATTTTAATGGCCTCACAGACCTTCCTAGGCATTACCCCTCATGCGCTTTATCTGCACGACCATTTTACAGGCTACGATCATATTTTCGCGATCACTTACACCGACCAGAATGGCACTGAGCACTGGCTGCCTTTTGTCAATGAACAAGGTCGTCTTCTTGCCCCCAACTGGGGTCGCGTCCATTCCATGTGGGCCAATATTGCCGTTACGCCAAACATTGACAACAAACGTTTACATAAATTCATCATGAAAGTCACCGCTTTCTGGGGAGTAGATTGTGGTTTAAATCTTGAAAACGTTGTTTTCAACATAAAACTTAAAAAAATCAATGCACCTTCTTACTGGGTTTATGATCAATTGCACAAAAATTTCACTTCCCCTTGGACCACTATCGGAACGGCAAAATGGATCGACAACCGGATTTATTTTGATTTGCCTGACAACATCAATCAGCTTTAACTGAGCGGATAATTATTCAATTTTTATTATTGCATCATCATTCCAGTCATGATATAAAATGCCTGTGCTTTAATTTAATGGCGCAAATTAATAAAAATAATTGAAACCCCTTTGGAGGATATTCGTATGAATAAAATTTTATCTCTTATAGCTATGGCATTAATGATTGTTGGCTTATCTGGCTGCCTGGATGATCCAGATAAGTCTGCACAAAAAGTTTCTAGTTCTATTCAACTATAAATAGAACTCTTGGCAGTACCAAAAAACCCAGCTTATAGCTGGGTTTTTTGTTTTTACCAGCCTTACTTTTACTTGCAAAATACAAGCGCGAACTTACCAGCCAACTCACCCTCAATCCTCATATCGGCCGCAACTCTCATCCAACTTTTGTTAAAGTTTGCTATAAATTTCTTTTAGCTTTCAATACAAAAAAAGCGTGGAAGCATCTTTAAAAGTTCCGCCACACTCACTCAGACGCAGATTATTTTCTCCAGAATTCCGGTACAAATAAAATAACAATGGAAAATATCTGTACCCGGCCCAACAGCATCGCAAAGGTACAAATACCCGTTTGGATGTCGCTCAGACTGGCGTAATTGGTCGCAGGCCCCACTTGATTGAGACCCGGGCCGGCATTGTTAAAACAGGCGATAATAGCCGAAAAAGCGCTTATAAAATCCATACCACTCAGCAGCAGCATGAATACCAGAATGACGATGCTAATGAAATACAGAAAAATAAATCCGGTCACAGAGGCAACAATTTTATTACTCACCACGGTGTCGCCGATTTTCATGGGTTTAACCGCAAAAGGATGAATGAACTTGAATAATTCCAGACGCGCCTGCTTCATCAGGATGATGGTGCGAATCATCCGAATACCGCCGCCGGTGGAACCGGAAGAAGCCGAAACACAACTTAAAAACAACATCCACATCGGCACAAAGATAGGCCATTGATTAAAATCCTGGGTAGCATAGCCGCAATCGGTAGCGATGGTAACCAGATTAAACGTTGCATGGCGTAACGCGGTAAAAAAATCAGGATAAGTGCCGGCATGCCATAGCACCGATGCAGCTATCAGGCAACTCCCCAACACCAAAGCGAGGAAAGCCCTTGCTTCCCTGTCATCGACATAGGGGTTGAAGGAGCGTTTCCGGAGAGCCACAAAATGAGTGGCAAAATTGATCGCCGCCAGTAATTGAAAGACAGTTAACACCATCTCAATAGATAGCGAATTGAAAAATCCGACACTACTATCATGAGTAGAAAAACCGCCTAAACTCATCGCGGAAAAAGCGTGGCAAATGGCATCAAACCAATTCATGCCTGCCAAACGCAAAGCCACAATGCAGGCCAGAGTTATGCCCGCATAGACCAACCATAAAGCTTTCGCGGTTTGGGCTATGCGCGGCGGCAAGTCCGACTCCTTGACTGTTCCCGGCGATTCCGCAATATACAACTGCATGCCGCCGATACCCAGAATGGGCAAAATAGCGACCGCAAATATAATGATGCCCATCCCCGCTATCCAACATAATTCATGCCTCCACAAATTAATCGACATCGGCAACTGATCAATACCGCTGAATATGGTCGCGCCGGTCGTAGTAAGGCCGGAAACAGTCTCGAAATAAGCGTCGATAAAGCTGAGTTCAGGCAGATACATCATCAGCGGCAAGGTGCAAAACACGGGTATTATTGACCAGGTAATCGCTACCAATAAAAAGCCTGTTTGCCGCGTCACCTTTTTTGGTATGCGTAGCGTCGGAATAAACATCAACGCACCCAGCAACATAGTAATCAAAGAGCCTTGATAAAAAGCACTGGTGGCGCCGTCATCAGCTATAGAAGAGGTCAACAAACAAGTGGCCATTAAGCCGCTAAACCCTATGGTGACTAAACCGAAAATATTGATGATAGTAAAGATGACATTCATGGGATTAGATTCAAGGCGAAAGGTTCAAGACCAAGGGCAGAAGGCTAAAAACTAAAAGCTAAGATTTTTTCGCCTTTAGCCCTTAGCCTTTCGCCTGCCCTTAATTAAAGAGGCTGGAATTTTTTCTCGATGTTTACGACCAATTTTTTATCCATCGCGAACATCACCACATGATCACCTTCTTCAAATACCGTCTCATGGTGAATCGAAATGACTTGCTGGTTGCGAATCAGCGCCCCCATCACAATGCCTTCAGGGAAATTAATAGAATCCACCCGAAACCCGACGACGGAATTCAGATCGTTACTTTGGTGTGCAATAGCCTCGATAGCCTCAGCGGTACCGCCGCATAGCGAACTGACTTGCGCCACGTCACCGCGGCGTACATGTTTTAAGATACTGCCGAGCGTCTCCTGATTGGGCAGCACTGCAACATCAATTCCTGTTCCAGGCAAAAGCTTGCTGTACGAAACATGGTTGAGCAAACAGATAGCCTTGCGCGCGCCCAAACTTTTTGCCAAAGAGGCGGAAACGATATTAACGCCGTCATTTTCAGTAATCGCACAAAACAAATCGGTACTATCGATAGACTCATCAAGCAACATCGCTTCATCGGCGCAATCGCCTAAAAGCACCACGGCATGATCAAGATCATTGGCTATCTTATGAGCGCGCCTGGGATCTTTTTCAATGATTTTTACTTGGTGGTCTTTTTCCAGCGCCAACGCTAAACGCTTGCCGACATGACCGCCACCGGCAATGATAATTCGTTTTAACGGAGCCTCCAGCTTGTTCAATTCCTTCAATACTCGACGTACCTCTTCACGAGGCGCCACAAAAAAAACTTCGTCGCCCGTTTCAATAACGGCCTCACCGTTTACTATCATCGGAATACCTTGCCGAAAAATAGCCGCCACGCGAATTTTACCGCCGACCAGGCGTTCTTTCAGGGTTTTGATTTTTTTGCCTGTTAAGGAACCGTCTGCCACCACTTTGACCGAAAAAAGGCGTACCAGCCCGTCAGCAAAATCGGAAATATGCTGAACGCCGGGGAACTCGATTAAATTACGGATAGCCTCCATAACGATTTGTTCCGGGCTGATAACAATGTCCACCGGAATACCGTTCGGGCCGAACAATTGCGGGTTGTTCAGATAATCGACAGCACGCACCCGTGCAATCGTTTTCGGCCGGCTGTAAAGCGCATTGATGATCACACACGCCAGCATATTGGTCTCGTCGCTGTCGGTAACCGCGATAATCATATCGGCAGTCCGGGCTCCGGCCTGTTCGAGCACCCTCGGATGCGCCGCGTTACCGGCAACCGTGGCAATATCGAAACGCTCTTTTAATGCGTCAAGCAACTCCGTCCTGAAATCAACGACCACAATATCGTTCTCCTCGCTTGCCAGCGCCCCGGCAACCGATGAACCGGTAACACCGGCTCCAAGAATAAGTATTTTCATTTACGCCCTATGGGTATTAAAAAAATAAAAGCAGGCAAAAGGCGAAAGACAAAAGGTGAAAAAACCTTGTGCCCTTCGCCCTTCGCCTTTCGCCTTTTTGTATCTTTCGCTTACATACCGGCCAACACTGCCGCCACCGTTTCGCCCATGGCCGCCGGTGTCGGGCAGATGGTGACTCCCAACTCTTTCAGTATAGCTACTTTTTCGGCGGCGCTTTCACCCGCCGATGAAATAATCGCACCGGCATGACCCATGCGTCGACCTTCCGGTGCAGTTAAACCGGCGATATAGGCGATTACCGGTTTACTCATGTGTTCTTTGGCGAAAATTCCGGCTTCAACTTCCTGTGGGCCGCCGATTTCACCAATCATGACAACCACTTTGGTTTCCGGATCGGCTTCAAATTTTTCCAAAATATCACGGTGCGAACTGCCGTTGATGGGGTCGCCGCCAATACCGACAGAGGTTGAAATACCTATATTTAAGCGTTTCATCTGGTCTGCGGCTTCATAGCCCAGCGTGCCTGAACGACCGACGATGCCGACATTGCCCTGCATGTAAATGTGTCCCGGCATAATACCCAACATGGCTCGACCCGGACTGATAGTACCCGCGCAGTTGGGACCGGTCAGTATCATTCTTTGATCTAACGGAAAACGACGCAGGAAATTTTTAACCGTCATCATGTCCTGGGTCGGAATACCGTCGGTAATCGCCACACAATATTTAATGCCCGCATCGGCGGCTTCCATGATCGAATCGGCGGCAAAGGCAGGAGGAACAAAAATAATGCTGGCTTCAGCTCCAACTTGGTGTACGGCTTCTTTTACGGTATTAAAAACCGGCAGGCCTAAATGGGTTTGGTCGCCTTTGCCGGGGGTGATGCCGCCGACTACGTTAGAACCATAATTAATCATGTCCTGAGCGTGAAAACTGCCGATTTTTCCGGTAAAGCCCTGAACAATAATGCGTGTTGTTTCATCAATTAAAATAGCCATTTTTATGCTCCCTGTAGGGGCGGCCGGCCGGTCGCCCCTACTACGTGTGTAACCGCTTCATTGCGCGCTTGCACCGCTTTTTCAGCCGCTTCGGCCAACGTTTCCGCGGTAATAATAGGCAAGCCGCTTGCTGCGATAATACGGCGGCCTTCTTCAACGTTAGTGCCTGACAATCTGACAATCAACGGTATTTTCATATCGATTTTCTTGACCGCTTCAACAACGCCCTCGGCAATCCAGTCGCAACGGTTGATACCGGCGAAAATATTAACCAGCATGGCTTTTACGTTCTTATCGGCCAACACCAACCGAAAGGCTTTTTCGGTACGTTCCGCCGATGCGCCGCCGCCTACGTCGAGGAAGTTGGCAGGCTCGCCGCCGGCCAGTTTAATCATGTCCATGGTAGCCATCGCCAAACCCGCGCCGTTAATCATGCAGCCGATGTCCCCATCCAGGCCGACATAACTCAAACCACGGTCGGCAGCCGCCATTTCTCTGGGATCTTCCTGGGTTTTATCGCGCAGTTCGGAAATTTTTTGCTGACGGAACAAGGCGTTGTCGTCAAAGCCCATTTTGGCGTCCAGCGCGACCAACTCATTACTACGGGTGACCACCAACGGATTGATTTCCAGCATGCCGGCATCAAGTTCACGCAGGGCGCGATAGCATCCCCTGATAGTTTTAACCGCATGACTCAACAGTTCAGGATCCAAACCCAATGCAAAGGCCATTTCACGCGCCTGATAGTCTTGCAGGCCCACTGCAGGTTCGATATAAATTTTGGTAATGGCATCGGGATTGTTTTCGGCCAGTTCCTCGATTTCCATGCCGCCTTGAGCGGAACCGACCATGACAATACGCTCTGAACTGCGGTCAACCAAAAAACAAAAATACAATTCCTTGGCGATATCGGTTCCGGCTTCGACATACAATCTGCCGCACACTTTACCTGCCGGGCCGGTTTGATGAGTGACCAGTCTTTTGCCTAATAACGCTTCTGCCGCCGCTTCAACTTCATCGTGCGTTTTGCAGATTTTAATACCGCCCGCTTTACCGCGCGCACCGGAATGAATCTGTGCCTTTACCGCCCAAACATGTCCGCCGATGTCTCTGGCGCGTTGCACGGCTTCTTCCGGGCTGTAGGCCATACCGCCTTCGGCGATTTTAACGCCATAACCGCTTAAAATTTCTTTCGCCTGATACTCATGAATATCCACAGCATCTCCTATTTGTGTGTTGTGTAGGCCGGGTTAGCGTAGCGTAACCCGACATTTTCTATTGATTTTTTGCGGCGATAGCTTCGGCAGCTCTGACCACGTTATTCGCCATTTTTTCCGATGCTGCATCAATTAACCGACCGTCTAATGCTGCTGCGCCTTTACCTTGCGCTGCCGCTTCTTTCAAAGCGACCAGAATGCGTTTTGCCTTATCAACTTCAGCCGCCGGGGGAGTGAATATTTCATTGGCTAATTCCACTTGTGACGGATGTATCGCCCATTTACCTTCACAACCTAAAGCCGCCGCTCGCCTTCCGGCCATTTTGTAACCTTCGGGATCTTTAATATCGCCAAAAGGACCGTCAATAGGGCGCAAGCCGTAAGCTCGACACGCAACCGTCATCCGGCTGATCGCAAAATGCCATTGGTCGCCGGGATAATCAGCATTTAAACCGCCGATGTTCGTGGTTCTGGCACGGTTGCTTGCGGCGTAATCGGCCACACCGAAATGCAGAGCCTCAAGACGGCCCGACGCGCCATTGCGGGCAATATCTTCAACATTAGCCATGCCCAACGCAGTTTCAATCAAGGCTTCAATGCCGATTTTGTTTTTCAGCCCCTGCTGCATTTCCAACTGGTTAAGCATGGCTTCAACCATATAAACATCAGCATAAATACCCACTTTAGGAATCAAAACCGTGTCCAGCTTTGCACCGCACTGCTCAACCAGATCCACCACGTCACGCACCATGTACTGAGTGTCCAGACCGTTGATGCGCACTGAAACGGTTACGCCGTGTCCTTTCCAGTCCAGGTCATTAATCGCTTCAATAATGTTCTTTCTGGCTTGTAATTTGTCATCCGGGGCAACGGCATCCTCAAGATCCAGAAAAATAAAATCAGCGCCACTTCTCATCGCTTTTTCAAACATTTCAGGGCTAGAACCCGGAACGGCTAATTCACAGCGTTGAACTCGTTGAACTGACGCTGCATATAAAGTGTGGCTCATTTGTGCTTTCCTAATTTCATTGTTGTAAATCCGATCAGGTTAGCGTAACCCGACATTTTGCGGCTACCGTGACCAGCGCGGGTACGCTAGGCAAACCCGAACTACGCAGCTTAAGCCGAACTTAAATTAACCGCACATTTTACTTCGAGAGGTCTCAAAGTCAATTTTTAAAGCTTCCGCTCCTGCTCACGCCCCTTACCTACATCCCTGTAGGCACCGCGTGTTTTTCGGCTCAAGCCCCAATCTACCCTTGCCGATTTTTAGCGGCTATGTCATTATTGCCCGTTTTTGGACGTTGGCTTTTTCAATGTCCAAGCTGCGTTAATCACTCAACTATTACTTATTAAAGAGGCAATGCAATGGCTGGTCGTAACCACCTATATATTCCGGGCCCTACCAATGTGCCAAATGAAATTCTGAACGCTATGCATGTCAACATGGAAGACCATCGCTCTCCTGTGTTCCCGAAACTGCTGACACCTCTTTTACAAGATCTGAAAAAAATCTTTAAAACAGAAACCGGGCAAGCCTTTATTTTTCCTGCAACCGGCACCGCAGGCTGGGAAGTGGCGCTGACCAACACCTTAAATCCGGGTGACAAGGTTTTAATCTATCGATTCGGTCAATTCAGCCATTTATGGGCTGAAATGGCAAAACGCCTGGGCTTCAATGTCGAAATTCATCAGGAAGTCTGGGGCAAAGGTATTCCTTTGGACAGAATGGAAACGCGTTTAAAAGAAGACACCAACCACGAAATCAAAGCCGTTTTGGCGACGCATAACGAAACCGCTACCGGCGTTACCAGCGATATCGGCGGTGTTCGTAAAGCACTGAACGCGGCAAATCACCCTGCACTGTTATTCGTTGACGGCGTCAGCTCTATTGCAAGCCTCGACTTTCGCATGGACGAATGGGGCGTTGACGGCGCAATCAGCGGCTCACAAAAAGGCTTTATGATGCCCGCCGGCGGTGCGTTTCTGGCATTCAGCCAAAAAGCATTAAAAGCCGTTGAAACTTCAACCTATCCGCGTTGTTTCCTGGACTTAAAAGACCAGATGAACACCAACAAAGACGGCTACACACCCTACACACCGGCGTTACCTATTCTATACGGCTTGCGCAAAGCGTTAGACCTGTTGCAGGAAGAAGGCCTGGAAAATGTTTTCGCGCGTCATCACCGCTTGGCAGAAGGCGTTCGTAAAGCCGTTGCCGCGTGGGGATTAACAACCTGCGCTCAACCCGGTTTCGAATCGGACACAGTGACCGCGATTGTTGTCCCCGCAGACAAAGATGCCAGAGATGTGATCAGCACCGCTTTTAGCAAATACGACATTTCTTTAGGCGCCGGTTTATCCGAACTTGCCGGTAAAGCTTTCCGTATCGGCCACGTCGGCGATATGAACGACGTTTCCATGCTGGGCGCTATCGCAGGCGTTGAAATGGCGATGCTGGACAATGGCTTTGATTTCAATCCGGGTGCCGGCGTTGCGGCGGCGATTGAATACTATCGTTCAACTGCAACACAACGATAAAAAATAGAACGCTGATGACGCTGATAATTAAGATTAAATAAGATTTTTCTTGAATAATCCGCGTTCATCATATTCATCTGCGTCATCCGCGTTCCATTACAAATTTAACAAATGCTGAATCCTTAACTTAACGGCATTGCCCTTATGAGGATAACCCATGAGCAAACCCAAAGTCTTTGTTACCCGCAAGTGGCCTGCCTCCGTCGAAGCAAAACTCAAAGCCCTTTACGACGTCACTTTAAACGAAGATGACCGGCCTTTAAGCGCAGACGAATTCAGATCCGCGCTGCAAAATTACGATGCCGTTTGTCCGACCGTTTGCGACTCATTCCCTGCCGACGTAATCAACGTCGAAAACAAACGCTGCAAAATTCTGGGCAACTTCGGCGTAGGCTACAACCATATCGACATTAACGCCGCCAAGGCGCAAGGCTTGGTTGTGAGCAACACCCCCGGCGTATTGACGCACAGCACCGCCGATATTGCGATGACCTTGTTGCTGATGTCCGCACGTCGCGGCGCGGAAGGCGACCGTCTGGTTCGCGCCAAACAATGGCAAGGCTGGTGCCCGACGCACATGCTGAGCAGCGATGTAACCGGCGCAACCTTAGGCCTGATCGGCTTCGGCCGTATCGCACAAGCCATGGCGAAAAAAGCCCATCACGGCTTCGGCATGAAAATCGTCTATTTCAAACCCAGTCCGGCCGACGAATATGTCACCGACGATCTTAACGCGACCCGTTGCGAGTCCATAGAAGACCTGCTGCAAGTAGCCGATTTTGTTTCGCTGCACTGCCCCGGCGGCGCCGCAACCCGGCATTTAATCAACGCCGACATGATCAACCTGATGAAACCGTCAGCGCACTTAATCAACACCGCCAGAGGCGATGTCGTCGACAGCGCCGCGCTGATAGCCGCGCTCAAAAACAAACGGATTGCCGGTGCCGGTCTTGATGTGTATGAAGGAGAGCCGAATGTACACGAAGGCTTCCTGACCCTGGATAATGTATCGCTACTGCCGCACTTGGGCAGCGCCACATTAGGGACACGTACCGCAATGGGCGAAAAGGTGTTAGCCAATCTGGCCGCATTCTTTGCCGGGGATCATCTTCCTGATCGGGTTATTTGACAAACACCACTACGACTACAGTGTAGGGCGTGCCATGCGCGCCTTCTCCGTGACTTGGAATATTATCTACACTCAATCTTAACTGTTTTGGCGCACGCGGCACGCCCTACGCTAAGTTCATTCCGGCGAATGACTGCCCAATTCTGACAAAATTGTAATCTTCCCGTCATGCTGCTGTTTGGAATGGACTGTTAACATTCCAAACATGCAACGACTCATCCATCTGACACTATTTACCCTGTTGAGCCTTTCGCTCACCGGGTGCGCTCGTTTTGAGAATCATCCGCTGAATCCCGCCGACTCTGCGGCTCGCATCGAAGCGCGCACCCTGTCTAGTGCGGGACTGCGGAACTTTATCAATAGCGTGGTTGCAAACAAAACCGGATGGCCTTCCAAAGCCTGGGATATTGATCGGCTAACGCTGGCGGCGATTTATTACCATCCTGATCTTGCACTGGCTCGCGCCCAAGCTGAAACAATGGATGCCGCCGCCACGACGGCAGCTCAACGACCCAATCCCAGCGTCAATATTTCTCCGACCTGGATAAGCAACCTGGCGACAGCGGCAGTTCCCTGGATTGCGGCCAGTTACATCAGTATTCCCATCGAAACCGCAGGTAAACGTGATTTTCGCATAGCTAAAGCGGAGCATCTCACCGACGCGGCGCACTTGCGGGTAGCTGATGCGGCTTGGCTGGTACGCGGGCGGTTGCGTCTGACGATGCTGGAAGTCTATGCCGCACAGGAAGCAGAACGACTGCTTCAACAGCAACTCACTGTGCAACAGGCGATGGCCGAACGGCTGGAACAACAACTGACAGTGGGCGAAATCACCCGACCCGAAGTGACTCGATCGCATATTGCCTTAAACCAACTGAAACTGAACGCCAATGCGGCGCAAAAAAGAAGCGCCGAAAGCCGGGTGTTGCTGGCCGCTGCCATTGGCCTGCCGGTCGATGCGCTGACGGACATCGAACTCGATTTTGCGAATCTTTCCAGGCCTCCTGCATTAAACGGTATTCCAGTCCAAAACCTGAAAGAAACCGCGTTGCAGAAGCGTCCCGACGTATTGGCCGCGCTGGCGGATTACGATGCCGCTCAATCCGCTCTGCAACTGGAAATCGCCAACCAATATCCCAACATTCAGGCCAATCCCGGTTATACCTGGGAAACGGGTGAGCATCGCTGGGCTTTAGGCGCAACGGCGCTGTCTGTACCGATATTGCATCAAAACCAGGGGCCGATTGCCGAGGCCGAGGCCAGACGCCATGAGCTTGCTGTGCGTTTCGAGGCTTTGCAAATGCGTATTCTTGGCGATATTGATCGCGCCCATGCCGGCTTGGCGGCGGTACTCGCCAAGTGGCTGGCTGCCGAACAGCAAATGCACATTCAGCAGCAGAACCTGTATTCAGCTGAAGCCTTGTTCCAGGCCGGGGAAACCGACCGTCTGGCCCTGCTCGGCGCGCAACTGGAAAATGCTGTTGCCGAGCGCGCTCATTTGGATGTGTTGGTCGAGACCCAACAAGCGCTCAATGCACTGGAAGATACCTTGCGCTATCCCATTGCTTCCACACTCACCGCGACATTAATTTCCGATTCCGCAATCAGGAAAACTCCCCAATGAAACCGGTTATTCGGCCAAAAATGGCGGTATCAAATCTTCTGATTTTTAAACGATTTTTTGTGGATTACCTGTATTAATGAAAAACTACAAAATCGCAATACTGACCGCCTTCATAGTTTGGTGTAACACAGCTGTTTGGGCTGAAGAGCCGGAACTTGCAACCGAAGTGGCCGTGCAGACAGGCAAAATCACCAAGACCACTTTATATCGTTATGTCATGGCTTACGGCACGGTTGAACCGGAACCTGCGAGGGATGGCAAACCACCGGCCAGTTCGAAAATTGCCGCGTCGATGATGGGTATCCTCACGCAAATCCACTGCGAGGAAGGCCGGCAAGTTAAAAAAGGAGACTTATTGTTCGAGCTGGATACGCGCAGCGCCGACGCCCTGATTGCCAAAGCCGAAGTAGCCGTCGAATTCGCACAAAAGAATTTTGCGCGCAAACAGCAACTCAATGCTACCGATAACATCTCCCGCAAACTCTATGACGAAGCGGAACAGCTGCTGCAAACCGCCCGCAAGGATTTGCTCAACGCTAAGACACAGAAAGATTTGTTGCAAATCAAGGCACCTTTATCCGGCACCGTGGCGGCCATCCATTTTAAAGTCGGCGAAGCGGTGAGCCTGAATACGATATTGGCGGACTTGATCGACCTGGATCGTCTGGACATTGCTATCCATATACCCAGCCAGGAAGCGGCTATGCTCCGATTGGGACAACCGGTAGAAATCAGCGCTGGTTCACAGATTCAACAAGGGAAACTGATTTTTATCAGCCCTCAGGTCGATCCGCTCACCGATACCGTGTTGGTTCGGGCTGCTCTAAGCAAGGACTCCGGCTTCCGGCCCGGCCAATTCGTCAGTGTGCGCATCGTCGTTGAAGAGCGTCCTGAGCGTTTGGCGGTTCCTATCGAAAGCGTGGTGACCAGGGATGGCACCAGTTTAATTGCCGTGGTTGATGGCGACAACGCCAAGCAAAAGATCATCGAACCGGGTTTACGCGACGGCAATCTCATTGAAGTATCTGGCGAAGGTTTACAGGAAGGCATGACTATCGTGACCCAAGGCGTTTACGGCCTGCCGCCGGAGACACGTATACGGGTAGTAAAATAATGCGCAACAGCATGCGTCAACCTAGGTCGGATTTTATTCACCGCGAAGACGCAAAGGGCACGAAGAAAAAAATTTCGCGCCCCCTGTGTTCTCGGCAACGGCTACAAGCCTTGCTCTATCTCCTGCATCCATGTCGTTCGTGGCTATGTCATTGTCAAATGTGGGGACTACTGATAACTGGAGTACAGGCTTCGCCTGCAAGCGCAAGCACCAAAAGTAGGCGCTTTAGGCGAAGCTTGCACTCCCGTTTTGCCTTCAATACTCAACGAGGGTAACGTCTTCGTGGTTGATTACTCACTCTGCATACGGTGATGTCCATGAATAAAGTGACCCACACTACTACGTTCGGCTCTTTTGTGACTCGCCACGGCCTGGTCATTGCCTTTCTCTGCATCGCACTGTGTCTGGCCGGCGCCTATGCTGCACTGGGCATGCCTTCATCAATCTTTCCCCAGACCAATTTCCCGCGCGTGGTCATCCTGATCGACAATGGCGTTATGCCAGCCAACGAGATGATGGCGACTATCACCCGCCCGGTCGAAGAGGCCATGAAAGATATTCCCGGTGTGCGCACCGTGCGCTCGAAAACCGGGCGCGGCGCGGCGGAAATCAACGTATTTTTCACCTGGCAAACGGATATGGTACAGGCTGAGCTGTTCGTCCAGGGCAGGCTTGCGGTCGTGCAAAAAGCACTACCGGCTACTGCAAACCCGGCAGTCTGGCGGCTTACTTTTGCCGCCTTTCCGGTGGTCGGCCTGAGTCTGACCGGCACCACACATTCGCTCACCGAGCTTTGGGAAACGGCGCGTTACACTATTGGGCCCCGCTTGTTACGCATACCCGGTGTGGCCCGCACCGGCATTGTCGGCGGACGCGCGCCGGAATATCACGTCATTGTCGATCCGTTACGCTTGCAAGCCGTAAATCTGAGCCTGGCTCAAGTCACCGATGCGCTGGTCAGGAACAACCTGATCGCACCGACCGGTATGCTGGAGGAAGACTATAAGCTTTACCTGACGGTGGTGGACGGCCGCGTTCGTACTGTCGAAGAGATAGAAAACCTGACGGTCTCGGTATCCGGCAATACGCCGGTTGCCGGAGCTATACAACCGGTTGCAACCGGCGCTCATCCGATCCGTATCAAGGATTTTGCGCGGGTTGAGCGCACCCAGGAACCGGCCTTCAACATCGTCACCGCAAACGGCGTCAATGCCGTCTTGCTCAATGTCTACAGCCAGCCGGACGGCAGCACCCTCGACATCGCCAAGCAACTGAAACAGGAACTCGAATCTTTAAAAAAAGCCTTGCCGCCGGGTATGCAGGCGTCGGTATTCTACGATCAATCGCTGTTAGTGGGCGATTCCATCCGGAGCGTTTGGGAGGCCATCTTTTTAGGGCTGATCCTTTCCATCGTCATACTTTACGTTTTTTTAAAGAATTGGGGGGCGACTTTGATTGCAGCCACAGTCATTCCTGCCACGGTTTTGATTACCCTGCTTGCTCTGCGCGTCCTGGGGCTGGGTTTTAACCTGATGACCTTGGGCGGCATCGCTGCCGCCATTGGCCTGATTATCGATGATGCCATTGTAGTAGTGGAAGCTGTACACACCAAAATTTCCGCAGGCGAACAACGCCTGGCAGCGGTGCAGCAGGCATTGGCGGAAATTTTCCGGCCTTTGCTGGCTTCGACGCTGACCCCGGTGGTGGTGTTCATACCGCTGGCTTTTCTGGACGGTGTCGCAGGCTGCTTTTTCCGGGCCTTGGCCTTGACTATGGTTGTGTCGCTGCTGACCTCGCTGGTGTTAGCCGTCACGCTGATTCCGTCATTGGCAGCTTGGTGGATGCCGATAGCTAAGCATTTACCTCCCGGTTCTAAATCAAGTTGGCTAGAACGCCTGATTAAACGCTACGAAAAGATATTACGCACGGCACTCAACCGGGCGGGTAAAGTTTTGACCGGCTGCTTATTGATATTGGCGCTGGGAGTCTGGCTATATGGACAACTGGAAAGCGAGTTCCTGCCCTTTATGGATGAAGGCGGCTTCGTGCTTGATTACCGCGCCCCTTGGGGCACCAGCTTGGCTGAAACCGACCGGCAACTGCGCCAGGCCGAAACCATCCTGCGCGCCATGCCGGAGCTGGAAAGCTATTCGCGGCGCACCGGCGCCAGGCTGGCTTTGGGTATTTCTCAAGCGCACATGGGCGACTTTTTGGTCAAATTAAAACCGGAACGTCAGCGTAAAACCGACGAGGTCGTTGCCGACCTGCGCAAGCAGCTTCATGTTGCCTCCCCCGGACTGGAGTGGGAGTTTGCAGGCATACTTAATGACCTGATCGGCGATTTGACCTGGTCGCCACGGCCTATAGAAATCAAACTGTTCTCCACCGATGTCGAGTGGCTCAAGCAAAAAGCCCCGCAAGTCGAAGCCGAACTTAAGAAAATTGAAGGCATCGTCGATACTTTCGACGGCCTGGAAACCACCGGCCCATCATTGAGTCTCCGGGTACGTGACAGCGATGCGCAACTCTTCGGCCTGACCGTTAACGATGTGGCATTGGCGGTCAGCACCGCCATGCTCGGGCAAAAAGCCTCCTACGTTTTGGAAGGCGACCGGGTCGTTAATATCCGCGTCAGAATGAACACCGGCACGACCGGCCAGATCGCCAACCTGCGCGAATTGCCGTTGCGGTCTCTGGATGGCAGAACCGTGAAGCTGTCGCAAGTGGCGGACGCGGTTACCGAACCGGGACAATTGGAACTGCACCGCGAAGACCTGCGGCAACTGGTGGCAGTTTCCGCCCGCTTGGAAAACCGCGACCTCGGCAGCGCCATAGAAGAAATCAAGGCCAAACTCAGCCGGGATAAGACTTTGCCGCCGGGCGTGTTGGAATTCGGCGGGCTCTACCAGCAACAGCAGGAGTCTTTCCGCAACTTGCTGGTGGTGCTGCTGGCCTCGATATTCCTGGTATTCACCGTGTTGCTGGTCGAGTTCGGCTCATTTTACGAACCCATCGCCATTGTGTTCGGTTCCGTATTGGCCTTGTGCGGCACCGTCCTGGCCTGGTACCTGACCGGCACTTCGGTCAATATTGTTTCGTTGCTGGGCGCGATCATCGGCATCGGCGTGGTGGCGAAAAACGGCATCCTGATGCTGGATTCGGTACACCGCTTCGAGTCGCAGGGCCAAAGTCTTGAAAATGCGCTGGTGGAATCGGGGCGGCGGCGTCTGCGTCCGGTGTTAATGACATCGCTGGCGGCGGCATTGGGGCTTTTACCCTTGGCATACGGCATCGGCGCAGGATCGGACATGCTTAAACCTTTGGCTATTGCGGTGATTGGCGCGCTGACGCTTTCCGTGCTACTGTCTCTGGTCGCCACGCCAACGGTTTATTTTGTGATGCGAACGTTCGCCGATAAAAAGAAGTTTTCAACTTAACGTCGGACAGTTCCGTTGTTTTTAATCGTTATTACAGACAAATAGCCTGAAAGCGGTAAATGCTGCTGACGACTGATTTATAATCTGTGTACACTGAAGTTTCGTAACTATTCCCTACAACACCGAGCCTTTCATGGAGAGCTTAAATGCGTCCTTCTCTAGCACTGCAAATCCACCGCGACGCCATCCGCGAAATCGCCCTGAGTCACCGGGTCAAAAATGTGCGGGTGTTTGGGTCGGTGCTGCACGGTGATGACACCGAAGATAGTGACCTGGATTTACTGGTCGATCCCACGCCGAAAACCACGCTGATGGATATTGCCAAAATTCAGGTCGAAGGAAGTGGCTCAGTTGCTCAATATCACGGTCGATGTGTTGACGCCCAGAGCCCTACCCGACAAATTTCGTGATCAAGTGATAAAAGAGGCGCAGCCGATATGAGTAAAAAAGACAGACTGCGTATTCCCGATTATCTTGAGCACATTGTCATAGCGATTGAGCGGATTCATCGCTATGTTGAAGACATGTCCGAAGTCGGCTTTCTTAACGATGAAAAAACTCAGGATTAGGACTGATTCAGCTCCGCAATTCATCAAGCTTTTTGGTTTCCACGGACTCCGTGGGAACCCTGACGGCCCGCGCTACGGGCTGCCACGGGGCGCAGCGCGCCTCAACTGCATTCCCACGCGGCGCGTGGGAACGAGGAACCGAGTCCATTCATGCGCATCCTGATTGTCGAAGACGAAAAGAAAACCGCCGCCTACTTGCACAAAGGGCTGACCGAGCAAGGCTTTATCGTCGATGTCTGCATTGACGGCGAAGAGGGCTTGCTGCTCGCCACTACAATCGATTACGACCTGATCATTCTCGATGTCATGGTGCCGTTGCGCGATGGCTGGTCTGTACTCAAAGAGCTGCGGCGCGGCGGCAAGCAGACCCCGGTGCTGTTTCTGACGGCGCGCGACTCTATCGACGACCGGGTGAAAGGCTTGGAACTGGGCGCGGACGACTATCTGGTCAAGCCTTTCGCTTTCGTCGAATTGCTGGCGCGCATTCGCTCGATCCTCCGGCGCGGCCCCGCACGACAAGCGGAACATTTGGCTTTAGCCGATCTTGCGCTCGATCCTGTTCGTCACAAAGCGTTTCGTAACGGTCAGCGGCTGGATTTGTCGCCCAAGGAGTTCGCCTTGCTGTCGTTATTCCTGCAACGGCCTACGGAAGTGCTGTCGCGAACGCTGATCGCCGAGCAGGTTTGGGACGTCCATTTCGACAGCGACACCAATATCGTGGACGTGGCGGTGCGCCGCTTGCGGCAGAAGATAGACGACCCGTTTCCGCAAAAACTGTTGCATACCGTTCGGGGAGTCGGCTATGTCCTTGAAGAGCGCTAAACCCTGGTCGATTACCGCCCGGCTCACGCTGCTTTACATCGTCTCGGCTTCGGTGATTCTGTTGGCTATCGGCTGGTATCTGCATCAGACTCTGGCCGAAACCCTGGCGCAGGACAACAGGCAGTTCCTGTTAAAAGAAATTCAGTTGTTGCGTACTGTATTGATGGAACAGCCGCCGAATCTGGGAAGACTGGCGGATGAACAAAGCGAAGGCATGGACTTACCGGTAGGTCGTTATTATTCCAGAATCCTGGATGAAAACGGGCACAGTCTGATCGAAACGCCGGGCATGGAAGCCTTGCCGACTGCAATACAGTTTTCGACACTTGCCGATAACGATGCCGCGGTGCAGAAAATTGCAGACGGACGAACGCTAATGCTGTTGACGTCGGGGAGCAAAACCGTCCCGCAGCAAACCATTCAAATTGCGCTCGACATTTCACACGAAGCGGCGCTCCTTGCCAAATACCGACGCAATCTTATCGGGGCGCTGTTTTTCGGCCTGCTGTTTTCAACGTTGGCCGCCATTTTTGTTGCCCGGCGGGGTTTGAGTCCTGTTGCTGAAATGACGCGGCATATAGAGGGCATCACCGCTGCTCAACTGGACGAACAACTGGACCCGGCCACTATCCCCAGAGAACTGTCGAACCTGGCATCCGCTTTTAATGCAATGCTGCTGCGGCTGGCCAAGTCCTTCGCGCAGCTCAACCAGTTTTCCGCCGATCTGGCGCACGAACTGCGCACCCCGATCAATAACCTGATGGGCGAAACCGAGGTAGCCTTGTCCAGACCGAGGAACACCGACGAGTATCGTGAGATTCTCGAATCCAACCTCGAAGAATACGGACGACTGTCGCGAACTGTTGAAATCCTGCTGTTTTTAGCGCGAGCCGAAAACACCGGGATTCCATTGCGCACCACTCGCCTGGATGGCAGGGCGGAATTGGAAGCGGTTTGCAGTTACCATGAAGCACTGGCCGAGGAAAAAGGCATTCGCCTGGTCTGTCAGGGTCAGGGATTTCTTTATGTCGATGCGCAATTGTTCAAACGCGTCCTCAGCAACCTGTTGCTTAATGCCCTACAGCATACCCCGAACGGAGGAGAAATCCGCTTATCGCTGGATTCGGCTGACGACGGTTCGGCAAGCGTCAGCGTGCAAGACACAGGCTGTGGTATCGCGGCGGAATACCAGCCCAAGTTGTTTGACCGGTTTTATCGCGTAGACCCTGCACGTTCTACAGAAGGAACAGGACTGGGGCTCGCGATCGTCAAGTCCATCATGGATCTGCATGGTGGGTCAGTGGTTATTACTAGCGAACCAAACCGAGGGACTGTCGCAACGCTTTATTTCACACCGAAATAGAAAGGATAACCAACAACCTAAAAACGGTGATTTATCCACGAAAAGCACGAAAGACACGAAAAAAGCAGTCGAAAGAATCGTATTGTAGAGCTTTTCGTGCTTTTTGTGTCTTTCGTGGACGATTCTTTTGGTGGATTAATATTGAAAATCACCTTAGTGTTTTTCGTGAATCAACTGCTTTTTCTAGGATCAAGGCTTATCAATCACTTCATCCCTCAACACATCAAACGCATTGAATGCAATATTCAGGCTGAGTTTCAAGTTGATGATGCAGGCGATGGTGGTGCTGGTGAAAATACAGATCATGATGGCGATTTGGTATTTCACCGCCAGCCACGGTTCGCTGCCGCCCAGGATTTGACCGGTCATCATGCCGGGCAAGGAGACCAGCCCCATGGTAGCCATACCGGCAATGGTCGGGTTGATCGCGGCTTTGACGGCATCCCGAAAATACGGACGCACCGCTTCCCAGCGCGTCGCACCCAGCATTAGAAAGGTTGCGTATTCGTTTTCGTTCTTGCGGAGCGCCGAATAAAAGCGTTCCAACGCGATGACGTTTCCTTGCAGACAGTTGCCGAGGATCATGCCCGCCAAAGGCACGATATATCGGGCGTCGTAAAAGTGAGTCGGCTGGATGACCAGAATCACCAGATAAGCGGTGGAGAACAGTATGCTGGATGCAATAGCCATAAAGGTAGCCAGTACGAAATAACGCGCTTTAAGTCCTGCGCGTCGCAGAATACTTAAATCGGCGACTAACAACATCACCAATATCCACAAGCCGTTGAGCCAGGGATGGTTAAGATCGAACAGCATTTTCAGATAAATGCCAACCAGCGCTAACTGGATGCTCATGCGCAGGATGCTGATGCCGATATCCCGGCTCATGCGCAAACCGATCAGCCGGAGCAGCAACCAGGGCAGCAAACAGAGGCCGTAGAGCAGCGCCATCCGCGGCAGCTCGATATCAAGTGTTTCCATTACGCGTTACCTGAGTCAATCGACCCGCTTCAAGTTCAAAAACAATGCCGCAACGCTCCAACCACTCAGGGTCGTGAGCTACCGAAAGAACAGTCAGATGCGGATCGGAAAAAACATCGAACACGGCTTGTTTGCTTTCCGCGTCCAATGCGCTGGTTACCTCGTCCAGCAGATACAGTTTTTTGCCCAATAACAGACCTCGAGCCAGCGCAATCCGCTGTTTTTCGCCCCCGGAAATACGGCTGCTTTCCTGGCGTAAAATGTCCGCAGGCAAATGCAGTCGTTGCAACACATCAATAAGTTGCGCTTCCGTAGGCCGATGATCGCGATGCGTTTTGAATTGAAAAGGCAGCAGCAGCGCTTCCCGCACGCTTTCAGCGCCCAGCATCGGCTCTTGTCCAATGTAAGCGGTGCAGCTTCGAACGGTCTGAACGGATGATGGAGTTAGCGGTTTTTCCTGAAAGTAAACTGTGCCTGACTTTACAGGGTGGAGTCCCAATAAAGTTCTCAGGATACTGCTTTTACCGGAGCCGGATTTGCCGCATAACACAGCCTTTTCTCCGGAAAATAGCGTAAAGCTGATATCGGATAGAATCGTTTTTTCGTGGACAATGACCGATACGCGGTCGAATCGAATGATAGGGGACATTAAGTGATTATTCTAAATTAAATTCGCCGTGACGAAACCACGAACGACTGCATGGATGCAGGAGGTAGAGCACCAAAAGTAGGCGCTTTAGGCGACGCATGGAGCAGTTGCCGAGAACACTGGGGTGACTTTTAGTCGCCCCTACAAGAGGAGCTTGGGTTAAGGTGATTCCCGAGAAAGAACATCCCATCAAGAATCTGATCCGTAAAAAAAAACAGGGTCCACGAAAGGCACGAAAAAATCAATCGAAAGAATCGTGTTATGGGGTTTTCGTGCTTTTCGTGTCTTTCGTGGACGATTCTTTTGGTAGATTCATTATTGGAAATCACCTAAACTGCCCTTTTTATTTCAATAAATGCTTAACCGCCTCCCTTTCTTCTTTTAATTCAGCCTCGGTAATGCGCATTCTTTGTCGGCTGAAATCGTTAATCTCCAGGCCTCTTACAACATTAACCTCGCCGCCAACTACCGTTACCGGGAAAGAGTAAACCAACCCGGATTCAATGCCGTAATTGCCGTCCGATAACACAGCCATGCTCACCCAGTCGCCTGGTTCGGTACCCAGAGCCCAGGTTTTCATCTGGCCTATCGCCGCATTTGCAGCCGATGCGGCGCTGGATTGCCCTCTGGCTTTAATGATTTCCGCTCCCCGCTGCTGAACGATGGGAATAAATTTATTAACGTACCAATCGTTATCAACCAAAGACAAGGCATCCTGTCCCTTGACCTTGGCATGATGGATGTCCGGGTACTGCGTAGTCGAATGATTGCCCCAAACAGTCATGTTTTTTACATCAATCGGCAAAACGCCGCATTTTTCAGCCAATTGGCTTAGCGCCCGATTATGATCCAACCGTGTCATTGCGGAAAAATTCTCCGGCCTTAAATCCGGAGCATTGCTCAACGCAATCAGGGCATTGGTGTTGGCCGGATTACCCGTCACCAAGATCTTTACCTTTCTGTTTGCGACGTCATTCAAGGCTTTACCTTGAACCGCAAAAATCTCTGCGTTCACCTCCAATAAATCCTTGCGCTCCATGCCCGGCCCTCTTGGCCGCGCGCCAACCAAAAATGCATAGTCAACATTCTTGAAGGCCACTTTGGGATCGTCTGTGACTTCAATGCGATGCAGCAAGGGGAAAGCGCAATCCTTTAACTCCATTACCACGCCTTGCAAGGCGCTCATTGCCGGGGTTATTTCAAGCAAATGCAACACGATCGGCTGGTCGGCCCCCAGCAACGCGCCGGCGGCCAATCGAAACAGCAAAGAATAACTGATTTGGCCTGCGGCGCCGGTTACAGCAATGTGAACGGGTGTTTTCATCTGTTTTTCCTTTGATTTTTATATTTTTTCCTAAGCTTATTCGATACAGCTACCAAAATAATCGGAAAATATTGCAACTAAATCCATTCCCGATAACGCACAACAACCGCAGCACCAATCCATTTTTACAGATAATAACGAAGATAAGCCTCTACAAGCAAGCATATCAAAAAAACATGCCTGAGATTCAAGCCGTGCCTAAACAGGAAGCAGGCTAAATAAGGCAGTGTTTTGTTTATTGAGTATAATATGCCGGTTTAATAATCGTATTCATGCATACTAGCCAAACCCACTACGAGTAAGTTAATGAAAAAACTGCTATTCCAATTCGATACAGACACTCATCCTTCAGTTTTCGATACTGTTGTAGCCTATGATGGCGGTGCAGATCATGTCATCGGACACGGAGGATTGACACCTGAAAACATTACGGCTCTGGTAGAAGGCACGATGTTTACCCGTGCGCCCAAAGACAAGAAAAATACAGCCATTTTTGTTGGCGGCAGTGACATGATCGCCGGTCAGGCATTATTTGTTGCCGTGCAAAAACACTTTTTTCCAGGCTTTCAGGTGTCAGTCATGCTCGACAGTAACGGCAGCAATACCACAGCCGCCGCCGCTGTTGCAAAACTTGCGTCCAGCGGCACTCTGGCCGGTAAAAAAGCCGTGGTACTGGCCGGTACCGGCCCGGTAGGTCAACGTGCTGCGGCGATGCTGGCAAAGGAAGGCGCAGAGGTATCATTGACCGCCCGTAAAATGGAGCGTGCCGTTCAAGCCTGCGACAACATGAAAGCGCGCTTTGGCGTCAACCTGACTCCTGTTGAAGCATTCGATAACGATGCCCGCGCCAAGGCCATTGAACATGCAAACATCGTTTTTGCTACCGGCGCGGCAGGAGTAGAACTGCTCTCGGCCGATCAATGGCAGCATAACACCCATATCGAAATGATGGCCGATGCCAACGCCACGCCTCCCATAGGCATCGGCGGAACAGATGTAATGGACAAAGGCAACCTGCGCAACGGCAAAATCATCTGGGGCGCTATCGGTTTTGGATCGCTAAAACTGGCCTTACACCGCGCCTGTATCGCAAAGCTGTTTGAAGACAACAAGCAGGTTTTCGATGCCGAAAATATCTTTGCCTTGGCTAAGGAAATGGCATAAACAGCGACAGAATCTGACATGAGCGATTTAGCAGATCAAGCCGACTCGGCATCGATAAGACAAGATGCCGTCAGCATTTTTCAGGCAGGCATAGCGGCGGCTGATCCTTATCAGGCTGTTAAACGCCACCTTGTCCCGGAACTGCTTGGCAGTTGCTCAAAAGTCCATCTTATTGCTTTCGGCAAGGCCGCCTGCGCGATGGCACAGGCGGCGCAGGAAATCATTCCTGCCGGGATGCTGGCGGGCAGAGGCATAGCCGTTACCAATTATGAAAATGTTAGACATATCGACAATGTTGACGTGATCGGCGCAGCGCATCCCTTGCCCGATGCAAACGGTCTTAAAGCGGCGCAAATCATTGCTGATCGGGTTCAACATGCTCAAGAACATGAACTGGTGCTGGTACTGGTGAGCGGCGGCGGCTCGGCGCTGATCCCCTACCCTGCCGGACAGATTACCTTGCAGGAAAAGATTGCCGCCACCGACCTGCTGTTGGCCTCCGGTGCGACCATCAACCAGATTAACTGTGTACGCAAGCATTTGTCGCGACTAAAAGGCGGCGGCCTGGCCCGAATGGCTGCGCCCGCCCATTTGCATGCGCTCATTTTATCCGATGTGTTGGGCGATGATCTAAGCTCCATTGCCAGCGGCCCCACCGTAACCGACAACACCACTTATGCCGACGCCATTGAAGTTTTTAAAACCAAAGGCATTTGGGAGCAGGTGCCCGCCAATGTCCGGCAGCATTTGGAACAAGGCGAGCTGGGCCATATTGCCGAAACACCCAAACCGGGCGACAACATTTTTAACAACACCGGATATACCTTGGTCGGCAGCAACACCATCAGCGTCAATGCGATGCTGGATGCCGCCCAGAAGCTGGGTTACGAGACCGAACTCTACAGCAATCATTTATGCGGCGAGGCCAGGACTGTGGGGGCGACTTTAGTCGCCCAGTGTGTCGAAGGGCGACTACCAAAAGTAGGTGCTTTAGGCGAAGTCTCCCGACAAAACAAACCCATAGCCCTGTTGGCGGGCGGCGAAACCACGGTCACCTTAAAAGGCAACGGGCGCGGCGGCCGCAACCAGGAAATGGCGCTGACTTTTGCTATTGCCGCAGAGCAATACGGCCTAACCGGCAACTGGGCATTCCTTAGCGGCGGCACCGACGGCCGCGACGGCCCCACCGATGCGGCCGGCGGCATCGTCGACCGAAACACGATACAACGCATGACTCAAGCAGGCGTAAATCCGATCGAGCTACTTGAAAATAACGATTCGTACACCGCTTTAAAATCGTCTGACGACTTAGTGAATACCGGCGCGACAGGCACCAATGTCGCCGATCTGCAAATATTGCTGATCCAGCCTGAACCTTAAATAAATATTAATCCAGGAGAACACCATGTTTAAAAAATCAATGACTATCAAAGGCTTCGATGATGAATTGTTCCAGGCAATGGAAGAAGAACGCCAACGCCAGGAAGATCACATCGAACTGATCGCCTCTGAAAACTATTGCAGCCCACGGGTCATGGAAGCGCAAGGCTCGCAATTGACCAACAAATACGCCGAAGGCTACCCCGGCAAACGTTACTACGGTGGCTGCGAATTTGTCGATAAAGCCGAACAATTAGCCATTGACCGCGCCAAAGAATTGTTCGGCGCGGATTACGCCAACGTGCAACCGCATTCAGGCTCGCAAGCCAACATGGCGGTGTTCATGGCCTTGATACAACCGGGCGACACCATCCTGGGCTTGAGCCTTGCCGATGGCGGCCATTTAACCCACGGCGCAAAGCCTAACTTCTCGGGCAAAATCTACAACGCGGTGCAATACGGTTTACACCCTGAAACCGGTGAAATCGATTATGAACAAGTTGAAGCGCTGGCGCTGGAACACAAACCTAAAGTGCTGGTTGCCGGTTTTTCCGCCTACTCACGTATTTGGGATTGGCAACGATTCCGCGACATCGCCGATAAAGTGGGTGCTTACCTGTTTGTCGATATGGCGCATGTCGCCGGTTTAGTTGCCGCAGGTTTATACCCCAACCCCGTGCCGATTGCCGACGTAGTCACCAGCACCACGCACAAATCGTTGCGCGGCCCGCGCGGCGGCCTCATTTTGTGCAAAAGCAACCCGGAACTGGAGAAAAAATTCGACTCCAACATCTTCCCCGGCATTCAGGGCGGCCCGTTGATGCATGTGATTGCGGCAAAAGCCGTGGCCTTTAAAGAAGCTATGCAACCGGAGTTTCGCGTTTATCAGCAACAGGTTATTAAAAACGCCCAGGCCATGGCGGCAGTGTTCATGAAACGCGGCTTTGACGTAGTTTCCGGCGGCACAGACGACCATTTGATGCTGGTTTCGCTGATTGCCAAAGGCATCACCGGCAAAGCGGCAGATGCGGCGTTGAGCAAAGCGCATATCACCGTTAACAAAAATGCCGTGCCTAACGACCCGCAATCGCCATTTGTGACCAGCGGCATTCGTGTCGGCACGCCTGCGCCGACCACACGCGGCTTTAAGGAAGCGGAAATGATCGAAATCGCAAACCTGATGTGCGATGTGATGGAAAATATGGAAGATGAAAGCGTGCTTGCAGCAGTACGCGAGAAAGTCAGCAATCTTTGTGCGCGGTTTCCGGTTTATAGTTAATGGGTAGCGGGTAGGTCGGGCAACTGCTTTTTGTTGCCCGACATTTTGGAACATGGAATTGTCGGACGCAAACAGCATGCCTGACAAGGCTGTTTATTCCAAGACGAATATCAGTGATGAAATTATGGCGAGGTTGGATTAATTAGTGTTCTAGCCGCAACCAAATACATTTAAGTGTTTAGCACAAAAGATGAATAACGAAACAATATCTGTGATTGACGTTGCCAAGAATTTTGGCAAACGTAGTCAATCAATCTTTAAAATCATAGGAAAACTAGGTATTGAAACGGTAAAGGAGAAAAGTAATGGTTTATCAAGAGGTCAGGCGATTGCATACATAATAAACGATGATTATGCTAGGGTAAAAGAATATTTGGCTGGAACCATCAATAACTCCGAGGTCTCTGTTACTCAACTTGATATAGGCGGCGTATTTTATTTAATACAGCTAGAACCTGAGCATGACCCCGGTAGGTACAAACTTGGATTTGCTACAAATATTGAAGAAAGACTCCGCACACATAAAACGGCGGCACCATTCTCTAAGGTGCTGAAAACGTGGCCGTGTAAATTGCTTTGGGAAAAGACTGCTATTGAGAGCGCCTCTCAAAATTGTGTTCGACTTCACACAGAGGTATTCCGTTCTGAGTCAATAGATGAAGTGCAATCACGCTGTGAGCAATTCTTTAAACTCATGCCAAAAATTAAACCAAAATAAATAAGGGCTGTAGGTTGGGCTGAATGCAATGAAGCCCAACAGAAATAGACAAGAAAAACGTTGGGCTTCGTACCTCAGCCCAACCTACAAGCTCAACCACACGGATCCAAAGATTTGAACAGGAGCACTAAGATGACACCTTCTATTCAAGAAATAACCGCAAAATTCAGCGCACTCCCTGAACCTATGCAACAAGAGGTGTTCGATTTTATTGAGTTCATGCAAGCCAAAGTTGCTCGCCAAGCATTACCGTCCAAACATGAACCTGCCTTGTTAAGCGAGCAAGCATTAGCAGCCGACTGGAATCGGCCTGAAGAGGATGAGGCATGGGCGAGTTATCAGTAGTAGCCCCATACCTACAAATACTAAATACCAAAATTCAACCAACTTTCTTAAAAATAAACAATGTCAGACATAGAAATCGCCCAACAAGCCAACATGAAACCGATCATCCGCTTGGTTAAAGAACAATACGGCATCGACGCCGAACACCTTGACCCTTACGGTCATTACAAAGCCAAGATGTCGCTGGAATACGTGGACAGCCTGTCCGATAAACAAGACGGCAAACTGATTCTGGTTACCGCAATCAGCCCTACCCCGGCCGGCGAAGGCAAGACCACCACCACCGTCGGCTTGGGCGATGCGATGAACCTCATCGGCAAAAAAACCATGATGTGCCTGCGCGAGCCTTCATTAGGCCCCTGCTTTGGCGTAAAAGGCGGCGCGGCGGGCGGCGGTTACTCGCAAGTGGTGCCGATGGAAGACATCAACCTGCATTTTACCGGCGATTTTCACGCGATCGGCGTGGCGCACAATCTGCTGTCGGCGTTGATCGACAACCATATCAATCACGGCAACGATCTGGACATCGACCCACGGCGCATCCAATGGAAACGCGTTGTCGACATGAACGACCGTGCGCTGCGCAACATCGTGGTCGGCATGGGCGGCCCAGCCAACGGCTATTTGCGTGAAGACGGTTACGACATCGTGGTCGCATCCGAAGTCATGGCGATTTTATGTCTGGCTACCAGCCGGGCAGACCTTAAAGAACGTCTGGGCCGCATCGTGATCGGCTATAAATCCGACAAGGTAACGCCGGTTTATGCCCGCGACCTGAATGCGCAAGGTTCCATGGCGGCCTTGTTGAAAGATGCAATAAAACCCAATCTGGTACAAACACTGGAAAACAATATCGCGATTATTCACGGCGGGCCGTTCGCCAATATCGCCCACGGCTGCAACACCGTAACTGCCACTAAAACCGCGCTGAAACTGGCCGATTATGTGGTGACCGAGGCGGGTTTCGGGGCTGATTTGGGCGCTGAGAAATTTCTCGACATTAAATGCCGCATAGCCGGACTCAAGCCCTCTGCGGTAGTGCTGGTCGCTACGGTAAGAGCGCTTAAATTCCACGGCGGCGTGGCTAAGGAGGCGTTAAACCAGGAAAATCTGGCGGCCCTGGAACAGGGTTTTACCAATCTTGAGCGTCATTACCACAACATCACCCACCATTACGGCCTGCCTTGTGTGGTGTGCATTAACCATTTCACTTTTGATTCCGACGCAGAAATCGCTTTGCTGAAGAAAAAATGCGAAGCCTTGGGCGCAAAATGCATGGTTTCCAAACATTGGGCGGAAGGCGGCGCCGGTGCGGAAGAACTGGCCGGAGAAATTATCAATATCGCCGATAACCGCGAACCCGGATTTAACTACGTCTACGATGAAAACCTGAGCCTCTGGGAAAAAATCGAAGCCATTGCCACCAAGCTGTACGGTGCAGGCAGTGTCACCGCAAGCCCTAAAGTGAAGGCGCAACTGGCCACATGGGATGCCGATTACGGCAAGTTCCCCATTTGCATGGCAAAAACCCAAATGTCATTTTCAACCAACCCTAATGCCAAAGGCGCGCCATCCGGGCATGTCGTTGAAATCAGCGATGTCCGGCTGGCAAACGGCGCCGGCTTTATTGTAGCGATTGCGGGCGATATGATGACCATGCCCGGCTTACCTAAAGTGCCTGCTGCGGAAAGAATTGATATTGATAATAACGGCAAAATCACCGGCTTATTCTAAAACTACAAAGGGGTTCGATATATTGAACCCCTGCTTTTACTCTTTCACCCAAAACACCAAAATTTCGACCCGTTGGCGTCATGTGGACACCGCAACTTAAATTGTTCAGACCTATTTCGTTCCTACCCTGACCGCAGTATGCTAATCCCATTCGGAGTTCAAAGCTGGCTTTGAACTATTTACACGTACAAGGCCGGCCTTGTACTCCGGTGAACACGAAGCTTTACCTTGGCTCATCTTCGTGAACTTCGCGTCCCGTCAACCACGCTGCCTTCCCCAGATTTCCCTGCTCTCGCCGAACCGTCAGCAGTAACCGAATCAACACTCATAAGTCAAACCTTATTCTCCTGTATAATGTTTAGCCAATCTTTTAGAACTTATCGCGTTTATGTATAGATATGAAGGCCGGGTTATCTACGAAAGTCACGATGATGACGGCATTTTAGAAGTTGTCGAGAGTGACGGCGTAAGGTCGCTGCACTTCGGCTCGTTTCCCCGGCAGAGCAGTATGCTGCTGGCCGATCCGGATACACTGTATCTGAATTATGTGCGAGCCATGACCAGCTGGATGTTATTCAAACCCACGCTTGATGACGAGGCTTTGATTATCGGCTTGGGTGGCGGCTCATTAACCAAGCATCTGCTGCATCATTTCCCGGAATGCCGCTTAAGAGCCGTAGAATACAGGGAGAACGTGGTCAAAATTGCACGCAGTCATTTCGGTCTGCCCCTCGATCCGCGCCTGAAAGTAATAATCGATGACGGTGCGAAATATGTACGCCAACGAACCGAAAGCCAAAGCGAACAATACAGCCTGATGTTTATCGATGCGTTCGACCATGAAGGCATGGCGGCATCAATCAGTAATCATTCGTTTTTTGATGCCTGCAAGGCCTTACTGAAAAAAGACGGCATGCTGATCATCAATCTTTGGGGCGGCGCCAGCAACCCCCTATTCCAGCAGGTTGCCCTGTGGCTGGGAAGTACTTTTGACTGGAGAATCCTGTTTCTCCCGGTTAAAGGCCGTGGCAATATTATCGGATTGGCCTTCAATAAAGAGGCTCCGTTTCATTCCATGAAAGATTTGAGAACCAGAGCCATCATTCTTGAGCAACTTTACCAGATCGAATTTATCTCTTATTTAAAAGAGATAGCCAAACACAATTCCAGCGTCATCAACAACTCGATACAAAAATAATGTCTACTGCCTTACAAACCGAACCCAACCTTTTTAGTTACCGAAAATACTGGGCGCAACGCTTTGGCGTTGCGCCTGTTTTGCCGATGAGCAAGACTGAAATGGACGAACTCGGCTGGGATGCCTGCGATGTGATTCTGGTGACCGGCGACGCCTATATCGATCACCCCAGCTTTGGCATGGCGCTGATTGGAAGGCTGCTTGAAGCGCAGGGATTCAGGGTCGGTATCATCTCCCAACCCGACTGGACCGGCGCCAATGATTTCGGCAAGCTGGGTCGCCCCAAGCTGTTTTTCGGCGTAACCGGCGGCAATATGGACTCTATGGTTAATCGATACACCTCGGACAAAAAAATCCGCTCCAACGATGCCTACACGCCGAACGGCGCGGCGGGTAAACGCCCTGATCGCGCCGTCAACGTCTACTCGCACCGCTGCCGCGAAGCTTACAAAGACGTGCCTATTATCGTCGGCGGCATCGAAGCCAGTTTACGCCGCATAGCGCATTATGATTACTGGTCGGATAAGGTCAGAAAATCCGTGCTGCTGGACTCCAAAGCCGACCTGTTGGTTTACGGCAATGCCGAACGGCAAGTCGTAGAAATCGCCCATCGTTTGGCTAACGGTGAAACCATATCAGAGCTGAAAGGCATACGCGGCACTGTACACTTTGTTAAACAAATACCGGAAGGCTGGGCGGTTAAAGACTCCACCGATGTGGATAAACCCGGTGCAGCGATGGTGCCTGTCGACCCTTACCAGGAACAGCCTGCTTGCGATAAAAAACCTGATGATAATACCAGCGAAAAAGTGGTTCGCTTCGACAGGCAACTCATTAAGGATCAAAGAGCGCAAACCGTTATCCGCCTGCCAGCCTATGAAGCGGTAAAAGACGACCCGATACTGTATGCCCACGCCTCCCGAGTCATGCATGGCGAAACCAATCCCGGCAACGCGCGCGCGTTGATTCAGCTGCACGGTACGCGCCAAGTATGGATTAACCCGCCTCCTGTTCCGCTGACCACCAAGGAAATGGACGGCGTGTTCGACCTGCCTTACTCCCGCGTGCCACACAAAGAATACGGCAACGCCAACGTGCCCGCCTTTGAAATGATCCAGCATTCGGTCAACATCATGCGCGGCTGTTTTGGCGGCTGCACCTTCTGCTCGATCACCGAGCATGAAGGCCGCATCATCCAAAGCCGCTCGGAAGATTCGATCATCAAGGAAATCGAAGCCATCCGCGACACCTCACCCGCTTTTACCGGCCATATTTCCGATTTGGGCGGCCCGACCGCCAATATGTACCGGCTGGCCTGCAAAGACCCGGAAATCGAAGCCGCTTGCCGCAAGCCGTCCTGCGTTTATCCCGGCATTTGCCCTAACCTGAATACCGATCATACCCCGCTGATTAAACTCTACCGCAGAGCCCGCGCCTTGCCCGGCATCAAGAAAATCTTTATCGCCTCCGGCTTGCGTTACGATCTGGCCGTAGAATCGCCGGAATATGTCAAGGAACTGGTCACCCATCATGTCGGCGGCTATCTTAAAATCGCCCCGGAACATACCGAGCAAGGCGTGCTATCCAAAATGATGAAGCCGGGCATGGGTACCTATGACCGCTTCAAGGAAATGTTTGACCAGTATTCCAAGGAAGCCGGCAAAGAACAATACCTGATCCCCTACTTTATCGCCGCGCATCCCGGCACTACCGATAACGACATGCTTAATCTGGCGTTATGGCTAAAGCGTAATGGTTTCAGAGCCGACCAGGTGCAGGCATTCTTGCCTTCGCCGATGTCCATTGCCACCGCGATGTACCACTCCGGCAAAGACACCTTGCGTAAAGTCAGCCGCTTTGCTGAAGACATCGCCATACCCAAAAGCTTTAAGCAACGCCGTCTGCACAAAGCCTTCCTGCGTTATCACGACCCCAAGAACTGGCCGTTGTTACGCGAAGCATTAAAAGACATGGGCCGTAACGATTTAATCGGCAATGGCAAACAGCATTTGATTCCCACCTTTCAGCCCAAAGGCACGTTAGAATCGTCTGAGAAAATTCAATATTTTAAAACCAAATATACCGGACTGGACAATAATCGCGGCGGAAAAACCAAACCCCATTCGGGCAACAAAAATAAACCGGGAAGAAAGCAAAAATAATCCTTAAAAGGACTAGGCAAAGCAAAATTATTGTGTATAATACCCGCTTCTTAGCTGGTGTAGCTCAGTCGGTAGAGCAGCTGATTTGTAATCAGCCGGTCGCGGGTTCGATTCCCATCGCCAGCTCCAAGAACATCAAGGCCTTAGGTGCAAATCTAAGGCCTTTTTTATTGCCTGTTATTTTTTAATAACCAAGGTTTCGGAGTTCGTTTTTACCCGCATAGCAGTTGCTCATCCTTGATTTCCAAAGCCTTGAGCCTTAGCGTCCTGGCGTCAAGTTGGAGGACTTGCAAACATCACCGTGGCAACTGCATCACCCATTACCGCTTTCAAGCCCTCCAAAGCGCCGGTAATCACTGCGCGAAAAACCTGCCACAGTTTGCCTGCAAAACTGATGTCGGTGCTATTGCTGCACATGGCCTGCAGCACCCCGGCAATATAGTAGCCGAAGCTGGTAAAGCGACATTTGAAATGCCCTCACCCTAGCCCACTCCCGAATGGAGAGGGGACTTTGTTGCTTTACCAACTTCGGCTACTATATCGATTAATACGCCCTTTGCGTTTAGAAAATCCAGGGTTAGCGCTGGTAGTTCTGTAATTTTTGAGGCACGATTCATTGAGCGCCCTATTCGAGTTTGGTTTGGTCTTCAAGTAACCGTAATTATACTCTTGTAGGGTGGCTTATTATTTATTTATCAATGTGTTGCTGCATTTCCTGAACTCCGAAACTTTAGTTGGAAGAAACGTTTCCAGGGTGTAGCAACCTCAATCCGTTTGCAACGACCAATAAAGAAGCTCCCGTATCGGCCGCAATGGCTTCCCATAATGTTGCAAGCCCTGCAAAAGCTAATAGTGCAAAAGCAGCTTTGATAGTAAGTGCGAAAACAATATTTTGCCGGATAATCGCCAGTGTTCTTTTGGAATGACCGATTAACCAAGGGAGCTTGGAGAGATCGTCGCCCATTAATGCAATATCCGCGACTTCTATCGCCGCATCCGAACCTAACACGCCCATGGCAATACCCAAATTGGCCCGCCCCAGTGCCGGCGCATCATTAATGCCATCACCGATCATCGCAACCTGCCTGTATTTTTCGATCATTTGACTGACGATCTCAACTTTATCGGCCGGCAACAATTCAGCATGCACTTCATCAATACCGATTTGAGCCGCGATGTTATTAGCCGTAACCCAATTATCACCGGTCAACATCACCAGGTGTTTGATTCCCTTTTGTCTGAGGGATTGTAAAATCGATTTGATTTGAGCACGAGGCTGATCACTGATGGCAATCAGGCCGCAAATGTGTCGGTCATTGCCGATCGCGATAACGGTTTGGCCGGTCTGTTCAAGTGCAATCGCTTTTTCACTGATTTCAGGAACTTCCTGACTACGCTCTAATAGATAACGACGCGATCCCAGCCAGAAATCAGTGCCGTTAAATAGTCCGGTTACACCTTTACCAGGCAGAACCGTCACCTCGTCAGCGCCGGCAACACTGATACCCCGGTTTTCCGTGTATTTTAAAATGGCTTTCGCCAGCGGATGATTGCTTCGCGCTTCCAGTGCCGCAGCACGACTCAACAGTTCTTCTTCGCTATGACCATTAAAAGGGTAAACTCCAGTGACTATTGGATCACCGCAAGTCAGCGTACCGGTTTTATCAAAGGCAATAGCATTAATACTGGCCGGTGCTTCAATATAAATGCCGCCTTTGATCAGAATACCTTGTCGAGCTGCACTGGCCAATGCCGCGACAATACTGACCGGTGTTGAAATGACCAGCGCACAAGGGCAGGCAATCACCAGTAACACCAAGGCACGGTAGAACCACTCGTTCCAGATTCCCTCTAAAAACAATGGCGGAATGATAAACACGGCCAGTGCCAAGATCATCACTACCGGGGTATAAATGCGGGCAAACTTTTCCACCCATTGCTCGGCTTCCGCTCGCTTGCTATGGGCTTCTCCAACCAGGCGAATGATATGCGCCAAGGTGGTATCCGAGGCGATTTTTGAGGAATTGATCTCCAGTGTTCCTTCACCATTGATACTTCCGGCAAACACTTCGTCGCCAACTTGCTTGGCAACCGGCATGCTTTCACCGGTAATCGGCGCCTGATTGACCGAACTGAAGCCGCTAATCACATCGCCATCCAAGGGGATTTTATCGCCCGGCGCTACTACAAAACGGCTGCCGATACTGACTTCTGCGGCAGGTACCCTGTGTTCCTGTCCGGTTTCATCCTTGATCGTAACCGTTGAAGGCGCTAAATCCAGTAACGCTTCTACCGCATGACGGGCACGACCAATACTCCAGCTTTCAATTGCCAGGGACAGGGAAAATAAAAAACTCACGGTTGCTGCTTCAAACCACTCATCAATGAATAGGGCACCGATGACAGCAACCATCATCAACAAATTCATATCGGCACGCAATCGTTTCAACGCATAAAAAGCTTTAACCATCACATGCCGAGCACCGAAAACAACCGCCAGACCAAACGCGATTTTTTCAGGTAAAGGCATCGCTTGCTGAGTATGTGCGTTAAATAAGCTAGTGAGATATTCATTGATAACCTCCCAGTGTAGTGACCAATTTTCAGGGTGGCTGAGAACAGTTTGCGCATCACTAAACCCACCGGCCATAGCGATATGAATCAACATGCCGACAATGATAAACAAACCGCTGAGTGTGGTATAAATGGTCTTCGAACGGTGAAGCTGTTTTACATCAGTTTGCGCCTGACCTGTTTGCCAGCGAGTTGCTTTCATCCCGGTTGCGGCAACCGCTTTAATGATGGTTTTTTCAGTCACCGGCTCGGCGTCAGACAACAGTGTCATTCGCCCGTTTAAAACATCAAACGCCAACCTGTCGCCGCCCCCCACTATCGGGCCTATCGCGCTTTTTAAGGTTGCGACTTCTTCAGCGCAGTCCAGACCTTCGATCTTGAAAGCCATGCTACTCGTAGGTGTTGATGCGACTGATCGAGTGAGACCAGGTTTCTCTCCTGCACAACAATCCACGTAGGCCAAAAGACGCAAGGCATTGATCACGACGACGAGGGTCGAGCCTTCATGTATCAATACCGCCAGGCCGATCCCCGCCCAGCCAAACAACGTGGCGGGAATCAGCAATACCACCACGCCCAGCGACACCCACAGATTCTGGCGGATGATGCGCCTCGATGCGCGGCTCAAGGCCACGGCAAAGGGCAGTTTGCTCAGATCGTCGGCCATCAGCGCCACGTCGGCGGTTTCCAGCGCCACGTCGGTGCCGGCGCCGCCCATGGCGATGCCGACCGGGGCGCGCGCCATGGCCGGGGCATCGTTGACGCCGTCGCCGACCATGGCCACCTGGCCGTAACGCTGCCCAAGTTCCTCCATGGCCTTGACCTTGTCTTCCGGCAACAGGCCCGCTTTCACTTCGTCCAGGCCAACCGCGTCGGCGATGGCGCGGCCCACGCGTTCATTGTCCCCGGTGAGCATGATGGTCTTGCGGATGCCGAGTTGATGCAGTCGCGCCAGCACCTGCTTCACTGCTTCACGCGGGGTGTCGGCCAAAGCCACGACGCCGAGAAACTGCCCGTCGGCCTGTATCAGCATGATGGTTTTGCCTTCCGTCTGGAGGCGCAATGCGTGCTGCTGAATCACCTCGGGGATGGGCTCGCCGTCAAACAACTTGGCGTTACCGATGGCTATTTTTTGCCCGTCAAATTCGGCGCGCAGTCCTTTTCCGGTAACGGCTTCAACCTCCCCGGCTTCATCCCAGATTAAACCGCGCCCCTTCGCCTCCGCCACAACCGCCTGTGCCAGGGGATGGGCGCTGCGGCTTTCCACGGCGGCTGCAACGGTCAGTAGATGTGCCTCGTCTCCGCTAACCGCGACGACATCGGTCACCTTGGGCTTGCCGATGGTCAAGGTGCCGGTCTTATCGAAGGCGATCGCCGTTAGCACGCCGAGATTTTCCAGATGCACACCGCCCTTGATCAGCACACCGCCGCGCGCGGCGCGCGCAATGCCGGACAGCACCGCCGACGGGGTGGCGATGGCCAGCGCGCAAGGGGAAGCCGCCACCAGTACCGCCATGGCGCGGTAAAAGGCTTCGGCAAATGGGAAACCAAACAGCGGTGGAAGCGCGATGAGCAACCCGGCACCCACCAACACGACGGGCACGAAGATCCGCTCGAAGCGGTCGGTGAATCTCTGGGTAGGAGATTTCTGCGTCTGCGCTTCGGCCACCATCTCCACCATGCGCGCCAGCGTGCTCTCCCGCGCCAGCTTGGTCACCTCGACGACCAGCGCGCCCTCGCCGTTGACCGTAGCGGCGAATACCTTGTCGCCAGGCTGTTTGTCCACCGGCATGGATTCGCCGGTGACCGGAGCCTGGTCCACCGCCGAGTTGCCCGACGCCACCTGGCCGTCGGCGGGGATGCGCTGGCCGGGCTTGACGATCACCCGGTCGCCGCGCTGCAATTCTTCCACCCGCACCTCGATCTCAGCGCCATCCCGCTGCACGATGGCGGTCTTGGGGGCCAGTTCCGCCAGCGCCTCGATGGCCTTGCGAGCACGGTCCATGGCCATGTGTTCCAGTGCATGACCCAGGCTGAACAGGAACAGCAGCAGCGCGCCTTCTTCCCAGGCGCCGAGCGCCGCCGCGCCGGCCGCCGCGACAATCATCAGGATGTCGATGTCAAAGCTGCGGCTGCGCAAACTCTGCCAGGCATCGCGCAGGGTGTAGAAACCGCCTGCCGCGTACGCACCCAACAAAAGGCCGAGCGCCAGATCGCGCGGTGCGCCGGCGAGGCCTGCAAGCCAGCCGGCCAGCAACAGCAAGCCGGCAACCCCGCTAAAAATAAGCTCGCGATGCTCGGCGAACCATCCGGCCTCGCGGCCTTCTTCCAGCACGGCATAGCCGAGCGCCTGGATGCGCCGGACAATCGCCGGGCGTTCGATTTTCTCGCTGTCGAATTCCAGGCGCAGGCGCTCGGCGGCGTAGCTCACCGAAGCTTCCAGCACGCCGTCCGTGCGTTGCAGGGCATGCTCGATCACCGTGGCGCAGGTGGGGCAATCCATGCCGTCGATGCGCAGGTTCTCGTGACGGTAGCGGTTGCCGAGCTTGGCACCGGCCGCTTGCGCCAGCTCGCGCACCCGGCTCACGCTGAACTGCTGCGGGTCGTAGTGCAGGCAAAGGCGGGCGATCCCGTCTTCGCGGACCAGATGTACCTTTTCCAACCCTTCGGCCTGCAGCAATTCAGTCAGCCGTCCTACGCAGGCGTCGCGCTCATCGGCGACATCCGGCAAGACCAGGGACAAGTCCAGTTTAAGTTTTTCAGCCATGGTGCTGCTCCTTGCAGAACCCGTTGACTTTTTGTTTGCACCTAAGGGATTCAAGTCCCCATCAATCCGAATGCGCAGCAATTTCGCCGAATTCACAAACACCAGAACATCCGGCCCCAGATGCAGGAGGGCGGCTTCGATAGGACCAATCCAGCCCATCAGCGCCGCCGTGATACCCAACACATGGACTACGCCAACGCCCACAAATAAATTCTCTTGAATCGTGCGATAAGCGCGTCGGGCAATGGCACGAGCACTGACGATTTTAGATAAGTCATCCGTCATCAGCACTATATCGGCAGCTTCCAGCGCGGCCTGGGTGCCGCCACCGCCCATCGCAATGCCTACATCCGCCCGTGCCAGTGCCGGCGCATCGTTGATGCCGTCACCGATCATTGCTACGCGATGCCCTTGCTTTTTTAACTCTTCGATCGCTGCTACTTTGTCTTCCGGCATCAAGTTGGCGCGCACCTCGTCCACGCCTAATTCCGTGGCCACCGCTCGTGCGGTGGCCTCATTGTCGCCGGTCAACATCACGATGCGCTTGACGCCAGTCCGTTTCAATTTCTCCAGCGCTTCGCGCGCACCCGGCCGTAACACATCGGCGATAAAGATGACCCCTGCAAATTGTCCATCAACGGCCACATGAACCGGTGTTTGTCCTCCGTCTTCAATGGCCGCGGCAAGCGTTACGCCGTTTTCACGCAGCAAAGCCGCATTGCCGACCAGCACGGCGCGACCCGAGACGGTTGCTATCACGCCCCGACCTTGCATCTGTTCATATTGGTCCGGCTCCGGCACGGCGATCTGTTTAAGCGTTGCGTAATCCACAACGGCTTTGGCCAGCGGATGCGCCGAACGGCGGTCGGCGGCGGCTGCCAGACTCAACAGTTCCATTTCAGTAAATCGTGAATCGCGTGCCTCCACGCGAACCACTTCAGCCTTGTTCGCGGTCAGCGTTCCGGTTTTGTCGAAGACCATCACATCCGCTTTGGCCAGCGACTCCAGATACAGGCCGCCCTTGACCAAAATACCGCTTCGGGCAGCACGCGCAATGGCGGCGATCATCACCAAGGGCGTCGCCAGTCCCAGTTCGGCAGGCGAGGTAAAAATCAGCAACGTGACGATGGTTCGCACGTCGCCCGTGACCATGTAAACCGCGATGAGAAATACAAAAACGACCGGAATTAGCCACGCGGCCACTTTGTCGGCGAGTTTTTGCACGGGAGCCTGCGCCGCTTCGGCGTTTTCAACCAGCCCGATGATGCGGGCAAAGGTAGTGTCGCTACCGACTTTTTCTGTCTGAATATCGACTGCGCCCGATGCGACGATGGTGCCGGCAAAAACGCTCGCGCCGATACTCTTGTCCTTGGGAAGGCTTTCGCCGGTGATGGGCGCTTCGTTGATCGATGCGGCACCGCCTACGATGCTGCCGTCCACCGGAATTTTTTCGCCGGCACGCACCAGGACGACATCGCCGGTTCGCAGTTGCTCGACCGGAACCACGCGTTCACCGTCCGCGCCGCGCATCAGCGCGACTTGCGGCACCGAGCCGATCAGGGTCTTGATGGAAGCCCGTGCGCGATCCATATTCAAGTCGGCAATGAACTCCGCAATGAGAATAATCACCATCAGCACGGCGCCGGCGACCGTCTCGCCGCCAAACACCGCGACCAGGGTGGCCACGGTAACAAAAATCTCGGTGCCGACCTTGCGTTCGCGTATCAGGTCGATCAAGCCGGTTTTTACCAGCGGGTATAAACCAATAGCGACGGCCAGCCACAGGATTTG
>JAURZV010000008.1 GCA_030653175.1 Methylobacter sp.
AAAGGCTTTAACTTCTCCACCCTGGAGCTCAGCCATTACTTTTGTTAAAGCAGCGGTTAAAGTAGTTTTACCATGATCGACGTGACCGATTGTGCCGACGTTTACGTGGGGCTTGCTACGTGAGAATTTTTCTTTGGCCATGAGTTAATACCTTTAATTATATTCAATTTTATGAAGATTTTTTAATAACCGCTTCCGCAATATGTGCAGGTGCTTCATTATATTTTTCAAACTGCATACTGTACGTAGCCCGCCCCTGTGTTGCCGAACGCAAATCAGTTGCATAACCGAACATTTCCGCCAACGGTACTTCGCAGCTTAGCGTTTTTCCTGATGGAGCATCCTCCATTCCCTGAATTATCCCACGTCGCCTATTGATATCACCAACCACATCACCCATATATTCTTCAGGCGTAGCAATTTCAACTTTCATTATTGGCTCAAGTAAAACAGGAGCTGCTTTCCTTGCCCCTTCCCTGAAACACATGGAGCCGGCAATTTTGAAAGCTATTTCGTTCGAATCCACATCGTGATACGAACCATCAAACAAAGACACTTTTACATCCAATACAGGATAGCCAGCTAGGATACCACTCTTCAACTGCTCTTGGATACCTTTATCTACAGCAGGTATAAATTCTTTTGGAACAACCCCACCAACAATCTCATTAACAAACTCATAACCAGCGCCAATTTCTTGCGGCTCAATGCGTAACCAAACATGGCCGTACTGCCCGCGCCCACCGGACTGCCTTATAAACTTGCCTTCTTGCTCCACTGCCTTTCGAATAGTTTCCCTGTATGCGACCTGCGGAGCGCCAACATTTGCCTCAACATTAAACTCCCTCTTCATGCGATCGACAATAATCTCAAGGTGCAACTCACCCATTCCTGAGATAATTATTTGCCCTGACTCTTCATCCGTATGCACCCTAAAAGATGGATCCTCTTGAGCCAATTTACTCAATGCCACCCCCATCTTTTCTTGATCGGCTTTCGTTTTAGGCTCCACCGCAACCGAAATCACTGGATCAGGAAACTCCATACGCTCAAGTACAATAACTTCTTTGAGATCACATAGCGTATCGCCCGTCGTCACATCCTTAAGACCAATTGCAGCAGCTATATCCCCAGCACATACTTCCTTAACCTCTTCGCGAATATTGGCATGCATTTGCACTATGCGACCAATACGCTCTTTTTTCTTCTTTACTGGGTTATAAACACTATCCCCAGAATTAAGAACGCCTGAGTAGACCCTAAAAAAAGTCAATGTCCCTACAAAAGGATCCGTAGCAATTTTAAATGCCAACGCTGAAAAAGGAGCGCCATCATCAGCAGGACGAAACGCCTCAATCACATCATCCTCAAGATGGCCCTTTATAGCCTCGACATCAGTGGGAGCAGGCATATACTCAACAATCGCATCCAGCATAGCCTGAACACCCTTGTTTTTAAAGGCCGAGCCACAAAATGCAGGGACGATTTCATTCGCTATGGTCCGAGAACGAATTCCCAGCTTAATCTCTTCGTCAGACAAACACCCCTCTTCAAGGTATTTTTCCAATAATTCTTCGCTTGCCTCCGCAGATGCTTCAATCATATGCCCTCTCCATTCCTCACAGAGACCTAACATGCCAACCGGAATCTCCTTTTCCTTAAAAGTCATACCCATATTGGCCTCATCCCAATATATGGCCTTCATTTTAATAAGATCAACAACACCCTCAAAACCATCCTCAGCACCAATCGGCAACTGCATTGGAACTGCCTTACCACCCAATCGCGTTTTAATTTGCTCAATTACCCGCAAAAAGTCAGCACCAGAGCGATCCATTTTATTCACAAAAACTAATCGCGGCACATTATATTTGTCCGCCTGACGCCAAACTGTTTCAGATTGCGGCTCAACCCCGCCAACGGCGCAAAACACCGCACAAGCCCCATCTAAAACCCGCAATGAACGCTCAACCTCTATAGTAAAGTCTACATGCCCCGGCGTATCTATGATATTTATGCGATGCAAAGGGAATTGATTTTCCATCCCCCCCCAAAAACAGGTTGTTGCAGCTGAGGTAATGGTAATTCCCCGCTCCTGCTCCTGCTCCATCCAATCCATTGTTGCGGCACCATCATGCACCTCACCTATTTTGTGAGACACACCTGTATAGTAGAGAATACGCTCTGTCGTTGTGGTCTTACCCGCATCAATGTGAGCCATAATCCCTATATTTCGATAAAACCCTATCGGAGTTTTACGTGCCACAACTATACAATCTTCAGTGTAATTCGTTAATTACCAGCGATAATGAGAGAAAGCTTTATTTGCTTCTGCCATTCTATGAGTATCTTCACGTTTTTTAGCAGCAGAACCCCTGCTTTCAAAAGCATCCATCAACTCACCAGCCAACTTAGCAGGCATATTTCTTTCATTTCTTTTACGCGAAGCATCAATCAACCAGCGCATTGCTAATGCCATACGCCTTGAAGGTCGCACCTCAACAGGCACCTGATATGTCGCACCACCAACACGGCGAGACTTAACCTCAACCCTGGGCTGAACATTTTCCAAAGCCTTAGACAGCACTTCTAGCGGCTCACTATGACCCTTACTCTCAATCACATCCAAAGCGCCATAGACAATCCCTTCCGCGATAGATTTTTTGCCACTTTCCATGATCATATTCATGAACTTGGTTAGCATTATGCTGCCAAATCTTGGATCTGGAATGATTTCTCTTTTTGTAGCAACTCTTCTTCTAGACATTTATCTCACCAACCTACGTTTAGCCTTTAGGCCGTTTTGTTCCATATTTAGAGCGACCACATTTTCTATTAGTCACACCTGAGGCATCCAAGCTACCACGAACAACGTGATATCTCACACCAGGCAAATCCTTAACACGACCACCCCTTATCAGAACCACGGAATGTTCCTGAAGATTATGCCCTTCACCACCAATGTAGCTACTAACCTCAGCCCCATTAGTCAACCTAACCCTAGCTACCTTTCGAAGCGCAGAGTTTGGTTTTTTAGGCGTTGTCGTATAAACGCGAGTACATACACCCCTGCGCTGAGGACAAGCCTCCAGTGCAGGGACATTGCTTTTTTCTATTTTTTTAGCACGAGGCTTACGAACCAATTGGTTGATCGTGGCCATAACTTTGTTTACTCCGATATACAATTAAACTGTCAGATAATAAATTAACCGTCGCACATATTATACGTCGACGGTTAATTGCAACTCGACCCGACCCAAGCACGTTAGCTCATTTGAGCAGAGTATATTACTTGCTAATACTCCCTAGGTCAAGCCCATATTTTTAAAATGATCTATATAATGAATTCCTAAATATTCAAAGCCTGCTTAAGGGCTTCTTCCACATCTCCGGCATCTACAGCTAGAGGCGCTTCACTTTCCACTATCTCATGCTGAGCAAATCTGTTCTTTCTGCTTTCATGATAAGCCAACCCCGTTCCTGCCGGGATTAACCGTCCAACGATAACGTTCTCTTTTAGTCCTTGCAAACTATCACTTAATCCGCGAACCGCTGCATCAGTCAATACCCGGGTTGTTTCCTGGAATGACGCCGCTGAAATAAATGACTCTGTCGCTAACGATGCCTTAGTAATCCCAAGCAGCACAGAATTGTAACTCGCGGGAATTTTTCCCTCGGCCTCCACCTTGTCATTTTCTTCCCTCATTGCCGCACGCTCAACCTGATCTCCTTTCAGAAATCCTGTATCGCCGGATGCGGTAATCTCGACCTTCCTGAGCATTTGACGAATGATAGCCTCGATATGCTTATCATTAATTTTCACACCCTGCAAACGATACACATCCTGAATTTCCTTAACCAAATAGTTCGCTAACTCCTCAATTCCTCTTAACCTCAGGATATCGTGCGGCGTTAACTCACCTTCTGCTATTGTTTCTCCCTTTTCTACATACTCGCCCTCAAAGACCGTAATATGACGCCATTTTGGGATCAATGTTTCAATTTGCTCGCCAGCAGGGTCTGTAATGATGACCCGCTGCTTACCTTTTGTTTCCTTTCCAAACGAGATGGTGCCACTAGTCTCTGCAAGAATTGCCGGATCTTTTGTTTTTCGCGCTTCAAATAAATCGGCAACCCGCGGCAAACCACCGGTAATATCCCTAGTTTTACTGGACTCCTGCGGAATCCTCGCTAAAACGTCACCGACCTTTACTTCCCCACCGTCCTTGATTCCGGCAATCGCCCCTGCAGGCAAGAAATATTGCGCCGGTATCTCAGTCCCCGGCAAATAAATTGCATTTCCGTCGCTATCAAAAAGCCTCACCATTGGACGCAATTCCTTACCCGCACTCCCCCGCTGTTTTGGATCGGTGACGACTAATGAACTCAAGCCGGTAACCTCATCGGATTGTTTTTGTACGGTAACGCCATCGACAAAATCGATTAACTCAACCACTCCGTCAACCTCGGTAATGACCGGATGCGTATGAGGATCCCAAGTAACTATGATATCGCCGGCATTGATCCGAGAACCTTCCTGCACGGAAAGCACTGCGCCATAAGGAATTTTATAACGCTCCTTCTCGCGACCATAATCATCAACCACGCCAACTTCGCCCGATCGTGAAACAGCAACCAGATTACCTTCGCGATTAACTACCGATTTCAGATTGTTAAGACGCACAGTACCCGCAGACTTAACCTGAACATTACTGATTGCAGCAGATCTGGATGCCGCACCACCAATATGGAAAGTTCGCATAGTCAACTGCGTACCTGGCTCACCGATCGATTGCGCCGCAATAACACCTACGGCTTCACCAATATTCACCAGATGGCCGCGGCCCAAGTCACGCCCATAACAAGCCGCACAAACGCCATGCCTGTTTTCACAGGTAATGATCGAACGAACCAAAACCTGATCAATACTATGCGCTTCAAGAACAGACACCCAGTGCTCATCCAATAACGTGCCTCTAGGTGCTACTATAATGTCGCCGGCCGGATCCATGATGTCATTGACGGCAACACGACCTAATACGCGCTCTGATAAAGGTTCAACAACATCACCACCCTCAATAATTGGAGTCATGATCAAACCGTTAGACGTACCGCAATCATCACCGTTAATTACCAGATCCTGCGCCACGTCAACCAGCCTACGCGTCAAGTACCCGGAGTTCGCAGTTTTCAACGCCGTATCCGCCAGACCTTTACGAGCACCATGCGTAGAAATAAAGTACTGTAATACGTCCAGGCCTTCTCTAAAATTAGCGGTGATAGGTGTTTCAATAATGGAACCATCGGGCTTAGCCATCAAACCACGCATACCGGCTAACTGACGAATCTGAGCGGCAGAACCCCGCGCCCCTGACTCGGCCATCATAAAGATAGAGTTGAATGATTTTTGTTTTACTGTCTTGCCTTCAGCATTAACAACCGACTCTTCACCAAGTCCGTCCATCATTACCTTAGCTATTTGGTCATTGGCATGCGACCAGATATCGACAACTTTGTTGTATCGTTCACCGTCAGTTACCAAGCCGGAGGCATACTGACTTTGAATTTCGTTAACTTCAGCATCGGAAGCCTTGATAATATCGACTTTTTTGGCCGGTATTACCATATCTTCGATACCGAACGAAACCCCGGAAATCGTTGCATATCTAAAACCCAAATACATCAACTGATCGGCAAGTATGACCGTGTCCTTGTTGCCCAAATAGCGATAACTGTAATTAATTAAGCGTGATATGTTCTTTTTAGTCATATCGCAGTTAACCAGCTCGTATGGCATACGGTCTGGAACCACTTCCCAGATTAGCGCACGGCCCACGGTAGTTTCTACGCGATGCGTTTTGTCTTCAAGCTCACCATTCTCATTCGCCACTTTTTCGGTGATACGCAATTGAATTTTAGATTGCAACTCGATTGTTTTAGTTAATAGAGCCTTATGAATTTCGCCGACACTGACGAATATGCTGCCATCGCCTTTTGCATTAATTTTTTCACGACTGATGTAATAAAGCCCCAATACCACGTCTTGTGAAGGATTAATAACCGGCTCACCGTTTGCTGGGGACAAGATGTTATTGGTCGCCATCATCAATGTTCTGGCTTCCAGCTGCGCTTCAATAGACAACGGAATATGCACAGCCATCTGATCGCCGTCAAAGTCGGCATTAAACGCACTACAGACCAACGGATGCAACTGGATCGCTTTACCTTCAATCAACGTAGGTTCAAACGCCTGAATACCCAGTCTATGCAATGTAGGTGCGCGGTTTAACAAAATAGGATGTTCGCGGATAACTTCTTCAAGAATATCCCAGACTTCAGCGCCTTCCCTTTCAACCATTTTTTTCGCAGCTTTAATGGTTGTGGCTAGACCGCGAAATTGCAGCTTGCTAAATATAAATGGCTTGAATAACTCCAATGCCATTTTTTTCGGAAGTCCGCATTGATGCAACCTTAACGTCGGACCGACTACAATTACTGAACGACCTGAATAATCAACGCGCTTGCCCAAGAGGTTTTGTCTAAAACGCCCTTGCTTGCCTTTAATCATGTCCGCTAATGATTTAAGCGGCCTTCTGTTTGTGCCGGTAATCGCACGACCGCGACGGCCGTTATCCAGCAATGCATCAACAGATTCCTGCAGCATGCGCTTTTCGTTGCGAACGATAATATCCGGCGCATTCAAGTCCAGCAACCGGTTCAAACGATTGTTTCTGTTGATCACCCGGCGATACAGATCATTCAAATCAGAGGTTGCGAATCGACCGCCATCCAAAGGCACAAGTGGCCGCAATTCAGGTGGCAATACCGGCAACACTTTCAAAATCATCCATTCCGGGCGATTTTTTGAACTCAATAACGCATCCATAACTTTCAGGCGTTTTGAGTACTTCTTGATCTTGGTTTCTGAATTGGTCGAGTTTATTTCTTCACGCAGAATCTCAACTTGCTCTTTTAAATCAATTGACTTAAGCAAATCATAGATCGCTTCTGCACCCATTTTTGCGACAAAATCATCTCCATGCAATTCAACTGCATCCAGATAATCATCATCGGTAAGCAGCTGACCTTTATCCAAAGGCGTCATGCCTGGATCTAAAACGACGAACGATTCAAAATATAATACGCGCTCGATTTCGCGTAGCGTCATATCCAATAACAACGCTATTCTGGAAGGCAGTGATTTTAAAAACCAAATATGTGCAACGGGACTGGCTAAATCAATATGTCCCATTCTTTCGCGGCGAACTTTGGACAACGTAACTTCAACGCCGCATTTTTCGCAAATAACGCCGCGATGCTTCAGTCTTTTATATTTACCGCAAAGGCACTCATAATCGCTGACCGGGCCAAAAATCTTGGCGCAAAACAAACCATCGCGCTCAGGCTTAAAGGTCCGGTAATTAATCGTTTCCGGTTTTTTTACCTCGCCATATGACCAGGAACGAATCATATCCGGCGACGCCAAACCAATGCTAATTCCGTCAAAGTCATCGGCACGACCTTGACGCTTTAAGAAATTCATTAAATCTTTCAAGAGCTTGTCCTCTTTAAATGCTTTCTGGCGTATACCAGAACAGACTGTAGGTTGGGTTACGACTGCATGGATGCAGGAGGTAGAGCAATGCAGGAGCAATTGCCGAGACGCTTCATTTCTGCATCGTAACTCAACGGGTACGTCATTGGTTTGTCGGGTTACGCTGCGCCACCAACAGTAGGCGCTTTAGGCGACCCGACCAACACACCTAATCCCGCTGTAATTCTATATTGACAGCCAATGAGCGGATTTCTTTAATTAAAACATTAAAGGATTCCGGCATACCGGCTTCCATTTTATGATCACCATCGACAATGTTTTTATACATTCGCGTTCTACCGGTCACGTCATCAGATTTAACTGTTAACATTTCCTGCAAGGTATAGGCTGCACCATAAGCCTCAAGCGCCCAGACCTCCATTTCCCCGAAACGTTGGCCGCCGAACTGCGCTTTACCGCCTAATGGCTGTTGCGTAACCAGACTGTATGGCCCCGTTGACCGCGCATGCATTTTGTCATCAACCAAATGGTTCAATTTCAGCATATACATGTAACCCACTGTAACTTCCCGTTCAAACGGTTCGCCAGTCAGTCCGTCATACAGCGTGACCTGCCCATGCTCAGGCAAATCAGCCAACTTCAACATAGTGCGAATTTCTTCTTCGCTTGCGCCGTCAAATACAGGAGTCGCCATAGGCACACCACCAACAAGATTTTCCGCCATTTCCAGAATTTCCTGATCGGAAAATGAAGCCAAATCTTCTTTACGACCACTGCTGTTATAGATTTTGTCCAAATACTCTCTGATAGCAGTAACTTTAGCTTTCTCTGCATCGTATTTAGCTTCAAGCATTTTACCTATCTTGATGCCCAAACCTTTTGCTGCCCAGCCTAAATGTGTCTCCAGCACCTGCCCGACGTTCATCCGCGAGGGTACGCCCAACGGATTCAGGACGATATCGACCGGATTACCATCAGCGGTATACGGCATATCTTCAATCGGTCTAATCATGGAAATAACACCTTTATTTCCGTGACGGCCAGCCATTTTATCACCCGGCTGAATGCGTCTTTTAACCGCCAGATAAACTTTGACCATTTTTAGAACGCCTGGCGCCAAATCATCACCCATGGTGATTTTTTTACGCTTGACTTCAAATTTTTCATCAAAGTCTTTTCTTTGTTGTTCTACTTGGCCGACAACTGTTTCCAGCTGAAGATTGATGTCTTCATCCTTCATGCGAATTTTCAGCCACTCTGAATGCTTCAAACCATTGAGGTAAGCTTGCGTTATTTCAGTTCCCGCTTTTAATTGGCCGGGGCCTGATTGAGCTACTTTTCCAATCAATAATCTGGCAACACGAGCAAAAATATCTTCTTCAAGAATTTTCAGCTGGTCATCAAGGTCTTTTCTGTAACGCTTGATTTCTTCCTGCTCAATATCCAGAGCCCGCTTGTCTTTCTTTACACCATCGCGGGTAAATACCTGAACATCAATAACCGTACCTTCAATACTTCCAGGCACACGTAATGAGGTATCTTTGACGTCAGCAGCTTTCTCACCGAAAATCGCACGTAATAATTTTTCTTCGGGTGTTAATTGTGTTTCACCTTTTGGCGTTACCTTGCCCACCAGAATATCGCCGCCTTTAACTTCAGCACCGACATAAACAATTCCCGACTCATCGAGCTTGGACAACGCTTCTTCGCTGACGTTAGGAATATCCGCAGTAATTTCTTCCGGGCTATGTTTCGTATCACGCGCTACGCAGGTTTTCTCTTCAATATGGATCGTAGTGAAACGATCTTCTTTGACGACACGTTCCGAAACCAGAATCGAATCCTCAAAGTTGTATCCATTCCAGGGCATAAATGCAACCAGCATGTTTTGCCCTAACGCCAACTCCCCGATATCCGTAGACGGACCGTCTGCCATAATGTCGCCGGCATTAACGATGTCGCCCGGTTTTACCAATGGTTTTTGGTTGATACAAGTATTCTGGTTTGACCGCGTATACTTAATCAGGTTGTAAATATCAACACCTGGCGTACCCGTTTCAGTCTCCGTATCATTTACTCGCACTACGATTCTGGCCGCGTCAACTGCTTCAATCTTACCGCCACGCGCAGCAACCACGGTTACGCCTGAATCTTTTGCAACTGTTCTTTCCATGCCCGTACCCACCAATGGCTTTTCAGCTCTTAGTGTAGGAACAGCCTGACGTTGCATGTTTGAGCCCATCAACGCACGGTTAGCATCATCATGCTCCAGGAACGGAATAATGGAAGCTGCCACAGATACAATCTGCTTGGATGACACGTCCATATATTGCACAGTGTCTGACATAGCCAAAGTAAACTCATCTTTATGGCGGCATGACACCAGCCCTTCAACCAGCTTTCCGCTTGCATCTACAGCAACACTGGCCTGAGCAATAACAAACTCGCCTTCTTCAATAGCTGACAAATAATCGACATGATCGGTTACTTTGCCATCGACTACTTTTCTATAAGGCGTTTCCAGGAAGCCATAATTATTGGTACGCGCATAAACTGATAATGAATTTATCAAGCCGATGTTGGGTCCTTCAGGCGTCTCAATTGGACATACGCGACCATAATGCGTTGCATGTACGTCGCGAACCTCAAATCCAGCGCGTTCTCTTGCCAAACCGCCCGGCCCTAATGCAGAAACACGGCGTTTATGCGTCACCTGGGATAATGGATTATTTTGATCCATAAATTGTGACAACTGACTGGAGCCAAAAAACTCTTTTACCGCAGCGGAAACCGGTTTCGCATTGATGATTTCCTGCGGCATCAAGCCTTCTGAATCCGCCAATGTCAATCGTTCTTTAACAGCTCTTTCAACGCGAACCAATCCTACACGGAATTGGTTCTCGATCATTTCACCAACCGAGCGGACCCGTCTGTTACCTAGATGGTCAATATCGTCAACGTTACCGTTGCCGTTCCGGATATCGATTAATTCTTTCAGTACATCAATAATATCGTCTTTAGTTAACGTACCCGGCCCTGTTGTTTCCTGACGACCCAAACGACGATTAAACTTCATCCGTCCAACCGTAGACAGGTCATAGCGTTCATCGGTAAAGAACAGGTTCTGGAACAGGTTTTCCGCAGAATCTTTAGTCGGCGGCTCGCCAGGGCGCATCATCCGATATATTTCAACCAATGCCTCAAGACTATTGGAAGTCGTATCCAGCCTCATTGCATTAGACATGTACGGACCTTTATCCAGGTCATTGACAAACAGGGTATTAAGCTCGGTAATACCACTTTCAATGCATCGGTCTATTATCGCTACAGTAAGTTCGTCGTTCACATTAGCGACCAATTCGCCTGTAGATCGGTCAATCAGGTTATTTCCTAATATCTTGCCAACCAAGTAATCCTTGGGCACTTCTACTTCGGTTAACCCGGATTTTATCATTTCACGGATATGCTTAGCAGTGATCCGACGTCCTTCTTCAACTAATACTTCACCTTTTTTACTCTTAATATCAAAGGCTGCAATTTCTCCACGCATACGTTCAGGAACGATATGGAAAATGCATTTTTGAGCATCAATAGTAAATTTATTCATTTCGAAGAAAATCTTGAGCATTTCTTCGTTATCGTATCCTAATCCCCTAAGCAAGATAGTTGCGGGTATTTTTCTACGCCGATCAATTCGAACAAAAACGCAATCTTTATGATCAAACTCAAAATCCAGCCACGAACCACGATAAGGAATAACCCGCGCGTTAAATAACAGCTTTCCTGACGAATGGGTCTTTCCTTTATCATGATCAAAGAAAACACCTGGCGAACGATGTAACTGGGAGACAATTACCCGCTCCGTCCCATTAATGACAAATGTTCCATTGTCCGTCATCAAAGGCAACTCGCCCATGTAAACTTCTTGTTCACGGATATCCTTAACTACTTTTGCATTCGCAGAGGCTTCTTTGTCATAGATAACCAAGCGAACCAATACCCTTAAGGGTGCCGCATAGGTAGCGCCTCTTTGTTGACACTCTCTTACATCAAAAACAGGCTCCCCCAATCTATATTTCACATACTCCAGCACTGCATATCCGGAATGGCTTTCAATTGGGAAAACACTGGAGAATGCAGCATGCAATCCACTGTCTTCACGTTTTTCAGCTGTAACACCTGATTGCAAAAAGCCCGCATATGAATTAATTTGCGTTGCCAGAAGATAGGGAACATCAAGTACCTCAGTACCTTTCCCAAAGTTATTTCGAATACGCTTTTTTTCTGTAAAAGAGTAGGACATATCGCTTCCAAACCTTTTCGTCATAGATAATTTTCTACCGTGCGATTATTGCAAACAGTAAAAGGCCGGTGACAAGGTTGCCACCAGCCGTACTTGGCAGAGACGTTTATTCCAACATCCCTGCAATTGAGTCAAAATTTATTTTATTTCGACAGTAGCGCCCGCATCTACAAGCAGCTTTTTAACATCTTCTGCTTCGGCTTTAGAAACAGCTTCTTTCACGGTTGTTGGAACGCCTTCAACAGCATCTTTAGCTTCTTTCAAGCCCAACCCAGTAATACTGCGCACTGCTTTAATAACCGCAACTTTGTTCTCACCGAAAGACGTCATAATAACATCAAATTCAGTTTGTTCTTCAACAGCAGCCGCTGAAGCTGCTGGCGCAGCTGCTACAGCTACAGCTGCAGATACGCCAAATTTTTCTTCCATCGCTGAAATCAAGTCAACGATTTCCATAACGCTCATGTTTGAGACCGCTTCCAAGATATCTTCTTGCGAAATTGCCATTGTATATTCCTCTAAAATAATAAGTTTTAAACTGGTTGTGGTAATAGAAACGCTACACTGCAATATTTTCTACTATGCCGCTTCTTTCTGATCTCTAATTGCAGCCAAAGTACGCACAAATTTCTCTGTAGGCGCTCTCATTACTGACATCAACAGACCAATACCTTGATCGCGAGTAGGCAGACTGGCTAGTCGAGCAAGCTCAGAACCACCAAACGACTGCCCGCCAATAGCAACTATCTTGGCAATTAATTTGTCGTGGGTTTTAGCAAAATCGCTAATTAAACGCGCCGCAGAACCTGGATCTTCCATAGAAAATGCAATCAATAAAGGACCTACCAGTCCACTTTGCATACATTCAAATTCAGTCCCGGCTACTGCTCGCTTTGCCAGTGTATTTTTTACCACGCGCAGATATACGCCTGTCTCTCTCGCTGTTTTACGCAGTTCGGTCAGTTCCGTAACCGTTAATCCACGATATTCTGCTGCAATTGCAGAATGAGCTTTAGCGGCGAATACAGCGACTTCTTCTACGACAGCTTTTTTGCTATCTAAATTTAGTGCCACAGCTTACCTCCGGAATTTATCCCCAGAATTAATAAAAAGCATTCATTTGAATACCCCTTACGGTCCCTTTCCCCAGCTTTTTTAGGTTCCAGCTTCCGTCTACGCAGGAAATATTAAGTTTTACAACGCCTGCGGTCTTTGACGGTTACCGAACGGGTCGGCAACCCAAAGTCTTTTATAACGTTAAATTGAAATACTGCTTTGATCCAGCCACAAACCAGGACCCATAGTCGAAGATAAGGTTATCTTCTTAATGTAAATACCTTTAGCTGCGGTCGGCTTTAACTTTCTTAAATCTGCAAGCAATGCTTCCAAGTTACCTTGAATAGCAGTAGCATCGAATGTAACTTTACCTAGCGTACAGTGAATAATTCCTGACTTATCAGTCCGGTAACGCACTTGTCCTGATTTAGCATTTTTTACTGCCGTGGCAACATCAGCGGTCACAGTTCCAACCTTAGGGTTAGGCATTAAACCTCTAGGCCCCAAAATCTGACCCAACTGACCAACTACTCTCATGGCATCCGGAGAGGCAATGACCACGTCAAAGTTCATTTCACCTTTTTTTACCAGCTCACCCAAGTCATCCATACCTACTATATCAGCTCCGGCTTCTCTCGCCGCATCAGCATTAGGACCCTGAGTAAAAACCGCAACTCTAACTGTTTTTCCCGTACCATTTGGCAACACCGTTGCGCCGCGAACATTTTGATCGGACTTGCGAGGATCCACACCCAAATTAACGCTAACATCAATAGCCTCACTAAACTTCGCAGTCCCCAGCTCTTTCAACAACTGAACCGCTTCAGTGATTGAATATTGCTTGGCTTTATCAACTTTCCCTTTGATAATTTTCGCTTTTTTTGACAATTTAGCCATTATAATCCCTCCACATTCAGACCCATGCTGTACGCACTGCCCGCAATAGTTTTTACTGCTGCTTCAAGATTTGCCGCATTCAAATCTTCCATTTTTGTTTTAGCAATCTCTTCCAATTGCGCACGAGTTACCGTACCAACTTTCTTGGTATTAGGATTACTGCTTCCACTTTTAATGCCTGTTGCTTTTTTCAAAAGAATTGAAGCTGGCGGGGTTTTTGTAATAAAGGTAAAACTACGATCACTATAAACAGTGATGACCACAGGCAAAGGCAAACCTTTTTCTGTATCTTGTGTTTTAGCATTAAAAGCTTTACAAAACTCCATAATATTAACACCCCGTTGACCCAATGCTGGACCTACAGGTGGACTTGGATTTGCTTCGCCTGCTTTAACCTGTAATTTAATATACGCGGTTATTTTTTTAGCCATTATTTACTCCAAATATGGGTACAAACGCTTTTCAGCTCCCCTAGACAAGACACAAAAAATCACTGCCTTATTCAGGCAGTGATTTTGAAAACACTAAACACCTAAACTTATTTAACTTTTTTCTACCTGCCCAAAGCCAAGCTCAACAGATGTTGATCGACCAAAAATGAGCACTGATATTTTTATTTTACTTTTTTCGTAATTAACTTCTTCAACGACACCATTAAAATCCTTAAATGGCCCATCAATCACCCTAATTACCTCACCAGCCTCAAACATCGTCTTAGGCCGCGGCTTGTTCACTCCATCCTCGACCCTATTGAGAATAGCCATCGCTTCTTTTTCGGATATTGGCGCCGGACGATCGGAAGTCCCACCTATAAAACCCAAAACCCTTGGCACATCTTTTACCAAATGCCAAGTTTCATCAGTTAAATCCATTTGTACCAGCACATATCCAGGAAAAAATTTTCTTTCGCTTTTTCTCTGCTGCCCCATACGCATTTCCACAACCTCTTCGGTAGGCACCAGAATCTTACCGAAATACTGCTCCAAACCTTCTCTTTTAATTCTTTCCTCTAAGGCTTGCTTAACTTTATTTTCAAAATTTGAATAGGCGTGCACAACATACCAACGTAGCGCCATTCCTTTACCCTCCTTGACCCGTCAAAAGACGCACACCCCAAAACAGGAACATATCCAGCAACCACAGAATCAAGCCGACAATAAAAACCATTCCAAATACCAGTAATGTGGTACGAAAAGTTTCTTCCCGAGTTGGCCAAACAACTTTCCTGACCTCTTGCTTGGACTCCAAAACGAACCCCAAAACATCGCGCCCCACCCCCGTAGTGAGCATCATACCCACCACAATCAGCGCCACAACAACCAAACCAAGGACTCGGTATAAAAGCGGAACTTCTGAGAAATAATAGAATGCAGCCACACCAGCAACCACAAAGACAACGGAAAATACTTGCTTAACAACATCAAAAACCGATGCCGATGCTTCTACCTGAGTATTCATGTGTTATTTACTATGAAAATAGATTTGATATGCTTTAATCTGAATGGCAGGCCAGGAGGGTCTCGAACCCCCAACCCGCGGTTTTGGAGACCGCTATTCTACCAATTGAACTACTGACCTATTCAGACAAGCCTTACATAAACTGATATATTATACTAAAAAATATTATTATTCAAGTATTGATGCAACGACGCCCGCACCTACTGTACGACCACCTTCACGGATTGCAAAACGCAAACCATCTTCCATAGCGATCGGTGAAATCAGCTTTACTTTGACTGAAATATTATCGCCAGGCATAACCATTTCAACGCCTTCCGGCAACTCGACAGCACCTGTCACGTCAGTTGTTCTGAAATAGAACTGCGGACGATAGCCATTAAAGAAAGGAGTATGACGACCACCCTCATCTTTAGATAAGATATAAATTTCCGAATTAAAGTATGAGTGCGGCTTGATGGTGCCTTTGTGCGCTAAAACCTGCCCACGCTCAACATCATCTCTTTTTGTTCCTCTCAGAAGGATACCAACATTGTCGCCCGCCTGACCTTGATCCAGCAGCTTACGGAACATTTCCACACCGGTACACGTTGTTGACACTGTGGGCTTGATACCGACAATTTCAATTTCCTGCCCGACTTTGACAATGCCACGCTCAATGCGACCGGTAACCACTGTGCCGCGACCTGAAATCGAGAACACATCTTCAATAGGCATCAGGAATGCGCCATCTACCGCTCTTTCCGGCAAAGGAATGTAGGTATCTAATGCCTCCACCAATCTGACCACTGAAGGAACACCGATTTCGCTGGTATCGCCTTGCAATGCAAGTAAAGCTGAACCTACGATAATTGGCGTGTCATCGCCTGGGAATTCGTACATATCCAGCAGCTCTCGAATTTCCATTTCGACCAATTCGATCAGCTCTGCATCGTCAACCATATCCGCTTTATTCAAGAACACCACGACGTAAGGCACGCCTACCTGTCTTGATAACAGGATATGCTCTCTTGTTTGCGGCATTGGGCCGTCGGCTGCCGAACATACCAAAATAGCGCCATCCATTTGCGCCGCACCGGTAATCATGTTTTTTACGTAATCAGCATGGCCTGGGCAGTCAACGTGCGCATAATGACGTGTTGCTGATTCATATTCGACGTGTGATGTTGATATAGTAATACCACGCGCACGCTCTTCAGGTGCATTATCAATCTGATCAAAGGCTTTAACTTCTCCACCCTGGAGCTCAGCCATTACTTTTGTTAAAGCAGCGGTTAAAGTAGTTTTACCATGATCGACGTGACCGATTGTGCCGACGTTTACGTGGGGCTTGCTACGTGAGAATTTTTCTTTGGCCAT
>JAURZV010000013.1 GCA_030653175.1 Methylobacter sp.
TGGATAGCTATCCATAGCGCAGGGCAATCGCGCTTAAAAACGCTTGAAAATAGAATTTAGATGAAGTATTAAATCTATCATTTTGATTTGAAATGAAAAACCAACACCTTCTATTATTCATCACTTTTCAAGCATTGAAGACCCCAGAGTAAACAGGCAAAAGAAGCATCAACTACAAGATATTTTCTTTATCAGCATCTGCGCGATTATTTGTGGCGCTGATAACTGGGTTGCTGTTGAAGAGTTTGGCCTTGCAAAAGAGGAGTGGTTCACTGAATTACTTGGTTTAGAGCATGGCATACCCTCGCATGATACCTTCGGTATAGTTTATGCGGCCATTGATACCGACCAATTTAGCGTCTGTTTTTCCCGCTGGGTTGCTGATTTAGCCAATATATCCGAAGGGGAAGTCATTGCAATTGATGGCAAGTGCTTAAGGCGCAGCATAGACAAGGCTTCAAAAAAAGCAGCCATTTATATGGTCAGTGCTTGGGCACAACAAAATAACCTGGTTTTAGGTCAGGTTAAAGTTGATGATAAATCGAATGAAATCACCGCCATTCCAAAGCTACTGTCACGGCTTGATATAGCGGGAGCAGTAATTACTATCGATGCGATGGGTTGCCAAAAGAAAATAGCCAAACAGATTAAACAGCAAGGCGGTGACTATGTGTTTAGTCTGAAAGGCAATCAGGGCAACCTGCATGACGATGTTAAAACATTTTTCACTTCGTCGTTATCTCCAGCAGTTGCCTCTGTTAGCTATGATGGTGAACACGGCCGCATTGAAACCCGCACCATTCGTGCGACAGCCGATATAGCCTGGTTGCGAGAGCGGCATGACTGGAACAGCCTACAAAGCATTATCGCAGTCACTGCCAAAAGAGAAATCGGCGACAAGGTTACTGAAGAAACACGCTATTTTATCAGCAGCCTTGATGCGAATGACCCGAAGCGATTAGAGCAGGTGGTGCGAGCGCATTGGGCGATTGAAAATAATCTTCATTGGGTTCTTGATGTAGCCTTTGATGAAGATAGCAATCGAACTCGCAAAGGACATAGTGCTGCAAATCTAGCTGTTATCCGGCATATTGCCCTGAATCTAATCAAAACTGAAAAAACAGCCAAAGTTGGCGTCAAGATTAAGCGATTAAAGGCTGGATGGGATAATGATTATTTACTTCGAATCCTCGGGGTAATTTAAGCGCGATTGCCCTGATGCGCTATGACTGCGAATTCCTAACTAGCCCCGGCTTGTTAGCCAATTCATAAGTTTCCTATGCAAATACTTATCTGTAAAATCTGCTGCTTTATTATTATTATCACTGGAGCAACAGCAAAATGGGTAGAGCCTATCAAAACCGCAAAGTGTCTATGGCCAAAACATCCGATGCCAAGGCAAGGGTTTACAGCAAATATGGCCGGGAAATATATGTAAGCGCTAAATCGGGAGGCGTTGACCCGGCTGGAAATTTAGCCTTGCGGGGGTTGATTGAGCGCGCCAAGAAAGACCAGGTTCCTACCCATGTTATTGAGAAAGCAATCGACAAAGCTAAAGGAGGCGGCGGTGAGGATTTCGCGTCTGCGCGCTATGAAGGCTATGGCCCCGGCGATTGTATGGTGATAGTCGACTGCCTGACCGATAACCCTAACCGTACTTTTGGCGATGTGCGTCAGTGTTTTACCAAAACAAAATGTAAAATCGGCACTCAAGGCACGGTCAGTCACATGTTTGACCATGCGGCTATCCTGGCATTTAAAAATGCGGACGAGGACGCTGTTCTTGAGGCGTTACTTTCGGCCGATGTCGACGTTACCGATATTGAAAGCGATGATGGGAAAGTCACCGTCTTCACGCCTCATGCCGACTACTTCAAAGCCAAACAAGCTTTATCGGATGCTTTGGGTGAGATTGATTTTGAGGTGGACGAGATTCAATTTCTGCCCAAAAGCGTCGCCACGATTAGCGGCGATGACATTGCGCTATTTGAAAAGTTTTTAGATATGTTGAGCGATCTGGATGATGTGCAGAATGTTTATCATGATGCCGAGTTTTGACGGCCATGTTTGCTTAAATAATAAACCGTAGGGGTGACCGGCCCGACTGCATGGATGCAGGAGGTAGAGCAACGCATGGAGCTGTTGCCGAGGTCGCCCTATGCGAATACAAGACTTAGGCTATCTCACTATCAGTCAGATAACAGCCGGGATCTTCAGCCCAGAAATTCCCGGTCGTTTGCGCGGCCCTGACGCGGGTGTTGCCGTTGCAAATCGCCTGATAACGACACCTTGCACAGCGCCCTTCGAGCGGTCTTGGGCTTTGCTTAAGACCCGCCATCAACGGGTCGCTGGTATCCATCCATATTTCCGAAAAGGGCCGTTCTTTTACATTGCCCAGCTCATAATGCCACCAGAATGTGTCGGGGTGGACATTGCCCAGGTTGTCGATATTGGCAACATTAACGCCGGAGGCATTGCCGCCCCATTGTTCCAGTTTGGCTTGGATGTGTTCGACTTTATCGGGGAAATGCTCGGCTACCCAATGCAAGAAATAAACCGCGTCGGCATCGTTATTGCCGGTGACAAACTCCCGGTCTTTACCTGCTTTAAGCCAGTCGTAGCTTGTTTCGAACAGCAAATCCATCGCATCTCTGGTCATTGAAAAATGGGCGTCGTCTTTGCGGTTTTTGTTGCCGCGGCCGCCGTAATTCAAATGCGATAAATAGAATTTGTCGATATTGTTGTCATCCATTAACTGCAACATGGCCGGAAAATCCTGCGCGTTATCTTGCGTCAAGGTAAAACGCAGGCCGACTTTGATGCCTTTTTCCAGGCACAGGTGGATGCCGTGTAAGGCATGGTCGAAACAGCCTTTCACCCGGCGGAACCGGTCATGGGTATCTTTGATGCCGTCCAGGCTGACGCCGATGTATTGGTAGTTAATGTCGGCGATTTCGTCGATATTATCCGAGGAAATTTTGGTGCCGTTGGTGGATAGGGCGACATAAAAGCCCATGTCCTTAGCGCGGCGGGAAATGTTGAAAATGTCGGGATGCAGCAACGGTTCGCCGCCGGACAAGATCAGCACCGGCACTTTAAAGGCTTTCAGGTCGTCCATGACCGTGTAGATTTCCGGCGTGCTCAATTCGTTGGGGAAATTTATATCGGTGGATGTCGTGTAACAATGCTTGCAGGTGAGGTTGCAGCGGCGGATCAGATTCCAGATAACCACTGGGGCCGCCGGTTTACGCGCCGGTTTTAAGGGTGTCGGGTCTATCAGTTCCCGCATGTATTGGCTTAGTCTAAACATAAAAGTTTAAGTTCTCGTGGTGGTGTTATGTCACAGTATATATCTAAAGGGCGACCAACCGGTCGCCCCTACAATTGTCAATAATTGCTCAAATTACCGTAGGGGCGACCGGTTGGTCGCCCTTTTTATTCAATACGTTGAGGATTCTCCTTATCCAACTCCCATTTCATTGGATTATTAACAATATATTCGCGGGTTTGCAATAAATCATCTTCGTTCCGCACGACGTGCTCATAATAGTTTCTTTGCCAAACGGGTACGCCGGGTTTGTTGCGAATATTGTTAATTTGTCTGGTTACGGTGGCTTTAAAACCGGCAATGAATGAACTCAGTGATTTTGGTTTTGGGCCTGGGACGTGGTTTAGAGCGACCTCGGCAACCGCTCCCTGCGTTGCTCTACCTCCTGCATCCATGCAGTCGTGCCGGTCGCCCCTACGGTCAATTAATAGAATTCCGTGGATATGGTTAGGCATTAACACGAACTCATCGAGTTCAATTTCATCCCTGATGATTTCAGATTTGTACCATTCTTCAATAACTATTTCTCCGTAGTTGTTCGGTACCATGATGCCATTTTGTATTTCCCCGAATAAGCATTCCCGGTTATGGGCGCAGAGGGTTATAAAATAAGCGCCATTTTGGCTGTAGTCGTAATGAGTCAGGCGGGTTTGTTTTCTGGTTTTTCTTTGTTGTTCGGTGCGGGAGACCGGCCGGTCTCCCCTACGGTCGTTTGAATTTACTGTAGGGGCAACCAGCCGGTTTTCTCTATGGTCGGTTGAATTTATTGTAGGGGCGACCGGCCGATCGCCTGTGCGGAAACCGGTTTTTTTCAGGATTTTTGTGCTGTATAAAACATCACACCCCAGATTGTAGTCGCCAAGCAGGTCGGAAATCTGCTGAATTTGTTTATCGACGGCTTCCCGGGTTTTGCCATGCACCATCGCAAACAGGTTATACGGCCATTCGGGCGGATGTCTGGGACGATGATAACAATGGCTGACAAATTCCAGTTGCCCGACTTTTTGCCCCAGTCCATCGATGAACTCATCGGGAATATTCCAGACGGTCATGCCGTTAAAGCGATAGCCCAGTTTATAGTGGTTGGGCACTGCGCCGATGCGGCGAATGATGCCGCTGTTTTGCATGGCGGACAGCCGCATCATAACATCATCTGCGCTTAGCCCAAGTTGTTCGGCAATAGTCTGGTAGGGCTGGGGCGTAAGCGGTAAACCGGCCTGGGTTGCCTGGATGATTTTACGGTCTGTTTGATCAAGCATGGTCAGGCTTCCAGCTTCAGGTTGACAAAATACTCTTTGTTTTTCGGCATGTTGTAGACGGTCAGGCCGGTTTGTTGTTCTATTGCAGTAATGGACTGCTGAATTTGTTCAGGTGTTTGGGTAGCAAGCACAAACCACATATTCAGCTCATGGCTGCGCGCGTAATTATGGGCGACTTCGGGGAAGGCATTGATGATTTCTGTGATTTCATCGAAGCGATCTATTGGAGCTTTAACGGCCGCCAAGGTCAAGGCTCCGCCCATTTGTTCGGCATTATACAAGGGGCCGAAGCGGGTGAGGGTGCCGTTATCCAACAGCGCTTTTAATCGGGCTATCAGTTCCTGTTCGCCAAGTCCCAGTTGCGCGGCGACATGTTGATAAGGTGCATCGCAAATCGGAAAGCCGTCCTGCAAGGCATTGATAATTTGTTTGTCTATTTCATCCATCAGCTAAAACCGGGGTCGGGTTTTGATAAATGGCGCCGCGTTGTTTAAAACAACGGCGGCTGAACAGGATTTCTTGGTCAAAACCGCTTAAACCGCAAGCGTCAACGAGCTGTTCCAGTTGGTTTGACACAGTGGCCTTGTCTTTGCCGTGTATCATGCAATACAGGTTATACGACCATTCCGGCTGCCGGGGGCGCTGGTAACAGAGCGTCACAAATGAAAACCGGCTGATATGTCCGCCCAGTTGTTTAATAAGGTCATCCGGCACATTCCAGACGATCATCGCATTGGCGCGGTAACCCAGTTGCCGGTGCTTGACGATAACGCCCATGCGTTTGATCAGGCCTATTGTTTTAAGCCGGGTCAGGCGTTCGATAACTTCAGCTTCGGGCATGTCGATTTTGGCGCCGATTTCGGCATAAGGTCTGGGGCAAATCGGCAGTCCCAGTTGAATATGCTCAAGTAGTTGACGATCACGAACATCAATCATTATTCAAGTCCAGTTTAAAACCCAAATCAATGAAAAAATCATCCAGCATCGGCAGTTGCATGGCCGGGTAGGATGTTTCCTGTTCTATTGAGTCGATTACGGCGCGTAAGTGCTCCGCATCGGAAGCGATGACCACAAACCAGAGATTGAGCCGGTGTTCGCGTTCATAGTTATGATTGACTTCGGGATAAGCGCTGATTTTATCGGCAACAGCCTGTAGGCGTTGTTCAGGCACGGACATGGCGACTAGGGCGCTGACACCGATATGATTGGGTGGAATAACCGGGCCGATGCGGCTGATAAAATCGTTATCGCCTAGCTCGGTGTATGCCGATAAAACCTCGGCTTCGGTTACGCCCAGCGCATCGGCGATTTCCTGATAAGGTTGCGCCGATAGGGGGAAGTCGTGCTGATAGTCGTTTAGCAGCTGTTTGTGTAAGGGTGTCAGCATAGAAAATTCGCAAATTAAGGAATAACCACGAAGAACACAGAGAACACGAAGGGATTATTTTCTTCGTGTCCTTCGTGTCCTTCGTGTTCTCTGTGGTGAATATTTTTTAGCCTGATTTGGGCGATATTTTTATAATCTCATAAACCGATTTTATGCGCGCGCGAGCTAAAGAAAATACCGTTGGGTTTGTTGGCGGGCAGGCGGGTGATTTCCTGCAAGGTTTCCGTGTCGTAAACCACCAGCTGGTTATCGTCCCTTACCGCAACCCAGACTTGTTCGCCGCGCGGTGTGAATTCCATGTGCAGGACGGCTTTTCCAGGCGTCAAGGTTTTGCGCAGGGACAGGTCTTTGACGTCGATAATCTGCAACTGGTTATTGTCGGGAAAGGCAAAGTTAACCCAGACTTGCCGCGCATCGGGTCTTGCCATCACAAAAACCGGTTGTCCGGCGACCGCTATGGTGTCACGCAGTTTCCAGGTGTTCTTATCGATGACCAGAACCTTGTGTTGGCCTATCGCGGGAGCAAACACGTAGTCACCGGCTACCGCCCAGCCTTCAAGATGCGGCATTTTATAAACGGGCAGTTTTTCATCGTCTTTGCCGTAGTCGGACAATATGCGTTTGACTCCGGCATCGAGATTCCATAAATCCAGCAATGCCAGTCCGGGTTCGCCAAACAAGCCTGCGATGTAATAGTGCCCATCCGGTGACATTAACGCGTCGTAAGGTTGTTTACCGATGTTCGGGAATTTTTTAATGATCGGCGCTTTGGGATTTTTAAAGTCGGCCATCCAGATTTCACCGGCATCGAACAGGGAAAATACAAAGCGTTGTCCGGGTGCGTCAACCAGACCGACCACTTTGGAGCGCAGTCCATCGCCATAGTCGGCGGGAATATCTGCAACCAGTTCCAGCGTGTCCGAGGAAAAAACCTTAACGCCGCCCGGTGTGTAGTTGGACACAGCGATCAATTTGCCATCCTGGGAGATCGCCCCGCCGATGCTGTTGCCAGCCTGGATGATGCGCTTGTCGATGGCATCCTTGAGCATATCGATTTTGGTTAAGCCGCCGTCCCGACCGAAAACATAGGCGTAACGCTGGTCGCGGGAGAAAACCACGGAAGCGTGAGACAAATCGCCCAGCTTTTCGATTTTGGCTAAGCGTTTATGCTCGGTGGTGTTGATGATCAGCGCATTGCCGTCTTCCCGTTCGATGACGATGCCCAAGTCGCCGGTGGCGCGCAGTTCTGCAATGGCGTTGAACGAGAATAGGAAGATCAGGAGTGATAATATTTTTCTCATAAAACGTGTTAATAATGAAAACGGCAGCCAATAACCTGAAGTGTATTATCGGTAATTTCATAAACCAGACGATGTTCGCTATCAATGCGTCTCGACCAGCAGCCTTGTAGCCGGTGTTTCAATGGCTCCGGCTTTCCAAGACCGGTAAATGGGGTGCGTTGTATCTCTTTTAACAATGGATTAATTTTTCTGAGTGTTTGTTTATCGGTTTGTTGCCAATACAGATAATCTTCCCAGGCGTCGTCCGTAAACAGGATATTCATTCCTCGATCAATTCCTTTTGCATCAGTTGTCCGTTTCTCGCTTTGTCCAGCGAGTTAAGCAGTCTTTGGGCATTAGCAGGATTCGATAATAAATAATGTGTTTCCTGCCATGCGTTAAAGTCAGCCAATGACAAAATAACCACAGGATTATTATCTTCACGGTTTACGATGCAGGGTTCATGGTCTTGACAAACTTTTTGGCAAAGCTGGTCAAGATTTTGTTGGGCTTCTTTAAAAAAAATGCTTTGCATAAAGATTATCCTGGATAGATGTAACAATAGTTACTTTGGCAAGTTTACTTGAACGCGGAACTGAAGGAATAAAATAATTAGTGCAAAGAGATATGCTTAGGGGGCGGAGGTGTGTAACGATTATCCAAATCCTTATCGATTTTGCCGGCAAGGCTTTCAACGCCTTTAAGCGTTAATTTTTCATCGCCGCCTTTGGTTTCTGAAATGTAGTTGCCAATTAACTGGCCATCTTTAACCCTAATTAAATGACCCATGATATAGGCGAACAAAAAACTGGGCTTATGCAGTCTTCCAACCAATACATAATCAGCACCTGCTGTTCTGCCAAGCTCGGCTGCGACATCGTCATGCTCAAACAGATAACCGAAGCCGCTGTTGGAGTGATGTTGTGCGGCTAAATCAATCGAAATAATGCGATAGCCAGCTCCTTTTAATTCATTTTCCAGCAAGGGCTTTAGACTTGCTGTTCTATTAATTTCAGCGGCGATCCTGGGCTTCAGCGTCAAATCATTGAGTTCAAAATCCAAAATGGCAATGTTTGTTTCTGCATTGACTTGGGCGATCGAAAGTGCAATCAAAAATAAAAAACAATAAGTCTTCATTTGCTTGTCTCGCTTAGGTTTTGTTTCTCGGAGTTACGTAAAATCCCAACCAACCAGATCGCCTCGTCGTGACTGATAAACTGCTGCCATGGCGGCATGGCGGTGCCTTTTCTGCCGCTAAGAATGGTTGAGACCAAAAACTCATCAGGCTTTCCGGCTAATGCCTCTGGCAGCAGGGCAGGGCCAAGGCCGCCTTTTAATGTTAAACCATGACACGCTCCGCAATCATGATTGAGCATGTTGCGGAGCGTACTTTGCCTTTCCGGTGACGGTTCACCGGCCAGGCTGGTTTTGGCTAAAACAGCTGTAATAACCAACATTAAAAGCGGCAGTTTTTTCATAGGTGTTACGGTTTTAACTTGGCATAGTACATCGCAACATTGCTAATGTCGTCATCGCTTAAAGAACCGGCGATAGCATTCATAATGTCGGATTTTCGGGTTTTATCCCGGTACTGTTTAAGCGCTGTTTTTAAGTAATCCGCATCGCGTCCGGCCAATGGCGGAAAAGGCGCTTCGGCTGAAGGCGTTTTGATGCCGTGACATTGCGAACAAACCGCCGCCGCTTTGGCTTGGCCCGCATAAATACTTGCTGCATTTGCGCTGTGGGCGGACAGTAAGCCCAGTAGCAACGATCCTGTAAGAGCTGTTAATCTCATTATTTTGCCCCTTTCATTTCGTCAGGAGAAAGGCCGCGGGTCATATATCTGACGCGGCCATGAGAAAATATGCCGGCCGGGCTTTCCATCGATACGGAGGCCACTTTTTCCATGGACACTGAATCATAGACGACGACTTCATCGCCGCTGTACCCGGCGCTGACATACAGGAACTTGCCGTCGGCGCTATACTCGGGGAAATAAGCGTGTCCGCCTACATCCAGGGTTTTAACGACTTCCAGGGTTTGCTTGTCGATCAGCTGGATAGTGCGGGCGCGACGATCCTTAGAGATGATGTCCACCGCGACATAAGGCGCATTGGCATGAGCTGCCGGAGATTCCGTGCCGCCGGCAACCGGAATCTGTTTGACCACTTCCATTTTGTCCAGATCCCAGACGCTGACCACTGTTTTGTCGCAATCGCCGAAGTTGGTGCCGAAACCCAGTGTGCGGCCGTCAACTTCAACCGCAGCACCGCCGCCAACGTGAGGTACGCAACCGGCATCCAGTTTTTTGATGATTTTGCGGTCTTTTAAGTCAATCGCAGTAACGATGCTGTCATCATAAGAAGCTACCATGAGTTTGCTGCCGCCATGGCTCAGGAAGGCATCATGCAAATGGCGGCCGACTTTTTCGATTTTCGTGACTGGGAAACCTTCTTTTAAATCAACCACCCAAACTTGACCTGCGTTTTCCAGAGCGATGGCGAAAATATCGTCAAACGGTGTGCCGATGATCATGCCGGAATCGGAAGAGACCATTTTGCCGTCAGGATCAATGCCTTCCAGTTCGAAGGTTTTTAGCGGTTCCAAGGTGTCGGCATCAAGAATGACGGCGTTGTGCGGTACATAAGAACCGGCCATGATGTATTTTCCGTCGCGGGAAACGCCCAGTCCCGGTCCGTTGAATCCTGTTTTGACGCTACGTACGGCTTGCATGGAATACAAATCGACTTTAAAAATTTCCGCCGTATCGGTTTTTACATAAGCCCAGCGCGGGTTGGCGGGGTTATAGTCGATAATATGCGCGGCAGTGCCGGTGGCGACTTCGCCGATTTGTTTGTGGGTGGTGCTGTTGATGAACACCGCTTTAGAACCTGAACCGCGTCCGTATTTGCCGCGAACCGCGACACCGATTACATCGTCCATACTGTTGATTTGATAGGTAGGCTTTGCGGGCAGGGTGCTTTCGTCTTTGACGTACACTTTGATCGACGCTTTGATATCGTCAAGCGTCCAGGCCGGATTGGCCTGTTTTGGCGTGGTTTGTAAATGTTTGACCAAGCCGCGGATTTCGTCATCCGATAAACGGCCAAAGAACGGAGGCATCAAGGTGTCAAAACTTCCGGTCATGATCAGGCTGCGTAAAGCAGTAGGACTTCGGCCTTTCAGTGTATCGGAATTCAATCCGGGAGCAATAAACCCGCCATGATCAGAGCCGTGGCAACCGGCGCAATTATCCTCATATAGTTGATGCATGTTTTTGGAGGTATCGGAAGTTGCCTGCGCCCCAAAAGGCAAAATGATAGCGGCTAAGCCGATAATGACTGATTTGGGTAGGCGTTTTTTTATTGTATTCATTATTTTGGACTCCAATGTAGTATTGAATCAATATTATCGTGTATGGTTGAAAAGCTCAAGTTTGATTTTGGTGTTTGTTTTTCCCATGCATTATCGAAACAGTGGGGAAATGCGCTGTGGGTCGATTTTGACAGATAATCATTATTGTTAACGCGAGAAAAAACTCATTGTTTGTGCAATTTGTTGTTTTGCATCGTGCAGTACCTGTAGAGACATTTCCGGGGTTAAAAGTTGGTGTTCCAATTTTTGAAAGGCTGGCAGGGTAAGGAGTGATGGGAGCTCGGTTTTCCCGGGGGATGCCAGAATATTATGGTATTTTGCCAATAATACTATGTCATTCAGGTTGATATCTTCAGTAGTGCTTGTAAACCAGTTTGAAGACTGTAAGGGAATTTGTCTTAAATTATTCGGAAATTCCCATTTTTCTAAAATAATAGAACCTATCTGTCCGTGTATTTCGTTTATGCAAAGGTCAATATCCATTGATTGATAAGTGCCTTCCGGTAAGCTGTCAGAAAAAGTCAAAATGGGCAGCAAGTCGATATTATGCAAAAGCCCTGCGAGTAGTGCTTCGTCAGGATCTGCTTTTTGAGTAGGGTATGGCTGATACTGGAAACCTTGAGGCTCTGTAACCAAGTATATTGAATTAACTTTTTTGTTGATGGATTTTCGCTTTTAGTTAAGTTATTCATGCTGAAAGCCGTCACCAGATTGCGCGTAGTCGTCAGTCCGAGACGATTGATGGCGTCGAGGAAATTGCTGATCGGGTTCACTGGTCTGTATATGGGGCTGTTGACGACTTGAATCAGTTTGGCGGAAATAACCGGATCCAGATTAATAATTTTGACAATGTCGGCAATTCCGCGATCCTGCTGAATAGCGTTACGCAGTTTTAATGCAATATCAGGAAAGTTTGGGATTTTAAGTTCTCCCTGGGTAAAGTGCTGATAAAAACAGTTAAAAAACGGATTATTTTTAAGGCTTTCAGAAACTTTTAGTTCATTATGCAGAGTGGTAATAATGCGTTGGTTTGGTTGAAGCATGGTCTTGGAAATATAGATTACAGTCACGTCTGATCCGGCAATCCCTGTAAAATAGTGTAGTTTGCCTGCGGACAATGGATACAGAGCTTTAAAAGTGTGGGCGCTTATTTCAAGTCCGGAGCCATTATTGGCCTCCATGAAGATATTGCCTGTAACGATATATATTAATGAGTCTACTTCGGTGCCTCTGTTAAAAACGATAGCTCCAGGCGTAAAACTGGCGGCGGTAATATGTAATTTTTGTATTTCTTTTTCGGTTAGCAGTTGAGCAACCGGCATCAGCCTTTTTAAAAAAGAGATTGGAATGGTGATGTTCTTTATTGAGGTAGGTTTCTTGTTAGGGGTAAGCGGAAAATTCGATTTATCATTGCTCGAAGTCTGTTTGAGTGCTTTTTTCTTGAAAATGTCTCAGAACATAATGATAGAAAATTCCTATATTAAAAGTCAGATTGGCAAGGGAGTGTTGGGATCCAAATGATTATGGTCTATGTGAAGATAATTAAGGGTATGTTAATTGGTGAGAACAATTGATCTTTATGCTGCTAATAACTTTTGATATCCCGCGGAAAAGGGTAAAAGCCATAACGTAAAGGCAACGTTATTTTTTTAATATATTTTGCATTATTAATACAGTCTAGTGCTCTAATGATGATTTACAAGCTCATGTAATAACTTCTTGACGCGGGCTGAGAAGGCTGTAGAATGCGCAGTTCTTTCGGGGCAGGGTCCCTGGAAGAGTCGGTAACAGGAAATGAAGTTGGCAAGGATGTTGACAGGCGGACTGAGTAGGTTATAATGATCGGCTTCT